>JBCCBN010000058.1:0-14936 GCA_039034035.1 Pseudomonadota bacterium
CTGCCACATCGGGCCGGAGCACCATGCCAGCCCCCCCGCCAGCGGGGGTGTCGTCGACCGATCGGTGCTTATGGTGGGAAAAATCCCGTATGTCCAGCGTTTCAAGCTGCCAAATCCCAGCCGTTCGGGCGCGCTCCAGGATCGAGACGCCCAGCACGCCGGGAAAGGCGTTGGGCAGCAGCGTCAAGCAGGTGGCGGTGAACGTCATGACCGGCTTGGTACGCCGCTGTCCCGTGTGACGCAAAGGCTTATCGGCGCCGGTGAAATTTGCACTTTGCCCCTAGGGAGGTGCAAAGCTCGACCTGTTAAGCGTACCCGTATGCAAAGTGCCGCGAGAGCCATACCCCGCCCTGTGGGACCATCAACTGTGATGGCCTCCGTTCTGGCAACCGCCTGGCGGAAGGTCGCCCTACCGCTGATCGGCGCTGCAGGAGTTGGCATCGCGACCCTCTTGGGGCTGTGGCTCAGCTATGGCGCGCCGGGGCTTGCGCCCGCGCTCTGCGCGTTGACGCTTGGTATCGCCGGGATCCGGGCCTGGCGATTCTGGCCCCGGCCGCGGGTTGCGGTGTACTGGTCTCGCCCGGGGCACCGGGGCGGGCCTTACGTGCTGGCTGAGGATGCCGGGCGGGACGCTGGACCCGGAGACTATGCGAGCTGGACGGCGATCCTGGTTGGCGTGGCGGGCCTGTTTGCGAACAGCCTGTTGGTGGCCTTCGGGGCGCCCGGCCTGCCGTTCGAGCACTCTGGCAGCTCATTCGCCGGCTTCTTCGCCCTGCTCTGCACGGGGCTCTACTGGCGACCATGAGCGGGCGCATGGCCTTCCGGCTCGCCACTGGCGCAGCCCTGCTTGGCCCGCTCTGGCTGGCGGTTGACCATCCATGGCTGCTCTTGAACACCCACACGCTGATCGCCCTATTTGTCGCGCTGGCCGCTGGACAGGTGGGCTGGCACCTCTGGCAAGGCGGACGCTATCGCCCGAAATTCGGGAAACGCTATCGCTGGATCGACCGCCGCGTCGACTGAGCCCTGATCGCTCTGGACTTACCCGGCAGGCGCAGTAGCGTCCCGCCCAACAGTCTGGAGGCGCCCTGCCCTTGAAGTCCCGCATACGCTGCATCGATGCCTCTGCCCCCGAATAGGGCCGATCCCGGCGCCCTGATGGCGGGGGTCCGCGCCGGCGTGGCCCTTGCCGCCCAGCCCGAACAGGCGCCGGGGTGGCAGGCGGTCGGTCTCGTCCTGGCCCTGCAAGGTGCGCTAGCCCTGGCCCTGACGGGCTATGACACCGCAGACCCGGCGGCGATCCTTGACCGGGGTAATGGAAGACCAGAGGGCGGACCCGGGATTGGACCCGAAATTGGGGCGGGGGACACGCCGGCCCGGCTGGCGCCGGTATCGCTGCTCCTACGCCGGGCCGGGTCTGAAGACCATCTGTCAGATCCCGAACGGCTCGCGCTGTCACGGTCCCAGCGCAAGGCGCTCGACCGATTGCTGGACCACCGCAACCGCCAGCTCCACCCGCTCACCCCCGGCGCGGCAAGCGATCCCGATGACATCGCGAGCGCGTTGCCCGTCGCAGTAGAGGTGCTTCGCCACCTGCTGTTCGAGGCGCCAGCATTCGATCCGGGCCGCCACCCGCTCGACCTCGTCCACATTCGCGACCAGCTCCGCCGCCTCGATTAGCCCACATCCTCGCCACAGACATGGCGAGGGCGTTAATCAAGCGCTCACCGGGACAGGTTAGGGTCGGTTGATGGTCAGGGTGATGCGGTCTTCCTTGGCAGGGGTGGCCCTGCTGTCCCTCGCGGCTGCGCCGTCGAGCTTCACGCTCGACGAGCTTGAGAGGCTCGAACAGGAAAAGCAAGGTGCGGAGGCCCAGCTCGCAGCCCTCGAAGCCGCTTCAAACACCAGCCGGTCAGACCTCGATACCCTGGAACAGAGCCTCATTGCGGCGGCCATGGAAAGTCGCCGGCGCGAAGAACAGGCGTCTGCCGCAGAATTGAAACTCATCGACTTGCGTACCCGGCTGAACACGGCCGAAGACGCATTGATGGCTGACCATGTGGCGCTCGAGGATTTGCTCGGCATTCTCGCCTCATCGGGACGGCGCCAGCCGCCGGCACTGGTCGTGTCGCCCGGCCGGGCCAATGACGCTATCCGCCGCGCCATCCTAACCGGCGATGCCGCGCCCCAACTCACCGAGCGGGTGGACCGGCTGACGGTCGACATCAAGGCCATGAATGTGCTCGAACAGGAGATCCGCGGCGAGCGGGCACGCCTTGCGGCCGCCGAAGCCGTACTGGACCTGAAGCAGGCGGAAATACTGGCGCTCACGTCGCAGAAACGGGCCGCTTTCCAATCGGTTGCCGGCGAAGCAAAGACCTTGCGCACCCGGGTGGCGGCCCTCGGCAAGGAAGCCAGCACCCTGCGGTCGCTCCTCGCTGCGCTAGAAGAGAGCGCACCGCCCATGCCGACGCACAAGCCGCGGCCGCGCCTGCAACTGGCGGCACTCAGCCCCGCCATCACCAATACCGCGACCGATGCCGCGCCGATCGGGGTGCCTCCTCCCCCGCTGGTCCCCTTGGGCGTCCAGGACCTTGGAAACCTGGCAAAACCCGCCGCAGGCCTGCTCAAACGCACCTATGGGGACCGGATGCCGGGTGGTGGCCGCTCCCAGGGCTTGTTCATCGAAACCCGGTCTGGCGCGCAAGTTGCTGCACCGGTCGATGGACGCATCGATTATGCGGGGCAATTTCGCACGTATGGCAACATGTTGATCTTGCGGACAAGCGACGGATACCATGTTATCCTGACTGGCATGGGCCAGCTATACGCAGAGCCGGGAGATACGGTGACAGCGGGCGAACCCATTGGACAAATGCCGGGCCGCGTATCGCCCCCTCCGGAACTCTATATGGAGTTGCGGAAAGAGGGTGAACCGCTCAACCCGGCCAAGTGGATGAAATGACCGGCCCCGAATGCCGGTCTGTAGACAGGAGTGATGCGACATGCGGGCAATGTTAACGGGCGCTGCGCTTGGCGTCGTTCTTGGTGGCCTGGCTGTCGGGGCGTCGTCGATCGGCTGGTCGGAATCCGGCAGCGCGCACGGCAATGAGCTCTCTTATCGCCAGTTGGAACTGTTCTCCGATGTCCTGTCCCGCACCCGCGCCGAATATGTTGAGGATATTGACGATGCCGAAGTGATCGAGGCAGCGATCAATGGCATGCTGACATCGCTGGACCCGCACTCAGGCTATCTCGCGCCGGAAGATTTCCGCGCCATGCAGGTCAATGCCTCCGGCGAATATGGCGGTCTCGGCATTGAAGTGACCATGGAGGACGGCTTCCTGAAGATCGTCACGCCCATGGACGACACCCCCGCCAGCCGCGCCGACCTGCAGAGCGGAGACCTGATCACAGCCGTCGATGGCGCCCCGATCATTGGCCAGTCGGTCTCTGATGCGGTCAAGAATATTCGCGGCGAGGTCGGCTCCGACATCTTGCTCACCATTATGCGCACCGGCGCTGAACCGTTCGATGTGACCCTTACCCGCGAAGTGATCCGGCCGAAGTCGGTGACCTGGCGCGATGAGGGCAATGATGTTGCCTATATCCGGGTCTCTACATTCAACGACAAGACCACCGATCTGCTCGACCAGGCCATCGATGAGATCGAAGCCGAAATGGGCAATCCGGCCGGCATCCTGCTCGACCTGCGAAACAATGGCGGCGGCCTGCTCGACCAGGCCGTATCGGTCAGCGACACCTTCTTGTCCGGCGGCGAAGTTGTCTCCACCCAGGGCCGCCGACAGCTCGATGTCGAGCGGTACAATGCTCGCTCTGGCGAGCAGTTCCGCGACATTCCCATGGTCGTGCTGATCAATGAGGGCTCTGCCTCTGCCTCGGAAATCGTCGCTGGCGCGCTGCAGGACCGGGGCCGTGCCCGGGTGCTGGGCATGACCAGTTTCGGCAAGGGGTCGGTCCAGACCGTGATCCCGCTCGGAGCGGAGAAGGGCGCTATCCGCCTGACCACCGCGCGCTACTACACGCCCGCTGGCCGCTCGATCCAGAGTACAGGGATCGAGCCGGATATCGAAGTCGCCAACCGGATCTTCACCGAAGAGGATATGGCCGCCCGCCGCCGCTGGACCGAAGCGGACCTGCCCAATGCGCTCGACAATGAAGAAGGCTCCGAACGGCGCGCCGCACACATGCCGCTCGACCAGCCACCGGAAGACTATGATGGCGAGGACTATCAGCTCGAACGGGCCATGGACGTCCTGCTCGGCGAAGACCGCCGTGCGGAGACCCCGAACGCCGGCTAGCGACTACCCAGCCGGCCCGCCTTTGCCGCTTGTTAACCAAGAGCGTTGACACTGGCCCTCCCGACGGCATCCGCCACATCGAGAGGTCCCCCATGGTGCAGCGGCGTGCTGGCTACCCCTCCGCACTGAAATCCGGTGTGACCCATCTTGCCCTCAGCGCAAGCATCTTCACGGTCTTCACCCTTTCGGTCGCCGGAACGCTCAATCTGTTCGGCAATGCCGAAGATGCCGGGCCCGTGATCACCGTTGCGCTGTTCGAACCGTCCGAAACGGCCGCTGACCTCAATCTCAAGACCCGTCTCCGCGACCCCTCGCTGCCCGACCTCCAGATCGCGGCCATGCGGCCGATGGGCGAGCGCCCCGTCCTGGAAGAACCGAGCCTCGGGGTCGAATACCGAGCGCCCTCGGCTTCGCGGCAATCGCTCCCCCGCCAGCCACGCACGAACCTGTCCGCCGATGCCGCGTCGGTTAGCGTAGGTGCAAACCCGGCCCGGCGTGCCATCGCGCGGATGGAAGAGGGCAGTTCCGCTGAACCGCGTGGGGTCCGCATCAACGGCCGGACCGTCCTGCCCGGCGAAGCCTTCAGCGCCGTCCGCGTGGATGAGACGCCAGCTGCAGAGGCTGCACTCACCCGCACTGAAACCCCAAGTCGGGTAGCAAGCCTCGACGCCAAAGTCTCCGGACCAGCACCCGCCGACAAGTATGCCCGCCCCTTCGAGAATCCCACCGGCCAGCCGGCAGTGTCGATCGTGCTCGGCGGACTGGGCCTCAACTATACCCACACCAAGACCGCCATTTCCGAACTGCCGCCTGAAATCACCCTCGCCTTCTCCCCGCACACACGGGGGCTGAAGACCTGGATCACCCGGGCACGGGATGCCGGCCATGAAGTCCTGATCGAAGTGCCTATGGAGGCCTCTGAATATGGCCGGGTGAAGCCCCACCCGCTGACGCTGAAATCCGGCGTCAGTGAAGATGCGCTTACCGCCCGGCTGGACAGGTTCCTTGCGACGGCGTCGGGTTATTTCGGCGTGATCAATTACCAGGGCGACAAGTTTGCCCAGGACACAGGCCTTGCCGGTGCCGTGGTCGAGCATGTCCATGCGCGCGGGCTGGCCTTCATCGAAGACGGCAACCTCACCGGATCGAGTTTCGAGATCGCCGCAGCCGGCAGCGCTGCACGGTATGCCCGGGCGCATGAAGTCATCGATACCCGCATCGAAACCAGTGCCATGCAGGACAAGCTGATGGCGCTGGAAACCCGCGCGAAGGAAAACGGCACAGCCCTCGGCACCGCCATCGCCTATCCGATCTCGATCGATGCCCTGCGCGATTGGGCCACCACGCTTGAGAGCCGGGGCCTCGTCCTGGCGCCAGCGTCCCATACGCTTCGACTACCGGCGCCAAGCACTCCGGCTGAGCCGGCGACGCCATCGCTCTTCAACGTTTCGGGCGGGGAGGTGGAGTGGGAAGTGCTCGAGCCCCGCCCCTTCGCAACCCCGGCGGCCAACCGTTCCGGCGGCGAGTAGCCAATCCCCGTTCCGGCTCGTGCGGATCAGTCCCGAATATCGAGGATTTCCGTGATCGTGACGCCCAGTTCGCCATCGGCCAGGACCAGGCGGCCGCGCGCGGTCAGCGTGTTGGCGACATAAAGGTCCACCGTGTCCGTCAGTGCCCGGTCGAGCGCAACGACATCGCCAGCGGAAAGGGCCATAAGGTCTGCCACCGGCATCCGGACATCGCCCAGCACCACATCCACCTGGACCGGAACATCCATCATCATGCGTTGCAGCGCGGGATTGGCGGGGGTCATCATCGGCGGGTCGCCTTCTTCAAGTGGGGCCGTGTTCAATCTGCCGGGACCGGAGACACCGCGGCCCGGGCCGCAAACAGGTCACCCTGGCCATCGGCAATGTCCTGCGCGGCGCGCCGGGCCAGAGCGCCAGCCATGACAGGATTGGCGGCTCTGTCCAAGAGGTTCGCCACCTCGGCAAGGGTCTGGGCTGAGCGGGCGAGCTTTTCTTCTGCCGCCGCGATCCGGTCCAGCGCCACCTGGTCTAGCTTCGCCTGGGCGCTGGCGGCACCCTCGGCTTGCAGGCTCGCGCCCAGTTGCGCAAGCTCGGCAGCAGTCAGGCGGACCGTGTCCGTCGCTTCGGCGGGGCCGTCCGCCGGCACCTGGAAGTCCGCTTCGAAGGGGAAAGGCTTGAGCGAGGTCAGGCTCCGCCGGCTCATGCGATCAGGTCCTGGTCCTGCTCATCGCCAGCCGGACGAATATCCCCGCGCCGGATCAGCTCTCTCGCGACGGCCACGATTGCGGCGCGGGCCGCATCCACATCCCGGCGCGGTACAGCGCCGAGCGCGTCCATGTCTTCCCGCAGGGCCGAACCGGCCCGCTGAGTCATATTCCTGAACACCGCCTGGATAAGGGCCGGCGGCGAGCCTTTCAGGGCCAGCGCCAAAGTGTCGTGGTTCAGATCAGCCAGCAGGGTTTGCAGGCCCGCCGGCGGAAAGTCCGCCAGCGCTTCGAACGGCACCATCAGGCGCCGCACCTGATCGGCCTGTTCCGGCCCGGTTGCGGTGAGCGCATCGAGCAGGGCCGGCGCGTCATCGCTCCCCAGGGTTTCAAGCAGCTCTGCCACCTTTTGCGCGCCGCTCTCATCGCCGGCCAGGCCTTGCTGGTCGAGCAGCGCGCTGAGCGCCGTCTCCAGGGTTTCAAGAAGCGTCCGGTTCGGCGGCGTCATTGCGACCATGCGGTGCAGAACGGCCAGGGCCTGGTCTTCGGGCAGGGCCCGCACCGTCGCGCCGGCCTGGGAAGGGCTGATCCGCGAGAGGATGATCGCAGCGGCCTGGGCACTCTCGGCGGCCAGGAACACTGCCAACCGGCGTGGGGACACCTCTTCCAGACGGTGCCATACCGATCCCGGCACGAGGGCCCGCACGGGCGGGCGGCCCGGGGCGTCTTCGTCAAGCAGGGCGGCCAGGGTCCGCTCGGCCGAGCCTGGGTTGTCCGGCGGCAAATGCTGCATCTCTCCGGCAATCAGGTGAGCCTCCTGCGCTGTCAAGACAGACCAGACCGGCGCGGCCTCATCGCCAAGCGCGCGCATCAGGGCTGCAGCCCGCGCCGCGCCTGACGATCTCGGGCTGTGGTCCCGGCGCGCGGCATTGACCTGGCTCATGCGACATCCTCCCGGATCCATTGGCGAAGCATTGCGGCGACCGCTTCGGGATCTTTGTGTCCTGGTGCTTGTTCGGGTCTGGGTCCGAGCCCGCGGCCGGGCAGGGCCACGGCATCCGCGGCTGCGCGGACGCTGACGCTTCGACGGGCCCGCTCCTGCCGGGTATCCACAGGCGGGCGCCGGGTCTGGAAAAGGGCCAGGGCCAGGAGGCCGCTCAGCAAGGCAAAGCCTGCGAGTTCAGCGCCGTCGGTAAGTGTCAGTGGCGCGGGGCCGATTTGCGCAAACGCGGTCCGCTGGACCGTAATCGTCTCTCCGGCCAGCGGCTGGTACAGACCGGCGGCCGCCAGCAGCTCCGCAATGCGTTCGCTGGTGAGGGCAGCGGTTTCCGCCCGATTGGTGTCGAGCAGGACAAGCACCGAAGCTGGCGTCCCGCTGCGAATGACCCGGACGTGACCGGGCCCAGTGAACGGTTCGAGCAGGTACTCTGCCGGCATGGCGGGACCGGCCGGCTCTGCCGGCGGGTTGACGGCCAGCACGGTGCTCGTGCGCCAGGCCAACAGGCCCACGCTCATACTGATCGCCAGTATCAGGACGAGCCGAAGACCCTGCACCGGGCCGGAGCTGGACTTCGCTGACACTGGCCAGGCCACAGGCATGGGTTTCGCTCCGGTACGCTACACGTTCGGTACGCTACGCCCCTCCCGTAAAGCCAGGCTTAATGGCTTACGAAACGGCCTGGCGGTAATCCTGCACCCGTGTCGCGCGCAGGCCCTTGGCGCCGTGCACGGTGTAGAGCCGTTCCCAGCCTTCGAACTCTTCGGAACTGAGATCGTAGCGATCGAGCGCGTCATCGCGGCTGAGCAATCCACCGCGAACCGCCGCGACCACTTCGGCCTTGCGGCGCGTGACCCAGCGCTTGATGTTGGCGGGCGGCAGATCGTCCAGCGTCAGGCGCTGTCCGTTCGGTCCGCGCACGCTACCGGTTTGCGCGTTCTGTTGTTGCATATCGTCCACCATCGGCCCGTTTTGGGCACGTCTGCGGCCCGTTCTGGACCCGATGGCAGCACCGTACAGGAACGGTTTTAAGGGTCGGCTGAGGCTGGCCGTTGAGTTTTCCTGAAAATTTCGCAGGCTTGGGCACAGAGTTTTCGGACTTTCCCGCAGCGTGTGCGGGGCAGGCGTGCGTAACCAGGCGCGCCGGTCAAGCCGCAGCGATGTCCAGCGCCGTGAAGGTAGCCTGAATGAAACCGCCGCCCAGTACCCGGCTTTGGGAGGCGGGATCGTACAAGACGCTGGCCTGGCCCCGCGCCACGCCTTCCTCGGCGGTGTCGAACAGGACCGCCGGCTTGCCGTTCCAGCGACCAAGCCGAGCAGCCACCGGTTCACGGGTCGAGCGCACGCGCGCCAGCACCGGCGCGCCGGCATCGCACGCCGCTTCAAGGCTGCCATCGCCCAGCCAGTTCAGCTCTTCCATCACCAGGCCCGCCACCGCCAGCGCCTCGCGCGGCCCGACCACCACTTGCCGCTTCGCCGCATCGATCCGGACCACATAAAGCGGATCACCGGTCGCGACGCCCAGGCCGCGGCGCTGGCCGACCGTGTAATGGATCACACCATTATGGCTGCCGAGGACCCGGCCATCCAGGTGCACGATCTCGCCGCCGCGTCCCGCACCGGGGCGCAGCTTTTCAACGACTTGCGCATACGACCCTTCCGGCACGAAGCAGATGTCCTGGCTGTCAGGTTTTGCCGCTACGGGCAGGTTGAAATGGTCGGCAAGCACCCGAACCTCCGATTTCGGGAGATCACCGAGCGGAAAGCGCAGATAGTCGAGCTGTTCGGCCGTGGTGGCGAACAGGAAATAGGACTGGTCGCGCGTATCGTCATGGGCGCGATGAAGCTCCGGGCCGTCGGTCCCCACGGTCCGGCGGATGTAATGCCCGGTCGCCAGGCAGTCGGCGCCAAGCTCCCGGGCCGTGGCCAGGAGGTCTGCGAACTTCACGGTTTGGTTGCAGCGGATGCATGGGATCGGCGTCGAGCCGGCCAGATAGGCATCGGCGAACCCTTCCATCACCTGTTCGCGGAACCGTGATTCGTAATCGAGCACATAGTGCGGAATACCGATCTGGTCGGCCACATTGCGGGCGTCGTGAATATCCTGACCGGCACAGCAGGCGCCTTTCTTCTGGACGGCCGCCCCATGGTCGTAGAGCTGGAGCGTGATCCCCACCACGTCATAGCCCTGGGCGTTCAACAGCGCCGCCACCACTGAACTGTCGACCCCGCCGGACATGGCGGCGACCACGCGGGTTTCAGCCGGGGGCTTGTGGAAGCCAAGGGTGTTGGCGCCGCCGGCATAGGGGGCCGGCGCGGCGAGGGGGTGGGTCATGTCTCTCTCCACCGGGGTCAAGGCCCGGAGCAGCTTGTGTCCGCCCCTATATGTCGTCGCAACGGCGCTCGCTCAACCCGAACCGGTCCGATCCAGTGCGATCAACACCTTGTCGACCCGGGCCCGGGCGGCCTCGACCGACAGGTCCAGATCCTTGCGGAGCCTGTACCAGGTCTCGAAATTGATGACCGCGTCCATCAGCTCCGGGTCTGCCGTTTCGGGCGCGTCATCGGTCACCATCGCAGCTGCGATCGCCTGGCGCTCAATCTCGATGAAGCGGCGATGGTAGGCCATCAGCAGGTCGGAATCGAACCGCCGGATCGAGGCAGCGGCCTTCAGCAGCAGGATGTCCTCATAGATCGCGATCCTGCGTTCGAGGAACTCGTCCAGCCGGTCCGCCCATTCGTTGCTTTCATAGGGCGCGCAGACCCGGGGCATGAGCTCGGCTTCGATGTGTTCGGCCACGGCCCGGTACAGCGTCTCAACGTCCTCGAACAGGCGATATACGGTGCGGAGGCTGACATCGGCCGTGTCCGCCACCTTCCTGGCACTGGGATGCATATCGCCAGACCGGATGAGCTCCAGCAAGGCGCCGATGATCAGCTTTCGACTCCGTTCAGACCGGCGGCGGCGACCATCGGAGTCGCACTTGGATGTCTCGGCGTTCATGGCCCGTCATATCGCCGGGTTTCGCCTAGCTTACAACTGTACCGCGTTTTCATCGGCCGCTTCGTGTGGTTTCAAAGCCTCCAGCGCCGCATCCATGACCCAGAGCCGGTCCTGGCCCCAAGCCGATACGGCGCCGACCCGGAAACTCGGAACTCCCCAGATGCCAAGGTCGAGCAGCTCGGCCTGGTTCGCCGCCTCGATCGCTCGCCACCCATCGGTGCCAATCTCACCTTTTGCCACCGACCAGTCCAGCCCCGCGCGTTCCACGATCTGCTGCAGGCCAGACTGGCTGCCCGCATCGATACCATCGGCCCAGACGCCGGTGAGGAAAGACAGGCTGAACGCCATGTCCCGCCCTTCAGCAATCGCATAGGGCATGACCGCATAGCCGCGCTCGACCGGCTCGCCCACCGGATCGGCGATCTTGCCGAACGGGATCCCTAGCCGCCGCGCCTCGCGGGCGACATCCATCACGATGTAGCGGCCCTTGGTGGCGGGAACCTGCAGCCCGCGCATCACCATGGGCAGGACGAAACGGGGCCGGATGACCGCGCCATGATGCTCGGCCAGGTCCCGCAATGCGACCGCTGCGAGATAGCTGTAGGGACTGCGAAACGACAGATAGGCATGGACCTCGGTGCCGGCTTGAACGGGCGCGACCGGAGGCTCCCCGCCTTTCTCCTCACCCGGCTGGGCGGGCACCGGCGGCGGCGGAAAGATCGGATCAGCCGGAGCGCTGGCCTGGCGGGCGCCAAGTTCGGTGAGCCGGGTCTCGAGATGGTGCAACCGGTCCAGCCCCCAATACCATTCACCGCCATAATGCAGCATCGCGCCAAGATAGTGGTCGCCCGCATCGCGCTTTGTGTCTCCTTCCGCCTTGATCGCCTGGACCCGGTTCGGATCAGCGGCCGGTGTCGTCGGCGCATCCTCCCGCCACAGGGCCGCGCTCACCGCTGCGGCCCGGCCGACCGCCTGTTTCGCATCGATGAGGGCTGCAAGCGCCGCTTCGGCTTGCTCGACCTGCGTCGGCGCTGGCTGGTGGCCCGGATCGTCGAAGTCGAGGCCGGCCTTGCGTGCGAGCACGGCGGCATCCCGGCGCGAATAATCGATCAGCCGGTCCCGGTCTGGCGCGGCCCAGTCCGGCGGCGGGCTCACAAGGTGGACCTGGATCCGGATCTCATAGCGTTCGACCAGGCGAGGCAGGACCTGGACCATCAGATGGGAGTAGGGGTCGTCAGCCTGGTGGTAATAGTCGATTGTATGCATGGCGCCGGTTTTCCTCCGTTCGGCTTCGGCCCGGGCACGCGCCTTTTCCTGGCGCCTCAATCCGGTTATGTGCTGGGCCGCCCGGGAGACGAAGAAGGTTCTGAGCGACATGGCGTGCGGGCTCTCCCTGGCTTGGTGGGCCACGCCATGATGACCCGTCGGGCCGGTTTTGAAAAGCAGCGCAGCCCGATCAGGTGCTGGGCAGTGCGGACAGCTCAGCCTGTTTGCAAGGCGCCATGCGGGGGCTTCAGAAGCGGACCGAAACGCCGGCGGTGACCACGTTCAGGCTGCCCTCGTCGCCTTCGAAGGCGCTGAGATCGGCGCGTAGTGCCAGGCGGCGTGTCACATCATAGATGCCGCCCACACCAAGCGTGGCGCCGTCCAGTTCGAAGTCGGCCTCTTCGGTGGTGCCGAACAGGCCCGGGCGTTGCGAGCGGATTTCGACGCTGCCATAACCGAGCCGGGTGAACACCTTCGCCCGCGTTCCGACGGGCAGGCGGGCGGTAACATAAGCGGCCAATTGCTGGTTGAGGCGGGCTTCGACGCCCGGTTCGAGCTGGTCGTCCCGAGTGCCGAAACTTCCTTCAGCTTCGAGACCGAAGATATCATTGATATGCCCACCCCCGCGGAGCGTCGCCCCGGCCAAGGTGACACCATCGCCATCGAAAACCGTGTAGCCGGCATCGGCATAGTACCGCTCTTCGGCGGCGGCTTCACTCATCAGGGCGGGGGCCGCGGCGGTGGCGACGAGCGACAGGACGGCCATTCGGTTGCGCATCAGAAACTCCGCTTCAGGGTGAGGGAAATCGAAGCCACCCGTTGCTGGAAGATCCGGGCGTTGCCCTGCAGGACGGTGACATCGCCGGTCACGTCCCATTTCTCGGTGACACCGTAGTCGAAGCCGAGCCCATAGCTGACCCCATCGGTTTCCTGGTTGGCCTGGCCAGGACCTGCCAGCACGTCATCGAACGTCACGCCGACATCGATCGTGCTGTAGCCCAACTTCGCGGTGATATCGGCCCGGTCGGTTACGGGCAGCCGGCCTACCGCCGATGCGGCGTAGTAGCTATCGAGCTTTACGGAACTGTCTGAGAACAATTCAATGGCATCGTGCTCAAGCAGGCCGATCGCGGCCTCGCCCTCAAGAGACAGGTATTTATGAACTTTCGCGCCGCCCCTCAGCGTGACGGCGGTGAGATTGCCATAGTCGAAACTCTGCTCGAGATCGGCATCCACCTGGTCGTGGATTACGAACAGACTGCCGCCGGCGGATGCGTAGTATTCACCACTGGCGACTGTGTTCAGGACTTCGGTGACGCTGATATCGGCGGCTGCCATTGGCGGTGCGGCAAGCATTGTTACAGCTGCTACATGTATTCCAGGACGCATACTCTACCCCGCTTTTTTATTTCGCGTAGCGGGGGCCGGACGAAGGAACAAGTGTCCTTCGCCCAACTTAACGAGGCTTAATATAACGGTTTGGAAAGGTGGAGTTTTCTTGCGAAAACTACACGGTTACCACGACTTTCCCCTGTGCCCGGCGTTCCATCAATTCGGCGATGGCGTCGGCGGACTTTTCCAGCGGGTAGCTGCTGGACACATGGGGTTTCACCTTTCCTTCCGAGTAAAGCGCGAACAGATCAGCGATATCCTGCTTGTTCCGGGCGGGGTCGCGGGCCACGGCCGCGCCCCAGAACACCCCGCGCACATCGCAGGATTTCAGCAGGGTCAGGTTCAATGGCAGTTTCGGAATGCCGGCGGGGAAACCGATGACGAGGAAGCGGCCTTCCCAGTTCATCGCCCGGACGGCCGGTTCGGCATAATCTCCGCCGACGCCGTCATAGATGATATCGACCCCGCCGCCGCCGGCTTCCTTGATGGCGTTCGACAGCTCTTTTTGTTGGCCACGGTCCAGCGGCCCGCGGGGGTAGACCAGGCCCTTGTCAGCGCCCTTGCCGAGGCAGAAATCGACTTTCTCCTGGCTTGAACAGGCGGCAATCACCGTCAGACCCATGGCCTTGCCGATCTCGACTGCGGCGAGCCCCACGCCACCGGCGGCGCCAAGCACCAAGAGGCTTTCGCCGGGCTTTGGGTCCGCGCGGTGCTTGAGGGCGTAGTAGGATGTTCCATAGGTCATGATGAAGGCGGCGGCTTCATCGAACGGGACGGCATCAGGGATCGGAATGCAGCGGCTGGCATCGATCAGCAATTCCTCGCGGAGCCCGCCCCAGCCACATGACCCGATCACCCGCTGGCCCACCGTGAGCCCGGTGACCCCGTCACCGAGCGCCTTGACCACGCCGGACACTTCACCTCCGGGGCTGAATGGGCGTTCGGGTTTGAACTGGTAGAGATCCTGGATGATCAGGCTGTCAGGATAGTTTATGCCAACCGCCTTCACCTGGATCACCACTTCGCCCTTGCCCGGTATTGGCGAACCAACCTCTTCGATGACCAGGGTTTCGGGGCCGCCGGGGGCCTTGGAAAGAACCGCCTTCATATGGATGTCTCCTCTTGTGTCTTGTCTGCGGGCTAGTTAGCGGTTCCCGCCACCCATCGGCAAGACAAAGCCCAGGCAGGAAGAACACTTATGACAAAGGTCTGGTCCCTGGCGGTGCATGGCGGTGCCGGCCCGCTTCGGGCGGCCGATTACACCGCGGCGGAATCCCATATGCGCCGGACGCTGGAACAGGGCGCGGGCTTGTTGGAGCGCGGGTGCCGCGCGCTGGACGTGGTCGAAACCATGGTCGAGGCGCTGGAATCGAGCGGGCACCACGTTGCTGGCCGGGGGTCTTCGCCCAATGCGGCTGGCCAGTGGGAACTGGATGCGGCGATCATGGACGGCGAGCGCCGGCGCGCCGGGGCCGTGGCGGCGCTTCGCGGATTCAAGAGCCCGATCAAGGCCGCGCGGCGGGTGATGGACCAAAGCCCCCATGTCCTGCTGGTGGGGAAGGGCGCTGGCCGGTTTGCCGGAGCCCAGGGGCTTGAGCGGGTCTGGAACCCGGCTCGCTACTACACACCGGCGGTCAGGATACCGGTCCGGGCGGGGGAGCTGGCCCATGGGACCGTTGGCGCAGTGGCGCTTGATTCCCATGGCGACCTGGCCGCTGCCAC
>JBCCBN010000059.1:0-14794 GCA_039034035.1 Pseudomonadota bacterium
AGCGCGTAACCGAAATGGCGTTCGGGCGGCAGGGGGTCGATGGGTTTGGGCGCGCCATAGGGATTGGGGGTGGTCCGGGTCTGGGCCGGGTTCTCGGCATTGCGGACGGTCAGCTCCACAGGTTCGGCGACTGGTATCGGGCCTGCCGGTGCGCCGATATGGGAGAGGATGGCCGAGAGGTCGAACTTGTACCAGAGGTCGTCGTCGGGCTTATTGCGAGGCGACGGGCCGCCCGGGCGTGGGAAGATCCGGACATCCCGCGGGGTGGCGAGGTCTGCGGGGGTGAGGCCGAGGCCAGTGCGGACCGGGTTGGCCCCGCCGGTTGCGTCCACGGCGAGCAGGACCGGGGCGCCGGTATCGCGCCGTTCGGCCAGGATGTATCGCCGCCAGATCGCTTCGCCATCTGCGATGCCGTAGACGCGCTGAGGCTGCATGCCGGGGGCCATGGCGGCTGTGAATCCGAGGGGCATGGCAGCGGGGGCATCAGCGGCCTGATCGGGGTCGCGGCCGATTTTGTCAGCGTATTTCGACCACTGCCAGTTGCCCAGCACGATGAGGACCACCAGGCTGGCAATCGTCAGGACCGTCATCAGGGGCATGGGGCGGAACATCATGGGACCCGTCCTATGACGCGCAGGGTGCCGTGGCTAGGGGATGGGCGCCCAGCCTCCGGCCAATATCGTCACATCGGCGCCGGGCTAATGCCCGAGCACCAGGTGCGGCGTCACATAGACGAGGGCGAACAGGAACAGCCACACCACATCGACGAAGTGCCAGTACCAGGCGGCCGCTTCGAAGCCAAAATGCTTTTCGGGCGTGAACCCACCGCCCATCAGGCGCAGCAGGCAAACAGCCAGGAAGATGGTACCGATCACCACATGGGCGCCGTGGAACCCTGTGGCCATGAAGAAGGCCGAGCCATAGAGGGTGCCGTCAAAGGTGAAGGCGGCGTGGCTGTATTCGACGACCTGGAGATAGGTGAAGAACATGCCGAGCAGGATGGTTGCGATCAGGCCGTTGCGGCAGCCGGTGCGGTCGCCATGCTGGAGCGCATGATGGGCCCAGGTCACGGTGGTGCCGGACAGGAGCAGGACCAAGGTGTTAGCGAGCGGCAGGTGGAAGGGGTCAAACGTCTCGACGCCGGTGGGTGGCCAATCAGCAAAGCGGGTCAAGCCCTCGGCATAGATCGGGTTTGTTGCGTCCCAGGTGTCACCGACACGGGCGCCGGAATAGATGGCGAATTCGAAGAAGCCCCAGAACCATGCAACGAAGAACATCACCTCCGACGCGATGAAAAGGAGCATGCCGTAGCGCAGGCCAATCTGGACCACGGGGGTGTGGTCACCGCCGCGACTTTCCTTGACCACCTCGCTCCACCAGCCGACCATGGTCCAGGCAACCAGGGCGAGGCCTGCGAACATCAGCCAGGGCGTGCCGGCGGGCATCCCGAAGAGACCCTTCATGTAGGTGACGCCGCCAATGGCGAGGGTTGTCACCGCGACCGAGCCGATCAGCGGCCATGGCGACGGGTTTACCAGGTGATAATCGTGTCTGACGTCGTCGTGGGCCATACTGTCTGCCTTCGTGCGTACTTCTATCGGTTTTATTGCTCTTATCCTGCATCGCCACCGGGCGGCAACGCGTCATTGTAGGGCGGCTTGCCGCATCCCGCCTTGCCAGTCTGCGGCCTGGAAGAAGGTGTAGGACAGGGTGATTGTTCGGATGTCACGATTGAGGCTGCGGTCCTCAAGGCCGGGATCGACGAAGAAGACCACTGGCAGCGTCTTGGTTTCGCCCGGCTGGAACACACGCTCCTCGAAACAGAAGCACTCCAGCTTGTTGAAATAAGGCCCCGCGCGGTGGGGCGTGACATTGTAGCTGGCGATAACGGAGATCGGCTTGGTGGAGGTATTGGTGGCTTCGTAGAAGGCCAGGCCGTGGGCGCCGAGCTGTATGTCGTGGCGGGTCTGGAGCGGGCGGAAGGTCAGCGGTGCGGCCGAAACATTGGCATCGAAGCGGACTTCGACTTGCCGCTCGCTGACCGAAGAGGGGGCAGCGGTGGCGATACGGGTCGTACCGCCAAAGCCGGTGACTCGGCAGAAGGTGTCGTAGATCGGATCGGCCGCGAAGGCGAGGCCGAGCATGATCATGGGCAGCACGGTGAAGGCGATCGCTGTGCGGCGGATCCCGGCGGTCATGCTAGAAGCCCCCGTCGGGTGGGGTGAGGGTGCCCTGGCTGATCCGCACCATGGTGACGGCCAGCACGATCAGGACGAAAGCCAAAAGGCCCAGTCCCAGCCAGAGATTGCGCCGGTTGCGCGCGGCGATCTCGGCGTCGCTGAGGCCCTGAGGGGTGTCGGTCTTGGGATCACTCATCGCCGGTCTCCTATGCCAGTGCCGCGACCGGCCAGTAGAGCCCGGCCCCATGCTCGACCATCACGGCGCCGAAGATCAGGAACAGATAGAGGATCGAGAAGGCGAAGAGGGATGCGGCGGCTTTCCGGTCGCGCGGCGACGCGTCTGGTTCGCCCGCCCTGGAGCGCCAGACGCGGCCGGCGAGGGCGAGGAACACCGTGCCGAGCACCAGTGCCGTTGCGCCGTAAACGAGGCCACCGAGGCCCGTGAACACCGGCGCCATGGCGAGACCGCCGAGCACGAGCGTGTAGAGCACGATCTGGAGCTTTGTGTGGGCGGCGCCATGGGTGACGGGCAGCATGGGCACGCCGGCTTTCTCGTATTCCTTACTGGCGAGCAGCGACAGCGCCCAGAAGTGGGGCGGCGTCCAGAGAAAGATGATCGCGAACAGGATCCAGGCGTCCATCGGCGCAGTGCCGGTGACGGCGGCCCAGCCGATTACGGGCGGGAATGCGCCAGCGGCCCCGCCGATGACGATGTTTTGCGGCGTCCGACGCTTGAGCAGCATGGTGTAGAAGACGCCATAATAGACGATAGAGAGTGCAAGCAGGGCGGCGGCGACCCAATTACTCGCCATCCACATGAGCAGCACCGACGCACCGCCCATGAAGATGCCGAGCGAAAGGGCTTCATCGCGTGGCACGCGGCCCGATGGGACGGGGCGGGTCGCTGTGCGCGACATGATCGCGTCAATATCGGCGTCGTACCACATGTTGAGCGCTCCGGCCGCGCCAGATCCCATGGCGACGGCCAGCACACTGACGACGGCCATGATCGGGTGCAGCGATCCAGGCGCGGCGATAAGGCCGGCCACGGCAGTGAACACCACCAGCAGCATGATCCGCGGCTTCATAAGGTCGAGATAGTCCCGCGTCGTCGCGATGGGGACGGCGGAGACGGTGGCGCTTTGGTCTGTCATGCCGGTCTTATCTCCCGATTGGCGCCCTGCGCCCATGGCTTTTATTGACGCATTCGCAGAACGGGGCCGGTTGCGGGTGGAGCCGCCTTCGGCCCCGGCATTGCGGGGGATGTCTGGCACTGGGGGAGCGGTTGCCCTGCCCTATTCCCGCGAGACTTTTCGCGGTGAGGGGCCATCCCCCATTGCCGGCGCACGGGCCGCTGGCAATGGGGTGTGGACCGCTTTGATCCGGTCTTAGTGCCCAGCGTCCGCCTTGACCACGGGCAGCGTGTTGAACTGGTGGAACGGCGGCGGGCTCGGCAGGGTCCATTCGAGCGTGGTGGCGCCTTCACCCCACGGGTTGGCCTCGGCCTTGCGCCGGCGCAGCATCGCTTCGGCCAGCATGACGAAGAACACCAGCGTGGCCACCAGGGTGATGGCGTACCCGACCGACGACCAGTAGTGCCAGGTGGTGAACCCGTCGGCATAATCGACATACCGGCGCGGCATGCCTTGCAAGCCCAGGAAGTGCTGGGGGAAGAACAGGACATTCGAGCCGACGAACATCAGCCAGAAATGGGCCTGGCCAAGCATCTCATTGTACTTGATGCCGAACATCTTCTCGAACCAGTAATACCAGCCCGCGAACAGGCCGAACACGGCGCCCAGCGACAGCACATAGTGGAAATGGGCGACCACGTAATAGGTGTCGTGCAGGACATGATCGATCCCGGCATTGGCCAGCACCACGCCGGTGACGCCGCCAAGCGTAAACAGGAAGATGAAGCCGATGGCCCAGAGCATGGGAACCTTGAAGTCGATGGACCCGCCCCACATGGTCGCGATCCAGGAGAAGATCTTGATCCCCGTCGGCACGGCGATAACCATGGTCGCGGCCACGAAGTAGGCCTTGAGGTCGATATTCATGCCGACCGTATACATGTGGTGCGCCCACACGATGAAGCCGATCACGCCGATAGACACCATGGCATAGGCCATGCCGAGATAGCCGAAGATCGGCTTTTTCGAGAAGGTCGACACGATGTGGCTGACAATGCCGAAGGCCGGCAGGATCATGATGTAGACTTCCGGGTGCCCGAAGAACCAGAACAGGTGCTGGAACATCACCGGGTCTCCGCCCCCTTCCGGCACGAAGAATTGCGAGCCGAAATTACGGTCGGTGAGCAACATGGTCAGCGCGCCGGCCAGCACTGGCAGGGCCAATAGGAGCAGCACGGCGGTGATCAGCATGGACCAGGCGAACAGGGGCATCCGGTGGATGGTCATGCCCGGCGCGCGCATGTTCAGGATAGTGACGATGAAGTTGATCGCCCCGAGAATGGACGCAATCCCGGCAGTGTGCAGCGACAGGATCAGCAGATCCATGGCGGGACCAGGATGGCCCTTGAGCCCAGACAGGGGCGGATACAGAACCCAGCCGCCACCAAAGCCGTTTCCGGCGGCCGTTCCGGGCACGAACATCGACAGGATCAGCAGGCAGAACGCGGCCACCGTGAGCCAGAACGAGATATTGTTCATGCGCGGGAATGCCATGTCCGGCGCGCCGATCATCAAGGGGACGAACCAGTTACCGAACCCGCCGATGAGCGCCGGCATGACCATGAAGAAGATCATGATCAGGCCATGATAGGTGATGATCACATTATAGAAGTGCTTGGCAGCCTCGATGGCGGCGTCGCCCTCCCCGGCCACGAAGCTGGTGAGCGGGCCGATGCCCGGCGCGGCCAGTTCCCAGCGGATCAGGCCCGACAGGGAATAACCGATGATCCCCGCCACCAGGGCGAAGACCAGGTACAGCGTCCCGATATCCTTGTGGTTTGTGGAAAAGAACCAGCGCGTGAAGAAGCCGGGCTTGTGGTCGTGGGCGTGACCGTCCTGGTCCAGCGCGATTTCGTCCATGGGCATGGGTTTGGTCCTCTAAGGTCTTACTGGCGCAACGCGGCAAGTTCGGTTTCGGCGGCGCCGGGGTCGGTCATTCGCACGATCTGGACGGCATCTTCATACTGGCCTTCCAGCATGGCAGCGGTCCACTCGGCATACTGGGCCTCGCTCACGGCGCGCACTTCGATGGGCATATAGGCGTGGTTCACCCCGCACAATTCCGAGCACTGGCCATAATAGACGCCGGGCTCGCGGATCAGGAACCAACCTTCATTGAGCTTGCCGGGCACCGAGTCGGTCTTCACGCCGAAGGCGGGCACGGTCCACGAGTGGATCACGTCCGATGCCGTGGTCTGGTAGCGGATGTAGCGGTTGACGGGCACAACCATGGGGTAGTCCACGGCGAGATTGCGCAGCTTGGCGTCAAAATCGCCCCGGCCGGTCAGGTTTTCATAGGCCTGCTGGTCGTCGCTCCGGCCCTTGTGGACGGGGTTGGAAGTGAATTCGAGCGGGAAACCCGAATCGTCGAGCACGTCCGGATACTGGTAGGTCCAGTTCCACTGGTTGCCCTGGGCCTTCACGGTGATCCATCCCTTGGCCGCCGCATCGGGGAACACGTTCGGATTGTCGAAGTCGCCGGACTCGGCGATTGCCGGCAGGTCGGGTTCGGCGTCCTGATAGTAGAGATTCTGGAAGGACGGGCTGGCGATGGCCACCAGGATCAGCACCGGCACCAGGGTCCAGATCACTTCCACCGTTGTATTGTGGCTGAATTTCTTTGGGGTCGGGTGGGCCCGCTTGTTATAGCGCCACATGACCCACAGGAGCAGCGCGAGCACAAACACGGTGATCGAGGTGATGATCACCAGCAGGAAGTCATGAAAACCGTCCACGCGCTCCATGATACGCGTTGCGGCCGGTTGGAGCCCGAACCCGCCATCGACGGGCTGGGCCGCATGGGCCGTGCCAGCCAGCGCGGTCGCTGCTGCGGCTGACAAGAATGCAGAAATGGTCGAGCGCACGCACGCCTCCGAAAATCACCTGTAAGATGCTACCTAAACTGGGCCGCCCAATGGCGCCACCAGCCTAGGTCAGCATTATTGTCGCAGACTGTTCGCCTCAGCCGTAGAATGGTGGTAAATATGTTAACACACAGGAGGAGAATATGATGAAATTCGCATGGGTCTCCCTCGCCTTGATGGCGTTGCCGGCTGCAGCATCCGCGCAAGCCTTTATCATTGGTGGCGGAATGGCCAAGGACTGCTTCACCGATGTGCGCAATGGCAGCACCAACTACCGGGCGCTGGAGCGGCTGTGCAGTGACGCGCTGCAGCAGGAAGCCCTGACGCCGGACAATCGCGCGGCGACCTATGTCAATCGCGGCATCGCCCGGATGCGGGCCGAGCGCTATGACGCAGCCATCGAAGACTATGATCGGGCGCTGCGAATTGATGCCGATCTGGGCGCGGCATACCTCAACAAGGGCGCAGCGATGATCTTCCAGCGCCGCTATGACGACGCGCTTGTGCCGCTGGACAAGTCTATCGCGCTCGAGACCAAGGATCTGTTTGCGGCCTACTACAACCGCGCGATTGCCCGCGAGCAGAGTGGCGACATCGAAGGCGCATTCAAGGATTTCCAGGTATCGGCGGAGCTGAAACCGGAATGGGACCTCGCCCGGCGTCAACTGGATCGCTTCAGCGTGGTTGAAACAAACTAGGCAGCGGTCGGTCACTGGAGGGCTTGCGCGACCCGGTTTGGCCGACTGGCTTCCGCCGGCCGTATCAGGCGTCTTCCGGCGCCCCTTCCGGCTTCGCGATGAAAGGTGCGCAGGCGGTTTTCAACAGGCCGATGGCAGTGGCCGACCCAAGACCGCCGCCGGTCTGGAACTCCAGCTCTACGAGCGGCTTGTGGTCGATCCGTTCCAAGGCGGCCTGGTGGGCCGGGCGTCCCGTGGCGTGGGCCGCGATGACATGATCGATGGCCCTGGGGTTCAGCGCATGGACAACGCCGGCGGCAATCGTGGTCGCGAATCCATCAAGCACGACCGGGATGCCTTGCCGCCGAGCGGCGAGGATAGCGCCAGCACAGGCGGCGAGTTCCCGTCCCCCCAGTCGCGCCAGCGCCTCCAGCGGATCGTCGATATGGCCCCGGTGCAGGGTCAGGGCTCGGTTCACGGCCGCCGCTCGTGTCCGGGTCACTTCCGGACCGAACTCGTCTCCGGGCCGGACCCAGTATTCGGCTGACCCGCCATAGAGGGCGCAGGCGAGCGCAGCGGCCACCGTGCCGATCCCGGCGCCGATCACGCCGACGGCCAGCACATCCGGTTCCCCTTCCAGCGCTTCAAAGCCATAGGCCATGGTGGCGACGCATTCCTGCTCGCTCATCGCAGGGGCTTGGGCTATATCTGGTGTCGGTTTCTCAATGGCGAGTTCGAACACGCGGATGTTCGCGCCGACTTGGGCGGCGATGGCCGACAGTGGCGCGGTGCCCGACCGGAGCGCCTGGACCTGGCTCTTCGTGTCCTCCACCGATGAGAGCGACACACCAGCGCCGACGACACCGTGGGACCCGGCGAACATGGCCAGGGTCGGGTTTTCGATGCGCGGCGGATATCGGCCCTGCCATTCGGCGAGCCACACCGCTGCTTCGCCCAGCCGGCCGAAATCGCCATCCCGTCCCATGCCGGACAGGGCATCGCGAACCGCAGCGCCCGGCTCAGGCGCCCGGTCCGGCATATCGCGCAGCAGGGCACGAACATCTTCAAAAGGGCGATCTGGCATGTGGAGCGCTGGTGTCCTATGGGTCGGGGGTCGGTTCCGAGTCTGGTTTAGCGCCAGTCCTGAAGACCGGGAAGCCGTTTCAGGCTAAAGGCGATATTTCCGATTCGAGCGGCAGTTTGATGACAAACCCACCCATCATTTCACCGTGCATCAAGGTTTGTGCCGTAGACGGGACAACGGGAACCTGTCTGGGGTGTGGTCGCACGCTCAAGGAAATTGGCGGCTGGACTCGAATGAACGATGCGGAGCGAACGCAGATCATGGCTGAGCTAGCTGATCGGATGGAAAGATTGAGGGCGCTCGGCAAGCTGGGGCCGACCGGATGAAGGGAACCGATCTCATCGCTGTGGGGATCCTGGCGGTCGGCATTGGCGCGGCGGTGAGGTTCTTCATCGAGCCGGCCATCGACCGGCAGGAGGCCCGAGAGGAAACCGCGGCCGCTGTGCAGACCGAGACGCGCAACGCCAGGGTCTCGGTGGCGAGCGACATCAGCGGCGCGCCGATTGCGAATGCGGCGATCCTGCGCAAGGAGAATGACGGCCACTTCTGGGCGACCGCGAATGTGGATGGCACGAGCATCCGGTTCATGGTCGATACCGGTGCGTCTACCGTAGCGCTGACCTTCCGCGATGCCCAGCGTATGGGGCTGGCGCCTGAAAGCCTCGACTATCGCTGGGCGATCCGCACCGCAGGCGGCGAGGTCAAGGGCGCGTCCGTGCTGATCCCCACGATCCGGATCGGACAGGTGGAGGTGGAGAATGTCGAGGGCATGGTGCTGCGCGATGGCCTCTCACAGTCGCTGCTGGGCATGACCTTTCTGGGCGAATTGCATTCCTATGAGTTCCGCCAGCACAATCTGATCTTGCGGCAATAAGTTTCGCTCGCGGCGCGCGGCGCTTCCGCGGGGCGGCCTGACCGGCCGGCGGGCGGTCGCTCGCTGGGGTGCGCTGCGCGGGGGTTGGTTTGGGTTGGAACGAGCATTGTTCGCTCGCGGCGCGCTAGCCACTACCGCGGCCTTCTTCGCCTTTATTTGATCCGCTGGATCAAATAACCGCTGCGCGACCGTCTACGAAGCCTCCGCATTATCCTTGGAGAAATGGGGCGGCCTGACCGGCCTGCGAGCAGTCGCCCTTTGGGGTGAGGAGCGCTGGGGTGGGTTGTTCACGCGAATGGCGGACCGGCCTCAACCAGTCCAGGCGGAATAGAGCATGCGGCTTGCGGCAATGGCGAGGACGATAGCGAATAGGCGTTTCAACAGTGTAGCGTCGAGCCGGTGAGCGAGCGCTGCGCCGATGGGTGCCATCGTGACGGTGAACAGCGAGATCAGCAAGAAAGCCGGCACGTTAATGTAACCCAGCGTGGCTGGGGGGCGGGCATCGACGTCCCAACCGGTATGGATGGCTGCGAGCGCAGCCGGCAAGCCGATGGCCACACCGAAGCCGGCGGCGGTGGCGACGGCCTGGTGGATGGTGCGGCCGCAAACCGTCATCAGCGACACGCCGAACGTGCCGCCGCCAATCCCCATCAGGGCTGAGAGCATGCCGACCAGGCCGCCAGTCCCGGCCCGGATGGCGCCGGTCGGCATGTCGTCGGACAGGCGCCAGGTCGGGCGCCCGAAGTAGAGCTGCGCGGCGAGCACGAACGCCATCACGCCGAAAAAGGCGGTGAGCCCGCGTCCAGGGACCGCTCCGGCGACGAGCATTCCCAAGAGGGAGCCTCCCGCGATCCAGGGAGCCCAGCCCCGCACGATGGCCCAATCAACCGCCCCGCGCCGATGGTGGGCCAGCACCGACCGGACAGAGGTGATGATGATGGTGGCCAGCGAGGTCGATACGGCCACATGCATCGCGGTCTCGGGGTATCCCATACCGGTCAGCAACAGGTACAGGACGGGCACGATCACGGCGCCGCCGCCAATGCCGAACAGGCCCGCCGCGAGCCCCGCCGTCAGTCCGGCCGCAGCGAGGGCTGCGACGAGCGGCCAGGAGGCTGTCAGGGTCTCCATCAGACGACTACGCCCATGGCCCGCTCAATGGCCCAGACCGTGCCGGCGGTGCCCACGAGGTAGGCCGCTGCGAGGCGCAACTGGCCTTCACCGGCTGCGCCGATCCGGTGGACGGCCCAGCCGATCCCGAGCACGGCGAGACAGACCAGCCCCTGCCCCGCTTCAACTCCCAGATTGAACAGGGCCAGCGCCCAGAGCGCCTCGCCTTCAGGCAGGCCGATATCACCCAGGGCGCCGGCGAAACCGAAGCCGTGCACGAGGCCGAAACCGGCAGCCACGCCCCAGGGCCAGCGGGCGGTTAAACCCGCCTCGCCCCTGTAGCGCTTTACCCCCTCGACCGCGAGCAGGACGAGGCTTAATGCGATGACGATCTCGACCGGTGGGCCGGGCAAGCCGGCGACGCCCAAGGTCGCAAGCCCCAGTGTGAGCGAGTGGCCAAGGGTGAAGGCGGTGAGCGTCAGCAGGAGCTGGCGGACGCGGACAAGCGCCATCAGGCCGAGCACGAACAACAAGTGGTCATAGCCAAACACGATATGCTCGATGCCGAGCCGGAAAAAGCTTGCCGCCGGGAGCGTGCGGCCGATCCCCTCGCCGCCGGTCAGGGACAGCGCGCTGGCACCTCCGCGCAAGACACCGGTGAAGGTGACCTCTGGCGAGTTCGTGGCGGCGCTGTGTCGAACTTCGACGAAGATATCGGTCAGGGTCCGGTCCAGCCCATCGGCAGCGATCCAGTCCGGCCCGTTGGGTGTCTCGCAGCGCAAGGTCCAGCGCTCCACCACGGCATCGGGCAACACGTCCATGGTGGGTGTGCCAGCGGTGCAGGTTTCGGGAAAGACCAGGGTCAGCTTCAAGCGGAGGCCGTCGCGGACGGGCTGCTTCCAGGCTACGTCGAAGGTTCCAGGCGTGTGTGACTGCTCGACCATGGTCACCATGGCGGGGCGGACCTCATGGGCAACTGCAGGGGCCGCCGCTGCGCACATCCAGAGCCATGCCCCCGCACAGGCCAACGCGATGCGCCGGAGCGGAGCGAGCATTCGCTAGTCCCCTATCTCGACGCGGTAGCGCGATACCACGGTCTCGATGGCGCGGGCATTCTGGTCCTGGCGCCACTGGTCCAGCCAATCAGCGCCAACGTCGGCGCGGACGGATTCGAAGGGCAATGTGGTGGCGGCTGACCTGGCTTGCAGGCGGATGAAGTGGGCACCGAAGGCTGACAGCATGGGACCTTGCCAGGACGGGTCCGGCTCCAACGCCATCAGCGCACTCGTAAACTCTGGACCGAACTGGCGGGTGACTTCCCGGGCCGGCACGTCGCCCCAGTCGAGGCGGACCATGGTGGCGTCGCCGATGGTGCGCCAGGCTTCCTGGCTGGCGGTTTCCAATTGCTGGCGGAGGTCGGCCTCCCGGTCGGCGTCACCGCCGGTGAAGAAGACATGCTGGAACGTTACCCGCGCCGGCGTCTCGTAGGCGCCGGCCCGATCGGCGTAGAACGCTCTCAAAGTCTGTTCATCGGGGACCGGTGGCGCGTCGCGGTCCGACAGCAGGAACGCCATTTTCTGGGACAGCCGGCGCTCGATGATTGTGTCGCCCTCATCGAGGCCGAGCCGACGCGCCTCCCGCGCCAGGGCGGTCTCGCGGACATGGTCAGCGACGATCGCCCGTATTTCCGCGTCGCTCGGCGGGGTGCCCGCCTCGACGGCGTAGAGCCCGGCCATGCGCTCGATCACTTCGCCGGTTAGGACGATGGTACGGTCCGTGTCGGTCTGACGCGCCTGGAACAGGGGCCAGATCGCAAAGACGAGGCCCGCGAGCACGATGAAATGCACCAGCGGTTCACGCATGATCTGCAACATGGGCGCTACTCTGCTGGTGGAATGTACCAGATCGGCGAGGTGTAGGCCCGCTCCTGGATCGTCTGGGGCACGTCCGGTCGGGGCGGCGTGCCGTTCCGCAGCGCTTCCCACGTGCTCCAGCGGCAGGCCGGATTTTCGAGCACCCGCACATAATAGGTCGCGTGACGGTGTACCGCGAAATCGGGATCGCTCCAGCGCGCCAGCAATTCACCGGCCCCCTCGCCCGTGGGCGTACAGGTCTCAAGGTCCACGCCGGCGCCATTGTCGGGGCAGCGATGGGTCTCTGGATCCGGCGTTCCGGTATGGCAGGCCACGTCATGAACCTGCTCACCATCGGAAGTGACCTTCACGATCTGAACCCGTTGCAGCGCTCCTTCGTTGGGGTCGCGCTGGGCCCAGACCAGGAAGGAAGGCGCCTCGCCGGTGCCGACCAGGTCGCCCCCCATGGGCACGCCGCCGGCATAGGCGGTCTTCACTAGGTCCGGATCGTCCACGATATCAGCATCGTAGCCGAAGCCGGCAAAGAACCGTACCTTCATGCGCGGTCCCGAAGTGGCAAAGGTCTCCTTGCGCCGGAACGCGTCGAAAATCGCTTCGCGCGTATTCTCCTCGGCCCACACGCCGGTGAGGCCCGATGCGCTCCAGCGCGAGAACCATTCACGGGCATTATTGGCGATCTGGTTGTCGGGCTGGCTGTCCCAATCGGTGGTGCCGGGAAAGGGGATGGAGCCGCGGTTCATCGGCATTCCGTCGACAATCCCGACCTTCGACCAATAGTCGCTTTCGGTGTACGCGCCCCCGACCACATGGCTGTCGGAGGCCGCTACCAGGCCGAACCGGAAGGGATCGAAGCCCTCGGTCTCTTCCAGCCGCAAGCCGTTGCGATAGGCCTCGCGAACATAGCTGCCTTCGGTGGCCGAGACCTGATAGACCCCGAGCAGCCGGTCATAGATCTCGAAATTGGCCCATTCATCATTGGGCGACAGGTCCGGATGGGTTTCGGACGTGCCCTTGACCTGGGTGATCTCGACCAGCGGCTCATTGCGCATGCGCTGTTCGGCATAGGCGGCCGTCAGCGGCGCGCCATCATAGGTTTCCAGCCTGAACATCTGCCCGTCGGAAACGTTCGGATTGTGCGGAATAGCGATCGCTTCGAGCCCGGCTTCCCGCTGCTCATCCATCCAGTCCCACAGGTCTTCGGGATTGGTACTGTCGAGCGTCGAGAACGCGCGGCGCGGGGCCCCGTCCCGGAAGAACACGTTGCGGTGGAGATTGCCACCCCCAAATGTGCCATCTTCTGCGCCGGTTGTCACAGAGGTGAACTCATAAGCTGCAAACGTGGTGAACACGCCCGGCTCATAATGCGCATTCGCAGAGGCGACATTCTCGGCCCAGATGGAATTGATCAGGGGCTGGTCGAGCATATCGTCGATGGCGACGCCTTGGCGAACGGACGCGCCCACCGCCTGGAACGCGGTCAGGATCGCGTCGGGGTCGTCGGAGAACATTTCCTGCGCCCGCTCAAGTTCAGAGAGGGGCGTTCCAGGCGTGTCCATGGCCGGCAGGATGCCGAGATATTCAGCATGGTCGGTGACGGCATAGAAGTCGAGCGGGCCACCGGCGATGGTCATGTCGAAGCCGGACGGATGGGGCACGGTCTCGCCCTTGGCGAAACGGTAGGCGTCATCGGCGGTGCGGCGCACATTGAAGATATAGGCGTCGAAGCTGTTGCGCGTATGGATGTGGAGATCGCCAAAATAGGCATTGCGCTCGGCGTTTGCCGGCGGCCGGCTCGCCGAGGCACCGGCGGTGTCCCCCCTTACGCCCTGCCCTACCGCTCCCGCGCCAGCCTCTGCCGCGGGCTCTTGCCGGCTCTCATTCCCCCCGGGCGCGCCGCCGCCACAAGCGGCGGTCACCGATGCGAGGACCAAAACTGATACCGCTCCTGTCAACTGCTTCATTCGGGTGGGCCTCCCATTCCCACCGGCCGCATTTCGCGGCATGCTTTCCTTTACACTTTACGGGGTTCATGGGGCTTGGCAATCGCTGCGGGTCGCTCGGGCCCGCAGCGCGTCAGGGGAGGCGGCTTTGCGACTGGACCAGTGCCATTCCTTCAATGATTTCCGGACCCTGGCGAGGAAACGACTCCCCCGACCGATCTTTGACTATATCGATGGCGGCGCCGATGATGAGGTGACCCTGCGGAAGAACACTGCCGCTTTTGACCGCTGCGATCTCGTTCCCAGCGTCCTTAATGGCGCGTCGGAGATAGATCTATCGGTCACCATGCTGGGCCAGGCCCTCGACCTGCCGGTCTATTGCTCGCCCACGGCGCTCCAGCGGCTGTTCCACCATCGCGGCGAGCATGCGGTCGGCGCGGCGGCAGCGGCCCATGGCACGCTTTTTGGCTGCTCATCCCTGGGCACGGTCAGCCTGGAAGCCTTGCGCGCGGCCCATGCGACGCCCCAGGCCTATCAATTCTACTTCCACCGCGACCGGGGGCTGAACCGCGCCATGCTGGACCGGGCAAAAGCGGCCAATGTCGATGTGATGATGCTGACGGTGGATGCGATCACGGGCGGGTATCGCGAACGCGACCTTCGCTCGGGCTTCACTGTGCCCATGCGCCTGTCGATCGCCAGCCTGCTCGAATTCGCGCGCAAGCCCCGCTGGGCGGTCGATTACCTGACCAAGGAGCGTTTCGCCCTGCCCCAGCTCGACGCGCATATCGACATGGGCAGCAATGCCATGTCCGTGGGCGGATACTTCACCGAAATGCTCGACCCGACCATGACCTGGGACGATGTCGCCGCCCTGCTCGAGGCCTGGGACCGGCCCTTCTGCCTGAAGCATGTAGACGTGAAACTGAAGAACACCCTGGGCGACGTCGTGACTTCGGTTCCACTCCCGACAGAAGTACGAATATGTTTGGTGCAGA
>JBCCBN010000060.1:0-14780 GCA_039034035.1 Pseudomonadota bacterium
ACAATCGCCCCATCGGGCGCCAGCGACCCCCACAGCCCGACCACACCACCGGTTTCGGTCAGTGGCTCAGAAGCGGGACGGATCACCGTCTGCTCGGGGTCCCAGCGCACATCTTCGAGGTACTCGGTCCAGGACTTGCCGGTCACGGTCAGGCAGTCGCCATGGACAAGCCCGGCCTCCAGCAGGGTTTTCATCAGCATCGGCACGCCCCCGGCGACGCCAAAATCCTTCGCCACGAATTGTCCGCCTGGCTTGAGATCGGCCAGCCATGGGGTGCGCTGGAACACTTCGGCCATGTCCGCCAGCGTGAAGTCCACCCCGCACTCATGGGCCATGGCCGGCAGGTGCAGCGCCGCATTGGTCGACCCGCCCGTGGCCGCCACCACCACCGCAGCATTCTCGAACGCCTTGCGCGTGCAGATATCGCGCGGACGCAGGCCGCTTTCAACGAGGCGCATCACCGCCTCGCCCGACGCCTTGGCGTACCCGTCCCGGTCGGTCCAGGGCGCCGGCAGGGCCGATGACAGCGGCAGCGCCAGCCCGATCGCTTCGGAGACGCAGGCCATCGTGTTTGCGGTAAACTGCCCCCCGCAGGCCCCATCGCCGGGACACGCAACCCGCTCCAGCGCCGACAGCTTCTCATCGGACATGTCGTTCGAACCGGCGGCATGGGCGCCCACCGCCTCGAACACGTCCAGCACGGTCACGTCCCGCCCTTCGAAACTGCCCGGCAGGATCGAGCCGCCATAGAGAAACACGCTCGGCACGTTCAACCGCAGCATGGCCATCATCATTCCCGGCAGGGATTTGTCGCATCCGGCCACCCCCACCAGTGCGTCATAGCCATGCCCCCTCATGGTCAGTTCCACACTGTCAGCGATCACTTCGCGCGAGACCAGCGAGCTGCGCATGCCCTCATGGCCCATCGCGATCCCATCGGTCACCGTGATCGTACAGAATTCCCGCGGCGTCCCATCGGCCACCTTGACGCCCTCGCTCACCGCATGGGCCTGCCGCATCAGGGCCGTGTTGCACGGCGCCGCCTCGTTCCAGCAAGACGCAACGCCCACAAAGGGCTTGCGAATATCGGCCGTCGAAAGGCCCATGGCATAATAATAGGAGCGGTGCGGCGCGCGGGCAGGGCCTTCGGTCACGTGGCGCGAGGGCATGCGGGACTTGTCCCAGGTCTTTGTCATGGCGTGTGAATTCCCAATCGGTCGAGACCGGCAACCTAGTGGATCGGCGTCCCGGCCCGCAAGCGACGACCGTCATTTCAAAGAAGGTTAATTTTTCGCAACCAAGGTGAACCTGTTTCATATCGCGCGCGTAATAGGCAATGCGTAAACCACGCACAGCAACAGCGAGTTACACCATGACACTCATGTCCAAGACCGGCCTGGCCGCCCTCCTTCTCGGCACCACCGCCATGACAGCCTGCGAAGCCGCAGACGATACAATAGCCGCAGACGCAGCCCCCGCCGCCGTCACCGAGGCGGTCGCTGAAGACGCGCCCATGGAAGAGGCCGCCGAAACGGCTGAAGAGATGGCCGGCGATATGGCCGATGACGCCACCGACATGGCCGATACCGCCATGGACGCAATGGACAGCCCCGGCACCATCGTCGCCGTCGCCGCCGGCAATGAAGACCTCTCCACCCTTGTAACGGCTGTTACGGCAGCCGGCCTCGTCGACACGCTGAACAGCGACGGCCCGTTCACCGTCTTCGCTCCACCGAACAGCGCCTTCGACAAGCTGCCCGATGGCACGGTTGAAAGCCTCGTCCAGCCCGAGCAGAAAGAGACGCTGACCGGCATTCTCACCTATCATGTGGTGGCCGGCGAAGTGATGGCGGCAGATCTCGTCGCAGCAATCGGTGCCGAAGACGACGGCATGCTGGACATCACCACCGTCAATGGCGCCACCCTCACGGCCTCCATCGTCGATGGCGCACCGGTGCTCACCGATGCAGCCGGCAACACCTCCAACATCATCGCCACTGATGTGGACGCTTCCAATGGCGTCGTCCACCTCATCGACACGGTCGTGATGCCCGGCTAAGCGTCCGGCGCAGCACGATCACAACGAGAAACCCCGGGGCCCAAGCCTGGGGTTTTTCAATTTGGGCGCGAGGTGGTCCACCAAACAGCCCTGAGCGAGACCCACACCGCTGCAACGCGCGCGAGCCCGAAGCCCAGCGGGCGATCGAGCAAAGAAGACCAGTCGGCCTGTAAGCCGGGTTCTGTTCACCGGGTCTCCCCGGATCGGCAGCCATTCCTCTGGGAGGACCCTCACAGGCCCCCTCACGCGACACACCCGGGGCGCGGGGCTGAAGACGGCCCGCAAACGCACCCCCTATTCGGTCTTGCTCCAGGCGGGGTTTACCATGCCAGGACCGTTGCCGGCCCCGCGGTGGGCTCTTACCCCACCCTTTCACCCTTACCCCGGACCGAAATCCCGGGCGGTCTGCTCTCTGTGGCACTGTCCCTCGGCTCGCGCCGGGCGGGCGTTACCCGCCGCCTTGTCTCCATGGAGCCCGGACTTTCCTCCAGCGGCAAATCGCTCCACCGCCAGCGGCTGCCCGGCCGACTGGTCTCACCGCCCCATATAGGCTTAGAGCTAGTGTGACGATAGGGAGCCCATGCGCGAAACCGCCCAAGCCTTGCGCAACCTCGCAGCCACGCCCGGCTTTGTCCTAGGCGTGATGCCGGTCTGGCGCGCGATCCGGCGCCTCACCCGCCCGGAAGTGCGCATCGTCACCGGCGGTGTCGCCTTCTACGCCCTGTTCTCGATCTTCCCGCTGATCTACCTCACCCTCACCCTGCTGATCGCTATCCTGCCCCGGGACATCAGCGAGCAGATCGCCGGCTCCATCGGCCAGATCCTCGCCGCCAACGTCCAGCCCCTGCGCGCAGACGAGATCGGCGTGATCAGCGCCCTGACCCCCCAGGGCCTCACCTTCCGTGCCCTTGCCGCTGTCATCGTGGTCGGCTTCACCGCCAGTTCCGGCGCCAAGGCCGCCATCACCGGCATCCGCATGATCGCTGGCACGGTTGGTAAATCCGGCATCATCCGCTTCCAGGGCATCTCTCTGCTGATGACCGCCCTGCTGATCCTGCTGGTCTGGCTCCTGGGCGCCATGCAGCTCGCCATCACCATCTTCCAGCAGGGCGACGCAGGGGAAGCAGGCCGGTTCGCCGGCGAGATCGCCGCCATCGCCTCGACGCTCTGGATCACCAAATGGGTCGCCAGCTTCCTCGTCTTCTACCTCGTGATCGCCCTGTCCTTGCGCGGGCATGTGGAAAGTGGCCGGGCGCTCCTGCTCGGCGCAATAGCCGGCTCGGCCGCCTGGCTATCGGTAACCTGGCTGTTCCAGCTCTATTTGCGCTTTTCCGTGCTCGACACCGTGTATGGCGCCCTGGCATCTGTGATCCTCGGCTTTGTCTGGCTGATCGCCTCGGTCACCTCGCTGCTGCTCGGCGCCGCCCTGGCGGCCGAATGGTCGAAGGTGATCAAACGGTCCTGACTGCGCCATACGCCGCCGCCACCTGGCCGATCCGCGCCAGCGTCTCGAGATCGGCCTGCCCGGTCAGCCGTTCCGGCAGCCAGCGCCGCTGAAACGCCAGCACTACGCTTTCCGTTTGTTCATCATATGCACCGGCTGTGTCCATTTTGTATCCGATATTGGACAGCATGCGCTGTACATTAACCACAGGCGTTCCCGTATCACCCCTGCCCAGTCCCCGACCAATCACAGCCAGTTGGTCCGCCGACGCCGCCGGCTCTGGCCACAGCCCGATCCCCGCCTGCGCCAGCGCCCGCCAGGGAAAATGCTCTCCCGGATCGCGCTTCCGCCCCGGCGCAATATCGGAGTGCCCCACCACCCGCGTCGGACAGATCCGGTGGCGCGCCAACACCGCGCTGGACAGCGACACCACAGCCGCCACCTGCACCGCCGGATAGGGCGGCAGCGTTCCATCCGCCAGCGGCACATCATGCCCGCCATTCACGATCTCGACGCCCACCGAGCGCGAATTCAGGTCACCATCGCCCTGCCAGCGCGATACGCCCGCATGCCAGGCGCGCTCGGCTTCGGCGACCATCTGCACCACCACCCCGTCTTCCCGAACCACATAATGGGCCGAAACTTCCGCGGCCGGGTCCTTCAGCCGCGCAATCGCCGCCGCGCCGGTTTCCATGCCGGTATAGTGCAGCACCAGCACGTCCACCGGCGCCTTGCGGGCATTGAAATTGGGACTTGGATCAAATGTGATACGCATCAGGGTCCAGGCTCAACAACTCTAGCGGCAGGCGGCGGGCGGGGGGGCTCGCTTGGCGCCCAGGTGCCGGTACTCAGGATATGCGAGCATATTCAACGATCAGCAATGCCATGGCCACGCAATGGGGCGCCCACTTCGACGCCGCCGGGAGCCGCCCCACGCCCTAACTCGCGCCACCCACTTTCCGGCCCAGCGCCGCTTCCGGCATCTTGTTGTTCGGCCGAATGGCGATCACGAACACACCGCCCAGCGAAATCGCGCCGCCCACCACCAATTGCAGCGTCAGCGCCTCGCCCAACAGCACAATCCCGAAGATCACGCCCCAGAGCGGGGTCATCAACGTCAACGGCGACAGAAGCGAAATGTCATACTTCTTGATCAGCGTATAAAAGCTGCCATGGCCGAACACCGACACGCCGAGCACCGCAAACACGGTCGCCAGCCACACGCCCCATCCGCCGGCGAGGAAAGTCTCCGCCTGCCCCTGCTCGACAAGAGCGGACAAGGCAAACAGCGGGGCGAACGAAAACAGGCCCACCCAAGCCTGCATCTGGAAGGGGGAAATCGGCGTCTTGCGCTTCATCAATATGCCGCCAACCGAGCCGATCATCGCGGAGATGACCACATAGACCAGTCCGAAGCTGAACGCGAAATCGGTCGGGTCAAAGGCGATCAGCACCGCTCCCGCGAACGCCAGCATGATCCCCAGCGCCCGGCGCCACCCCACCGTTTCTCCCAGAAACATCATGCTCAATAGGGTCGAAAAGGGCACGCCGAGCTGTCCAACCACGGCGACAGCGCTGGCTTCGGCGTTGGCGAGCCCCATGAATAACAGGGCGAAATGGACGGCTCCGATGCAGATCGAGATCAGGAACAGCGTGCCGATCTCGCGCGGCATTGGCCGCAGGAACGGAACAAGCACCAACGCAATCCCGAAGAACCGAACCGCCGCGAAGAACAGTGGCGGCACGGCCATGTCAGCCACCACCCATCGCGTCACAACGATGTTCAACCCCCAGACCAGGCAGACCAGGAACAGCAGCGAAAAATCTCGAAACCCCATACCGCTGCCCCTACAGCGCTTTCGCCCCCGGCGGAAGCGCACAGCGGGCCACGCCCTCCAACGCGGCAAACACGTGCCCGGGCCTCGACAAGTCCCGCACCCCCCGCCACAGTCCCGGAAAAGCACGTCACGGGAGGATAAGAGATGCAGATGGACGTACCCACCACCGGCCACAGCCCAAATCTCCAGCGCTGGATGGATTACATCCTCCACGACCACAGCCATGAGGCCCTCGCCGCCCAGCTCCATGATGATGTCGTCTTCCGCAGCCCCATCGTCCACACGCCCCAGCGCGGCAAGCCGATCACAATGATGTATCTCGGCGCAGCGGGAAACACGCTCGGTGGCGAGGCTTTCCGCTACACGAAATTGTTCGATTGCGGCGACAGGGCCGTCATCGAGTTCGAAACCGTGATGGACGGGGTCGAAGTCAATGGTATCGACATGATCGAGTGGGACGAAGACGGCAAGATCACCGACTTCAAGGTCATGGTCCGCCCCCTGAAAGCCATCCAGACCGTCCACGCCCAGATGATGGCCATGCTCGAGCAGATGAAGGGCGAGGCGGGCAACGCTGCGCCGGGCTGAGGCCGCAACGCCCATGATCGACCCGGTCAACCCGCCCACGATCATGACCCGCCGTCTGGTGATCCGCCCTCACCAGCCGGCCGACCTCGACGATCTCGCAGCCATGTGGGCCGATCCCGAAGTCACCCGCCATATCGGCATCACCCGCGATCGCCAGGACACATGGCTCACCATGGCCCGGTTGCGCGGCTTCTGGTCCCTCATCGGCTACGGCTTCTGGGTGGTGCGCGACCGGCGTACAGACAGCTTCATCGGCGAGGCCGGCTTTGCCGACTTCCAGCGCGGGCTAGTCCCCGACATATCCGGCGCGCCAGAGGCAGGCTGGGCGTTCGCAAAATCCGCCTGGAACCAGGGTTATGGCACCGAAGCGGTCAGCGCCATGCACACCTGGCTCGATGAAACCCGCCCGGCCACGCGCTCCACCTGCGTCATCGAGCCAGACAATCGCTGGTCGGTCAGGCTCGCTGAAAAGCTCGGCTATACCCGCTTCGCCACCACCCTTCACAAGGGCATGGAACTCGGCCTCTTCCAGCGCACACCGCCTTGACCGCCAATGGGGGCTTCCCACCGGCGCACGCGTTCATTAACTAGCACACATGTCGTCCCAATATCTCGAATTTGAAAAGCCCTTGGCGGAACTCGAAGCCAAGATCGCCGAACTGGAAGCGGTGGCCGAGGCCGATGATGCCCCCGCCATCGGTGACGAGCTGGCCAAGCTCAAGGAAAAATCCGCCAAGCAGCTGGTCGATCTCTACAAGGATCTCACACCCTGGCGGAAAACCCAGGTCGCCCGTCACCAGGACCGGCCCCACTTCACCGACTATCTCGCCGCCCTGTTCGAGGACTACCAGGAGCTCGCCGGCGACCGGATCTATGGCAATGACGAGGCGGTGCTCGGCGGCCTCGCCAGCTTCAACGGCCGCTCGGTCATTGTCATGGGACACGAAAAGGGCTCTTCGACCGAAGGCCGCATCCGGCACAATTTCGGCATGGCCCACCCCGAAGGCTACCGCAAGGCCGTCCGCCTCATGGACCTGGCCGAGCGGTTCAACCTGCCCGTCATCACCTTTGTCGACACCGCCGGCGCCTATCCCGGCAAGGCCGGCGAGGAACGCGGCCAGGCCGAAGCCATTGCCCGCTCCACCGAACGCTGCCTCACCCTGCCGACCCCCATCGTCTCCTTGATCATCGGCGAGGGCGGGTCAGGTGGCGCTATCGCCATCGCATCGGCCAACCATGTGCTGATGATGGAACACGCCATCTATTCCGTGATTTCGCCCGAAGGCTGCGCCTCTATCCTCTATCGCGACAGTGACAAGGCCCGCGATGCCGCCGAGGCCATGAAGATCACGGCCAAGGACCTCAAACGCCTCAAGGTCATCGACACCATCGTGAAGGAGCCCGTCGGCGGTGCCCATCGCGCCCCGGAGCAGGCCATCGAAGCGGCCGGCAAGGCCATCGAGAAGGCCCTCGCCGAGCTGGAAGACCTCTCTCCCCACGAGCTCAAGACAAAGCGCCGGGACCGCTTCTACACCATTGGCCGCGAAGGGCTGTCCTGAGGCGAGCCTGAACGGAGCGTCCGCTCGGTCGCGAACAGCGCCACGAAGCCGGCGACGATAAGCAGGTGTCCCACCAGTCCCGCCCAGCCGGTCGTCAGCGCGTTGATCAAGCTTCCCGCGACGACGAGTATGGGACCAAGCCGAAGGGCCGGCACATAGACCAAGCTCACCAGCGCGATGCCGATCCCGAACAACCAAGGCCCGATGACAATGAACGGCCACCAGATCACTGGTGTGGCCATCGCATGGTCGATAAAGACGCGCCGCGCTTCACCTGCGTCCAGGCTCCAGATCAGGAAGTCGATTACGCACATGCCCACAATTCCGCCAACGCCGACCAGCAGGACCCCGGACGCGAGCGGCGAGAGTGGCCTCGGCGGCAGCCTCATACCGAACGGGACGAGCAACAGCGCGCCGGCAAGCAAGCACCAATGGGCATAATCGACGGGCTGCAGCCGATCTACGAACCCTCGTCCCATCGCAATCATCACCTGGCCGGCCAGATAAACGACCAAGCCAAGCATAAAAAGGCCCCTTACAATCGTAGCCGGTCGGGCGCCGTCGTGGCGATTGATTTCCAGAGCGTCTTTCAAGGGGCCGGCCTCCATGCTTTTGGTTTCGACACATTAGGGAGGAACGATCATGAAAACCATCGCCGCCGCGGCCCTGCTCGCCAGCCTCGCCGCCTGCGCCACGGCCCAGGAACCCGCCTCAGACCCCGCTGCAACCGCCGCCGCAGCAGCGCCCGCCGTAACTGAGCGCCCCATCTGGGCCAACTCCCCCTTCGGCCCCGAAGACCGCCTCGGCGCCCTCAACCACCTCTCCCCGGAAAAGACCGCCGCTGCCGCACAGCTCATCACCACCGGCAAGACCTACGCCCTCGGCATGGTCACCGGCCCGGACACCGCCGCCTATGGCCCCCGCAGCTTCGAAGTCACCGTCCTCCAGCTCGATGACGGTACCGGCACGCCCATCGGCGCCAGCCGTGCGGTCTCCAATGATGACAAGGTGTCGGGCTCCGTCGGCGTCGGCAGCCAGATTGACGGGCTCGGCCATTTCGGCCTCGACCACATGTACTACAACGGCGTGCCGGCCGCCGACGTCGTCCAGCCCACCGGCCTCACCCAGTTCGGCACCCACACCCTGCCGCCCATGGCCACCCGCGGCGTCCTGCTCGACATGACCCGCCAGTTCGGAAACCCCGTCCCGGACGGCACCCCCTTCAACCGCGCCGAGATCGACACTGCCCTAGAAGCCGCCGGCCTCACCCTGGAGCCCGGCGACGTGGTGATCTTCCACACCGGCAAGATGGCCGCCACAGACCCCACAGAGCTCTACCAGACTTTCCCCGGTCTCGGCGTCGAGGGCGCGCGTTACCTCGCCAGCCAGGGCGTCGTCGCCATCGGCAGCGACACCTGGGGCCTCGAAGTTGTCCCCTTCGAAGACCCCACCCGCGTGTTCGAGGTCCACGCCGAACTGCTCGTCCGCAACGGCGTCTACATCCTCGAAAACATGGTCACCGAACACCTCGCCGCCGACGGCGTCACCGAATTCTTCTTCGCCCTCGGCATCCCCCGCATCGAAGGCACCGTGCAAGCCATCATCAACCCGGTTGCGATTAGGTAGCGGCCCGGCCCGCCATTTCAGGCGTAGCTCACAACCTCATATTCGATCCCGTCAGCGTCGAGGAAATAGAACCGCCGCCCGGGCGTGTAGTCGCCATGGCTGAACGGTTCAAACCCCGCATCCTGCACCCGCGTCTCAGCCGCATCCAGATCGTCCACAACCACGCCGATATGGTTCAGTCCGCCCGTCTTCGCCCCCGCCTTGGCATAGGCGCCGATCGCATTTTCTGGCGTATACACCGCCAGATACTGCGCCTCCGTGCCCACATGGATGGTGTGCCCTCCCAGCGCTGAAGGCCCTTTCCAGCGAACGGCCCAGCCGAACAGGTCCACCAGCATCCGCGCGGTCCGTTCCGGGTCCGCCACTGTCACATTCACATGCTCAATCAATCCCGCTGCCATGGTTCTGGTCTCCTCATCTCGGATCATCGATTGCGCCAGCCTAATTTCTCAAGTTAAGTTGAGATCAAGCGGAAATTGCAAGACCCGCCCTCCCGTCTCTCCACCCCTAGCGCCGACCTCGCCCATGCCCGAAACATCCCTGATTTCAATCGGTAAACTATCGGAAAGAACCGGCGTCGCCGTCTCGGCCATCCGCTTCTACGAAGACAAGGGCCTCATCCGCTCGATTCGCAATCGGGGCGGACACCGCCGCTTCCTGCGTGCCGATGTGCGCCGGCTTTCCTTCATCCTGATCGCCCAGCAGCTCGGATTTTCGCTCGCCGACATTGCCGACCAGCTCGCCAGCCTGCCCCAGGGCCGAAATCCTACGAAGCGCGACTGGACGCGCATCAGCCGCCAGTTCGGCGCCGTCCTTGATGCCCGCATTGCCGCGCTGACCAATCTCCGCACCCGGCTTGATGGCTGCATCGGTTGCGGCTGCCTGTCCCTCAAGGCGTGCGCCCTCTACAACCGCGAAGATCAGGCTGCCGCCAACGGCCCCGGCCCCCGCTATTTGCTCGGCGACGCGGTTACACTATCTCCGGTTGCTGAACGACCGAAAGACACACCATGACCCGCCGCCTCGCCCTCATCACCGGCGCCTCTGCCGGCCTCGGCGCCGAGTTCGCCCGCCAGTATGCAGCGAAGGGTTGGGACATCGCGCTCACCGCCCGGCGCGCCGACCGGCTGCAAGCGCTGGCCGAAACCCTTGAGCAAACGCACGCCATCACCGCCATCACCATCGCCCAGGACCTGGCCCAGGACGCCGCCATCGACCTCATCCTCGAAGAGCTGAAGGCCCATGGCCGCCACGCCGATGCCCTCATCAACAATGCCGGTTATGGCCTGCCCGGTACCTTCTTCACCACCAGCTGGGAGGACCAGGCGAAGGTCAATCGCGTCCTCTGGACCGCGCCGCTGGAGCTCATGCACAAGCTGCTGCCCGGCATGACCGCTCGCAATTATGGGCGCATCATCAATGTCTCGTCCGTGCTCGGCTACACGTCCGGCGCCGGCGGGCAGACTCTCTACGGCCCGATCAAGGCTGCCTTGATCCGTGTCTCCGAAGCGGTCCACGCCGAAGCCCGGGACGCCAGCCACAATATCAACGTCACTGCCCTCTGCCCCGGCCTCACCAATACCGAGTTCCACGACGTCGCCGGCACCCGCGAGCGCACCGACCAGGCCCCCGACTGGATGTGGATGCAGCCCGGCCCCGTGGTGGAAGCCGGCATTGAGGCGGTCGAGCGGGGCCAGCCCGTCATCGTCCCCGGCGGCGTCAACAAGGGCATCACCACCTTGGCAAAACTGCTGCCAGACCCGTTGGGCCGCCTCGCCATGCGCGAACAATCCAAACGCTGGCACGGCGAGGACTGACACGACATGCTCCGCGAAACCGTCAGCAGCCAGATCGATCACGAGCCAGACTTCACCTGGCGCGGGGAAGACGTCACCCGGATCGAGAACCTGTCCGATATCGTCTTCGCCCTGGCCCTCGGCATGCTGGTGTCAGCCTCCAGCGCACCGGTCACCTTCTCCGACCTTGAGGCCTTCCTGATATCAATTGTGCCGATCTCTGGCGCCTTCCTGATGCTGGTATCGATCTGGACGACCCATTTCACCTTCTTCCGGCGCTACGGCCTGACCGACAACACCGTGATCTGGCTCAACGGCACGCTGCTCTTCCTCGTGCTCTATGTGGCCTATCCGCTGCGGTTCGCTGCCGACAGTTTCTTCGCCTATGTGCTCGCCATGTCCGGCTTTCCCGAGCGGATCGACGCGATGGAAGTCGGCTATGCTGAAGCCGGCATCATCATGGGATATTTCGCCGCCGGCTATGCGATCATTCAGTTGATCTACGCGGCCATGCACGCTCACGCCTTGCGCGTGAAAGACCGGCTTGCGCTGTCGCAGACCGAGATTGTCCTCACCCGGCGATCCGTGGCGATGATGCTGTGCCGGTTCATCCTCGGTGTCCTCGTTGCGATCCTCGCAGCCAATACGGTGCTCAGCGGCTTTGCCGGCTTCCTGATTTGGCTGGCCCTGCCCCTCGATGTGATCGTCAACCGGGTCCTGAAGGTCCCCGCGGCTCAGGCTGAAACCGGCGACTGACGGGCCGATTGTTACCGGTCTGCAACACATTCGGACCGTCCGCATTGATCCCTCCACGGACGGCCCCGCAACGGGGCTGGGAATTTCCCTTTCGGTGCGAAACAGCCTATAAATATTGGGTTATTCGAATCGTACCGAAAGTACCGTGCAGCATGGCCGATACGGCGACCGAACCCGACGAATATGGCGCGGGCGACATCAAGGTTCTCAAGGGACTGGAAGCGGTGCGCAAGCGCCCGGGCATGTATATCGGCGACACCGATGACGGCTCGGGCCTGCACCACATGATCTACGAAGTGGTCGATAACGCCATCGACGAGGCCCTTGCCGGCCATGCCGACCGCGTCACCGTCACCCTCCATCCCGATGGCAGTGCGGAAATCACCGATAATGGCCGCGGCGTTCCCGTCGGCCTGCACCCCACCGAAGGCATCTCCGCCGCCGAAGTCATCATGACCCAGCTCCATGCCGGCGGGAAGTTCGACCAGAACTCCTACAAGGTCTCCGGCGGCCTCCACGGCGTCGGCGTCTCGGTCGTCAACGCCCTGTCAGACTGGCTCGAATTGGTCATCCACCGCGAAGGCAAGGAACACCGCGTCCGCTTCGTCGATGGCGGCCAAACCGAAGCACCCCTCGAAACCCTCGGTGACAGCCCGCTAACCGATAGCGGCGAACCCTATACCGGCACAGCCGTCCGCTTCCTCGCCGCCCCTTCCACCTTCACCATGACCGAGTATGACCGCGGCACGCTGGAACACCGCCTGCGCGAGCTTGCCTTCCTCAATTCCGGCGTCCGCATCGTCTTCTCGGACCTGCGCGGCCCCGAGCCATGGGACATCGAGCTGATGTACGAAGGCGGCGTCAAAGCCTTCGTCGAACACCTCGACAAGCAAAAATCCGCCCTCATCCCCGAGCCGATCTACGTCATCGGCGAAAAGGACGGCATCACCGTGGAAGCCGCCCTGGAGTGGAATGACAGCTACCACGAAAGCGTCCTGTGCTTCACCAACAACATCCCCCAGCGCGATGGCGGCACCCATCTCGCCGGCTTCCGCGGCGCCCTCACGCGCATCATCAACAAATACGCCACCGAATCCGGCGCGGCGAAGAAGGAAAAGGTCTCCATCACCGGAGACGATGCCCGCGAAGGCCTCACCTGCGTGCTCAGCGTGAAAGTGCCCGACCCCAAATTCTCCTCCCAGACCAAGGACAAGCTCGTCTCCTCCGAGGTGCGCCCCGTGGTCGAGAGCCTATTGGGTGAGAAGCTCGCCGAATGGCGGGTGAAAACCCCAAGCCGGCCCAGATGATCATGGCCAAGGTGGTCGAAGCCGCCGCCGCCCGCGAGGCCGCTCGCAAGGCCCGCGAGCTCACCCGCCGCAAGACCGCACTCGACATCACCTCCTTGCCCGGCAAGCTCGCCGACTGCCAGGAGAAGGACCCCGCCAAGTCCGAACTGTTCATCGTCGAGGGCGACAGCGCCGGCGGCTCAGCCAAGCAGGGTCGCGACCGGTCCAACCAGGCCATCCTCCCCCTGCGCGGCAAGATCCTCAACGTCGAACGCGCCCGCTTCGACAAGATGCTCAGTTCCGACCAGGTCGGCACGCTGATCACCGCCCTTGGTGCCGGCATCGGCCGGGATGATTTCGACATCGAGAAGATGCGCTACCACAAGATCGTCATTATGACCGATGCCGATGTGGATGGCGCCCACATCCGCACCCTGCTGCTCACCTTCTTCTATCGCCAGATGCCCGAAGTCATCGAGCGCGGCTTCCTCTACATCGCCCAGCCGCCGCTCTACAAGGTCAGCCGCGGCAAGTCCGAGCGCTACCTCAAGGACGACGAGGAGATGGAAGCCTATCTCATCGATGAGGGCACAACCGGCGAAAAGCTCATCCTCTCCGATGGCACCCAGATCACCGGGGAAGACCTGCGCGACCGGGTTCGCGACGCCTCCGCCTTCGAAGGTACCGTCCGCCGCCTCGCCCTGCGCGCCCCTGGCAATCTGGTCGAACACGCTGCCCTCTCCGGCGCCTTCGCCGCCAGCGCTGGCCAATCGGAAGCAGACGCCACCGCCGAATGCCTCAACCGCATCGCCGAAGAAGGTGAAAACACGTGGGAAGGCGCGTTCGAGGCCGGAACCCTCATCCTCAAGCGCACCGTGCGCGGCGTTGAGGAAATCGCGGCTCTCGACGCGGCCCTCCTCGCCAGCCAGGACGGCCAACGCCTCGCCGAACGCGCCGACAAGCTCCGCGAGCTCTATGCGGCCCCTGCCATTCTGCGCCACGAGAAATCCGGCGACCGGGACGTCTTCGGCCCGGTTTCCCTCCTCAAGGCCGTCCTCGACAGCGGTCGCCAGGGCCTCAAGATCCAGCGCTACAAGGGCCTCGGCGAAATGAACGCCGACCAGCTCTGGGAAACCACCCTCGACCCCAACGCCCGCACCCTCCTCCGCGTCCGCGTCGACCACGTCGACGAAGCCAACGATATGTTCTCCCGCCTCATGGGCGACGTCGTCGAACCCCGCCGAGACTTCATCCAGGAAAACGCACTCGAGGCGGAGGTGGATGTTTAGGTGGATGGGAAAATCGAATCTGATCCCGCAACTGATGTGTACGAGATATGCAAGGCGGTCGCCAACCAATTCTCTGGCCAAGATATCGAGTACGCTCAGCTTGTGGCAAACGCATTTGGTGTGAAAGTTTGGAGTAAGGACTTTTACCAGTTGATACTGGAGATCCAGAGTGAATTTGGAACTCTTTTTTCTGTCCTTGAGAGTATACAGATCGATGAGGATGTGCATTTGGCTGCCGAGCAGAGTATTCGGCGGCTTGAGCATTGTTTCAAGGAGCCTGGGCTTCGACATAAAATGTCGAAGTCAAATCAAATATCGCCAAACAATTTTCTCAGTCCTGAAGCCCTATTGCCACTTCGGCTTTTGTCCCCAGCCATGCGTCCGATCGCAAAGACCTATCGACTTACGCCGATCGCTCAAGAAGAACTCTTGGGAAAGTGGAAACTTTAAAGCTTTGGCTTCAAGAGCATCAGTTACGAGAACACGATTTTATTCGGCAGTTGTTGATTGATTGATGGCTTAACGAATTTCGATTTTCG
>JBCCBN010000061.1:0-14716 GCA_039034035.1 Pseudomonadota bacterium
AGATCGGCTGTGGCTGGGGCGGGTTCGCCGAGTATGCTGCCAAGCACCGCCAGGCCCATGTCACCTGCCTCACCATTTCCGAGGCCCAGGCCGAATATGCCCGCGAGCGCATGTTCCGCGAGGGCTTGGCCGACCGGGTCGAGATCAAGCTCCAGGATTACCGCGACCACGAAGGCCAGTATGACGGCATCGCCTCAATCGAGATGTTCGAAGCGGTGGGGGAAGAATACTGGCCAAGCTATTTCGCCAAGATCGCAGAAGCGCTGAAAGCCCAGGCCCGCGCCTCACTCCAGATCATCACGATCCGCGACGAACTGTTCGAAAAGTATCGCGACCGGGTGGATTTCATCCAGCGCTACGTCTTTCCGGGAGGTATGTTGCCGAGCGCAGCGGCCCTCGCGCCCCAGTTCAAGGCCGCCGGGCTCACCCATGAGGACACACGCTATTTCGGCGAGGACTATGCCCGTACGCTGAAGCTCTGGAACCGGTCCTTCCAGGATAGCTGGCCCGAGATCAAGACCATGGGCTTCGACGACCCGTTCCGCCGCCTCTGGAGCTTTTACCTCTCCTATTGTGAAGCGGGCTTCAACAATGGCCGCATCGATGTCGGGCAGTTCGTTCTAGCGCGCGCCTGATCGGGCCCGGGCTCATCTGAATCCGCGACGAAAAGCTAGACCGAACCTGGAAGCAGCGGCACTGGCGTTGCCGCGAACTAGCGTCAGATGTACTTCTGCGGGCAAATCAGGAACTTCGTTCCCGTCGCCTTCGCGTTATAGCGCTTGGCTATGTCGGCTTGCAGCGCGTCGACCAGCGATATCTCGTCGGTATAGTGGCTGGCGAACGTGGTTTTCAGCTCATTGGCGACCCGTGTCCGCAGACGGCTTGCGACCTCATTGCCCGCCTTCGCGAGGAAATTGGGCAAGAGCCAGCCGCCTACCCCCCAGGCCATGCCATAGCCGCGCGTCAGGACGGTAGGCGAAACGTCCAGCCCACCATAGAGATACACCTGCTTGTGCTTGACCGAGCCGTAGATGCTGTAGGCGCCAGGCGTGCGCGCAGCCGCCCCTTCCATGGCAGTGAGGATGTTCGAAGCCAACTTCCCACCGCCAGTTGCATCAAAACCCAATGTCGCGCCCGTCGCGTGGATCGCGTCGGTCAAATCGGCCATGAACGTCTCATCGCTGCTGTTCACCACATACTTCGCGCCCATGCCGCGCAACAACTCGGCCTGCTCGGGCTTGCGCACGATATTGACCAGGTCGACGCCATCGGCTGCACAAATCCGCACGAGCATCTGACCAAGATTCGACGCCGCCGCCGTATGCACAAGCGCTGTGTGACCCTCCATCCGCATGGTTTCAAGGAAGCACAGCGCGGTCAGCGGGTTGACAAAGCACGACGCGCCGTCCCGCGCCGTGTCGCCCTCATGCAGCACCAGCGCCGTCTCCGCATCGACAGCACGGTACTGGCCGTACATCCCCCCGCCCATGACCGCGACCACCTTGCCCAACAAGCTCTGGGCATCGTCGCTCTCGCCGGCGGCAACCACCGTTCCAGCACCCTCATTGCCCACCGGCAGCGCTTGGCCAATCCGCGCCTTCATCACCCGCATGCCTTGTTCCAGTACCGGCGCGGTCAACACAGTGTCCCGGCCAGACCCCGACGTGATGGCCTCAGCCACGTTCGACCAACCAAACATGACCCCGAGGTCCGAGGGGTTTATCGGGGTCGCCTCAACCCGGACCACGATCTGGCCCGGGCTCGGTTGAGGCATCGCCTTTTCCGCGAGCGCCATGCGCAACTCGCCCTCCGGCGTAACGGTCGACAGCATCTGCAGATAGGTGGCGGGCAGGGGCATTGTTTGAACCTCGCGGTTGGAACGATGGAGCACTCCCCTTCTGTGCCCGGCCTCACGCTGGGAATGCAAGGACATTCCCGCTCGCGACGGCACTACCGCAAGAACGCGAAGACCGTCGCCTGCGCACCGGCGAACACGTTTCCGGGCTAGATGATCAACCCGGTGGTATCGCCTACACCGAGGACGAGGTTGAGGTTCTGGACCGCCGCACCCGCTGCTCCCTTGCCAAGATTATCCAGGCGCGCCACGAGACGGGCCTGAACATCATTCCCAAAGACAAAGAGTTCCAGCCGGTTTGTCCCATTACACGCTTCTGGTTCGAGGCCGGTTGTGGCGGCAGCCGCCTCGGCGGGCGCAACGGAAATGCAAGCGGTATCGCGATAGGCTGATGCGAGCGCCGCATGCACGCGATCCAGCGAAGACGTGCCGGGTAGCGACCACATCGCAAGGGGCACCTCGACCAACATGCCCTGGGCGAAATCGCCGACTGCCGGAGTAAAGACCGGCGGATGGTCGAGCCCGGCATGGTGCCGCATTTCAGGCAAATGCTTGTGCGTCTGACCGAGTCCATAAGCCCGATAGGGTGGGCCGCCCGCCTCAAACTCCGCAATCATCGCGCGGCCGCCACCGGTATAGCCGCTGATCGCGTTCACTGTAACGGGATAAGTCGCCGGAACGATGCCCTCCGCGACAAGGGGCCGGACAAGGGCAATAAAACCCGTTGGATAGCAGCCAGGATTGGAAATGCGCCTGCTGGCGGCAATCCGCTCACGCTGACCACCTGCCATTTCAGGAAAACCATAGGTCCAGTCTGGGTGGGTCCGATGGGCGCTGGAGGCATCGATGATCACCGTGTCAGGATTTGTGACAAGATTGGCCGCCTGCCGCGCCGCATCGTCGGGTAGGCACAGGATCGCCACGTCCGCACCATTCAGCATTTCGGCGCGGGCCGCATTGTCCTTGCGTTTGTCCGGATCAATGGAGAGGCGCTCTATATCTGTCCGCGCCGCCAACCGGTCGCGGATCTGCAAGCCGGTGGTGCCAGCTTCGCCATCAATGAAGACGGTTGGCTTGGTCATGGGTGCCTCTCAAACGAAATCGGGCGCTCCGTCTCCGAAGCGCCCGCGAACACTCTATCTTGCGACGGTTAGCGCTTGGAGAACTGGAAGCTGCGGCGGGCTTTCGCCTTGCCGTACTTCTTACGCTCGACCACGCGCGGGTCGCGAGTCATGAAGCCGTGGGGCTTAAGTACGGGCCGGAGTGCCGGCTCATAGGCGACCAGCGCCCGGGCAATACCGTGGCGAATAGCGCCGGCCTGTCCCGAAAGGCCCGATCCCTTGACCGTACAGATCACGTCGAACTCGGTGCGCCGCTCGGCCGCAACCAATGGCTGCTCGATCACCATCCGCAACACCGGGCGTGCGAAGTACTTTTCCTGGTCGCGGCCATTGATCGTGATCTTGCCGGTGCCCGGCTTGATCCAAACACGAGCGGTGGCTTCCTTGCGGCGGCCGGTGCCATAGGCGCGGCCAAACTCGTCAACCTTGCGCTCACCCCAGGTCACCGTCTGGGCAACAGGGGCGTCAGTGTCGAGAGTCTTGAGATCTTCGAGGGCGTTGGCGGTATCAGTCATGGCGCTCAGGCGGCTTTCGAATTCTTGGAGTTCATGGCGATGAAGTCGATCAGTTCAGGCTGCTGGGCCACGTGGGGGTGCTCGGTTCCCGCATACACACGCAGTTTCGACAGCTGTCGCCGGGCGAGCGAGCTTTCCTTCGGCATCATCCGCTTCACAGCGAGGTTCAGAGCCCGCTCGGGAAAACGGCCATCAAGGATCTCACCCGCCGTGACGGACTTGATGCCACCCGGATGGCCGGTATGGCGGTAGTACACCTTGTCCTGGCGCTTATTGCCCGTGAACACGATCTTGTCGGCATTGATCACGATGACATGGTCGCCGGTATCAATATGGGGCGTAAAGTCAGGGCGGTGCTTGCCGCGCAGCCGTTTGGCGATGTACGAGGCGAGGCGGCCGGCGACGGCGCCTTCAGCATCGATGACCACCCATTTATGTTCCACGTCGGCCGGTGCGTTATACGTTTTCATTGCTCGCCAAAGAGCCTTCTCAAGTTCGGAGTTCCGGGATGAAGTACAAGCGGTGGCGTGTAATCGCCGGTCATGGCGTTGTCAACGCGAGGGAAGCGGCCAACCTGCTTTTGGGTGCGGTTTTCCTCGTCGCCTGCGGCGGGCAGGACCCCACACCCGGTCCCGAGGCCGGCGCAGGCGCCCCGGCGAGCCCACCCGCCACGTCAGAAAATAGCGAGGCAACCAGCAATGGGCTGACCCTTCCCGCAGTGTGGAGCACGCGGCCCCTGGACGGACCGGTCCGCGATGTCGCCCTGGCGGGCGGCGCCCGCCCCATCCTCGCAATCGCCTTCGAGGGACGAGGCTTCCAGCTGTTCGATCTTGAGGGCGAACGCCTCGGTGAACCCATCGGATATGGTGTGGCCCAACTCGCCAGTGGCCGGTTCGCCGACATTGACGGCGCAGCGGTAACAATCTTTCCCGGCATCAGCCGTGATGGTGCCCTGAAGGCGTACATTTACGGCGACAATCTTACAGCACCGGCTGAGATCGACCTGCCGATCGAAACCGACGACGCGGTGTTGGGCCTGTGTGCTGGACCGCCCGCGGCCGCCGCCGATGCGATCATGGATTTGGGCTATTGGGTCCGGGGAGATGAGGCCACCCTGCTCAGTGGTACGCTGGACGCAGAGGGTGGCACATTCACATGGACCGCCGCTGAACCGATCACCGGAACCTCACCGCTGGCCGGTTGCCGGGTCGGCGTGCCCGACGCCAGCGCCCAAGCCGTGCTCGGCAGTGAGAAAGCCGTCGCCACCCTTGATCGCCCTGATGGCCGCTTTGCGATCACGCTCGATAGTGGAGGGCGACTATTGGCGTCCAGGCCCGGCGGAGGGCCGGAAGAAGTCACCCTGCGGGAGGGATTGTCGGTACGCGTGCCGGTCCCGCCAGTCGCCATGGACGCGCTGGGCACGCCGCAAGATGGCGGATATCCGTTCGGTCTGATCGTAGTGGCAGGGGAAACCGCGCCAGACATCCATCAGGCGGTTTTCGTCGACACAACTCCATTGACCGGTTCGGCAGGCGCCAATGTTTCTGCCTCCGGAGAGTAGCTTGCGTGCCACGCCAGGCGCACCGCCGCGAGGAAGACAATGACGCCCAGCCCCTGATGGACCAGGGCCAACCCCATGGGCGCGGCACTGACGAGGGTATAAATGCCCCACCCCGCTTGCGCCGTCACCAGCCCCGCCAACCAAGCAAAGGGGGCCGCCAACGAGCTGCGCCGGAACGCCAAGGCACAACCGACCGCTGCGAACCAGAGAAGGTAAGCCAGCGTGCGGTGGTTGAACTGGGTCGCTTCGCGCCCCTTCAAAAAAGCTTCGGGGGCCGAGGTCTGGGTCGATATAGTAACGCGGCACCGCTTCTCCCGCCATCAACGGCCAATCGGTATAAGTCCGCCCGGCATCCAGACCAGCCACGAGCGCCCCGCTGGCCATCTGGACGAGCACCACAACCGCGAGCCCGTAAGCAGCAATCCGCACGAGTGGCGAGGCCGCCCGCCGCACGCTCTCACCCAGCGCCATCCAGAACCAGGCGATCACGCCTATGATCACCAGGGCCAACGTGAAATGAACCATCAATCGGTAGGGCGCCACATCAATGCGGGACGTCTCGCCGATACCGCTGGCAACCATCCACCAGCCGACAAAACCTTGCAGCCCACCAAGTCCGATCAGGATTGCGAGCCGCCCCCCCCAGCCATCGCCCAACCAACGGCGCCAGGCAAACACGGCAAACCCCACCACCGCTACGAGACCGACCAAGCGTCCGAATAGCCGGTGCCCCCATTCCCACCAATAGATGGTCTGGAACTCTGACATGGACATGCCCCGGTTCTGGAACCGGTACTCAGCCGTCGTCTGGTACTTCTCGAACTCGACTTGCCAGGCCGCATCGGAGAGCGGAGGAAGCGTCCCGGAGATCGGCGCCCACTCTGTAATCGACAGCCCCGAATCGGTGAGTCGCGTGGCCCCTCCAATCAGGATCATCGCGTAAACCATCAGCGCCAGCACCAGCAACCAGGCCCGAATCCAGCCTGCCCCTTCGTGCCCTGTTATACTGGTACCGATCTCCTGCGGCGGGATCGCCATCTGTGCGTGACTTGTCATATGTCCTAGATGTCTGTCTGGGCAGGCGGTGCAATCAGGCGTGCTGCCGCAGTCGGCGCCGGTAAGCGCGCATGGGCTACTGAGGAGGATCGGAAGCAAGATGCGAAAACTGGTCGCGATAGCGCTCTTCCTGGCTTGGCTGCTGATCTACATCATCGGTGTCGCCAGCTTGAGCAGCCCCATCAATGCCTGGCCAAGATGGGTGCAATTGGCGTTTTACATCACAGCCGGCATTGCCTGGATATTTCCGCTACGTTCGCTCTTCCGATGGATGAATCGCGGCCCTGAAAGCAGCGGAAATAGTTGATCTGAAACGACAATCGCCGCTCAGGACAAGGGCCGCGGCACACACGCCGCAACGCCACGGGCAAGCACCTTTCCCGCCTCGTTCGTCAACACGCCTTCGGTGTGAACAACAGACTTCGAAGTATAAACCAGTTCACCGCGTCCCAATACCGGGCCGAGTTGCATCGGCCGAATGAAGTTCGTGGTGAGTTGCAGCGTTGGAACCCAACTCATCACCGGCTGGCAGACAGCTCCAGCGAGGCTCATCACCTCGTCGAGCATGGCCGTGACAAAGCCGCCCTGGACCACGCCGCCTGGATTTTGCATCTGCTCGGATGCTGTGAAGCGCGCTTCGCACCAACCCTCTAGACTGTCGAACGCGATCAATTCAAACCCCAGAAAGCGTGATGCTGGCGGTATCGGTCCATCTGTGAGTTGGGTTTGCCAGCGGGCGTCCAACGCGGCACGTTCGGCGTCCATCTAAACTCCTCCGTCAACCCGAAAGCCCGCTTTGCTGTTACGCCACCGTATCAGCGCTGATGCGGCGAAACGGCTTCGGCGCCGCCGTCGCGGTGGCCTTCGCGACCAGCTTGCCACCGGGATCGAAGCATTCGGACTCCATGAAAGCTGCGCTCTTGCCCATTTTCACGATGTGCGCCTCCACCCGAGCCGCCCCCGGGAAAAGCGGACGCAGATAGGATGTCTTCAGTTCCAGCGTCGGCGCTGTCATGGTGACGTTCGACGCAATGATCACGCAGGTACTCATCGCCTCGTCCAGCATGGCGGTGATAAAACCGCCCTGGATAGCGCCGGTTGGATTGGCGAACCTGTCACTGACATCAAACACCATCGTCAGCGCCATCGCTTCCTGGTCGACTGCTTCCAACCGCATGCCAAGCGTGTCTGAACAGGGTGGCCGTTTGCTGGAATTCTGAAAGCGAGCCAGCATTTCAGCGTCAGTGCGCCGAGCTTTTTCTTCACGGGGCGCCCCCGCCGGAGGCTCAGCGGGCATCGCCCGGCCCTACCGCTTCCGAAACGCGTCGAGATTGACGACCGTGTCGCCGGTGCCGTCGGCCACGCCAACAATTGGCGCGTCCTGGCCAGGCTCTGCGACTGGGCCCAGCACATCATTGTCGCCACCTGAACCGTTTTCGAAGGTCAGGCCAAAATTGACCGATGGGTCAACAAACCGCGACACCGCAGCGTAGGGAATGTGCAAGTGCTGGGGCACACCGGCAAACTTCAACACCACCTCAAAATGGGCGTCTTCCACTTCCAGGTCCCAAAATTGGTGCTGCACCACAATGGTCATCTCATGGGGAAAACGCTCGATAAGATGGTCGGCCATCTTCACGCCTGGCGCCTTCGTGATGAACGTAATGTAGAAATGGTGGTCGCCGAGCATACCGCCATTGTCTTCGATCTTGCGCAGCGCTTCCCGCACGACCCCGCGCAGCGCTGCCTGTGTAAGGCCTTCATACCCGATGAAATCCGTCACGCACCCCTCCGTGCACCGTCTCTGCCAACCTAGGCACGCGTTGAGACACCTACAATGACCTTCTTTCCCTGCGCGAACACTCCCAATGGAACGCTGCGTAGGCGCTGAAAAATCCAGCGCTGTTTCATAAGGGACCTGCCGCCGCCTTTGAAGCGCTCTCGTCCATTGAGGGTGATTCGAGAGGCAAAGTGATGCAATCGGGGCACAGCGACGGATTTATCAGCACATTGTCACCACGCTCAGCGGCACCGGCAAGGTTGGACAATTGGGCGTCGCTGTTGCGCACCGCCGATATCCGGTTCAGCGCAGCGACCAGCGTGTCGAACGCGGCCCCATCCCGCCGGAACATGGCCATCCCGTCCACAGCCTCGGCATAAAGTGCCTGCGCGCGCGGAAGATCGCCGGCTGCCTCCGCGCACGCTCCAGCATTATGTCGCACACCCGGCGCTGCTGGGTACGCGGCCAACAGCACGTCCCAGGTCCGGCACCCGCCGTCCAGATCTCCCTCCTCCGCCGCGGCGATTGCCTGGGCAAACCGCGGATCGGCGCGCACTTCGGGATCGATCGCCTCAGCCAAAAGGGGCGCCTTCGCGTTGGAATTGTAGGGCGCAATGTCGAGCCTTATGGCCGATAGCGTTTCGCGTAACGCCTCCTGAACCAGGTCGTGGGTCAGATAGCCCGATGGACTGCCGAACCGGTCGTGGAAATGCCCGAACGGACCATATCCGCGCTTGCGCTTTCCGGCATACTTGCCGCTGATGATCTTCACATCATCACAATCATGCTCATCGGATCGGCCATGATAAGCGTTCTGGAAAATGATCGCGCCATCGTCGATATCCACCAGTTTCGCCGTCACCGACACGTCCACATCCACGTCGATACAGGCCTGCAGCACTTCGGCGCGGTGTTCGCAATCAAACAGTCCATCCCATTCGACGCACTTCTTCTCGCTTCGCGTGTATTCGTCGACCCGCACGTCGATGATGTCCACATGACCTGAGTATCGGCCCCCATAGGTCCCCCGGGGTGCGCCCGGATTATGGACGATGAACCAGGGACCGCCGTCGAAATCGGCATTCAGAAGCATGCTTTCGAACGCGCTCGTGTACCAATCGCCCTCAGGCCCGGAGAAATAGCCCACCGACACCGTACGATAGGCTGCGGCATCAGGAACACCCGCCACATTGCGCGCCTGGTAATGGAGCCCCGGCGTGGAGCAGGCACCCAAGCTCAAAATCGCCACCAATCCGAAAATCCATCCCTGTCCCAAGCTGACCTCTCCGCAACCGTGCCGGTCCACAATCGCGCCCAGGCCTTGAACCGGCGCTGAACCATCCGTTGCGTCATGGCTTTCACCCCCGCCCTATTGCGCGCTACAGATAGGGCAAAACAATGTCCCAGCCGGAGAGAAACGCCCCATGAGCGATGTTGCCCCCCTGTTCCAGCCCTTCACCTGCCGCGGCATGACCGTGCCTAATCGAGTGGTCATGGCGCCTATGACTCGTTCATTCTCCCCCGGCGGCATTCCTGGAGAGGATGTGGCAGAATATTACGGTCGTCGCGCCGGTGCCGATGTCGGACTGATCATCACAGAGGGCACCACAACCGACCGCCCCGGCGCGTCGAACGATCCCAACGTGCCGAACTTCCACCGCGAAGAGAGTCTCGCGGGCTGGCGTCGGGTTGTCGATGCTGTTCACAGCGAAGGCGGCATGATCGCGCCGCAGCTCTGGCATGTGGGCATGATGCGCAAGCCCGGCACCGGCCCGTCGCCCGACGCCGCATCCGACGGCCCGTCGGGCAAGACCCACAAGGGCAAGCAGGTCCAGCCCGAACCCACCGACGAAGAGGTCGCCGACATGGCGTCCGCCTATGCCCGCGGCGCCGCCAACGCCAAGGCACTGGGGTTCGACAGCGTCGAGATCCACGGCGCCCATGGCTACCTCATCGACGAGTTCTTCTGGGGCATCATGAATACCCGATCCGACAAGTATGGGGGCGACCTGGTCGCGCGCGCCACCTTCGCCGGCGAAGTCATCTCAAAGTGCCGCGAAGCGGTCGGTCCTGACATGCCGATCATTCTACGCTGGAGCCAGTGGAAGCAACAGGACTACAATGCACGCCTGGCAGAAACACCTCAGGAAATGGAGGCCTTTCTCAGCGTCTTCGTCGATGCCGGCGTCGATATTCTCCATGCCTCCCAGCGCCGCTTCTGGGAACCCGAATTCCCAGAAATTGACGGCGAGAACGGGCTCAACCTCGCCGGCTGGTGCAAGAAGCTGACAGGGCTACCTGCCATTACTGTCGGTTCGGTCGGCCTCAGCTCGGACTTCATCGGAGCTTTCGCTGGCGAAGACAGCAAAACCCGCCCCATCGCCGACGCCATCGAACGCCTTGATCGCGGCGAATACGACCTGCTCGCGGTCGGTCGCGCGCTCCTCCAGGACCCTTTCTGGGCCCAGAAAATCAAGGATGGCCGCACCGAAGACCTCAGCGACTATGACGCCGCCGCCCTGAAAGTGCTGTTCTAGGAGCCCCCATCCATGACCGACCTCGTCACCCGCGAAGACACCGGTGGCCTGTGCTGGCTCACCCTCAACCGGCCCGACAAGCTAAACGCGCTCACCGTCGGCGTCTTCCAGGACCTCCGCCGACACGTCATCAACCTCAAACGCGACGACACGGTGCACTGCGTTATCCTGCGCGGTGCGGGGCGCTGTTTCTCTGCTGGCCACGACCTCGCAGACATCGCCGAGGGCGAGAAGGTCCCCTCCCCCGGCTGGCACTCCGAAACCCTGCGTATGTTGGAAAAGCTGCCCAAACCCGTCATCGCGGCGGTCCACGGCCACTGCTACACCGGCGCGCTTGAAGTCGCCCTCGCCGCCGATCTGATCCTCGCCAGCAGCAATGCAAAATTCGCTGACACCCACGCCAAGTGGGCCCTCACCCCAATCTGGGGCATGAGCCAGCGCCTGCCGCGGCGTGTCGGGATCACGACGGCCAAGCGCCTCATGTTCACCGCCGAAACCATTCGCGCCGAAGAAGCGCTCCGCATCGGCCTCGCCGAACAGGTCTACCCCGAAGACAGGTTCTTCAGCGATGTCGAAGCCTTCGCCCGCCAGACCCTTGCCAATTCCCCCTTCTCCCATGCCGCCAACAAACGCCTACTCGAAGCGACCGACAATGACGCCCTCGATGCCGGTCTCCAGTGGGAAATCATGGAGAACGAAGGCGTCGGTCCGGACATGCAAGCCCGCGTGGACAGCTTCCTGAAGAAGTAGCGTGGCGTATGACACAACCGCCGCAGGAAGCGAAGGGCCCACCTACTCGGCACAAAAAAGGCCCCGCGTGCACGCGGGGTTAGGCGTCAGTGAGTGTCACGGACCAACGGTTCGGTGGATCGGGCTGTGCAAAAAGAAACTTGTTCAATCATTACAGCGTCACAAGAGCTCGGATCGCAAGTATCCTCGCGAATTCACAGGCTTGTGGCTTTTGAACCATGCTGTTCAGCGCTCGTACCCGATCGGCGGGTCCGGACCGCCCAGGCAACCTCTCCCCGGCAGCCCAATCTCTATCGGCGCGCACGCAGCGCGGTGGCCAGCGTGCCATCATCGAGATGGTCAAGTTCCCCACCCACCGGCACCCCGTGGGCCAGGCGCGTCACCGTCACGCCCAGGGGTTCCAATAGATCGGCAACGTAATGAGCCGTGGTCTGGCCATCCACGGTGGCATTCAGAGCAAGAATGACCTCCCGAACTCCAGTATTCGAAGACCGAACCCTGTCTAGGAGGGCGGCAATGCGCAAGTCTTCAGGTCCGACCCCATCCAGTGCCGACAGCACACCGCCCAGCAAGTGATACCGCCCACGAAAGGCACCCGCCCGCTCAAGCGCCCAAAGGTCCGGCACGTCCTCGACGACACAGATCAATCCATCATCCCGTCCTGGCGCCCTGCATACTGCGCACGGGTCCTGGGTATCGAAATTTCCGCACACGCTACACGGCCCTATCTTCTCCCCCGCATCGGCCAACGCTTCGGCCAATGGGATGAGCAAGCTCTCAGGCCGCTTGAGAAGATGCAGCGCAACCCGCCGCGCCGAGCGCGGACCCAGTCCGGGCAGCTTGCCGATCAGGTCGATCATCTTGAGGATTTCCGGGCCGGCAATTCGCTCGCTCATGGCGCTAATGTCGGCGATTTGTGCCTGGTGACAAGAGCTCGCTCGCTATCGGCACCCACCCCACAGCTCGACGGCACACGCGGTTCCTGAGACGCGCCTCCGCATCGGCCCTCAGAAGCGCTCGGCCTAAAATGGCAGCTTGAACCCCGGCAGCATGCCGCCACCCAGATCCTTGGTCACCTCTTGCATGGTTTTCTGCATCTCTTCGTCGAGGCGCTTCCTCGCGTCGCCATGGGCGGCCTTGATCAGGTCCTCCACGATCTCCGCCTCATCGCCCATCAGACCCGGATCGATCGTGCAGGACACAAGTTCGCCCTTCCCCCGCAAGGTTACCTTCACCAAGCCCGCCCCAGCAGCGCCTTCGGCCTCAATCAGCTCCATCTTCTGCTGAACATCCGCCATCTTGGACTGCATTTCCTGGGCCTGACGCATGATCTTGGCGAGGTCTTTCATCGATCGGTCATCCTTGTTCGGGCCGGCGCCATTCGCCCTGCCAGTTCGTCAGCGGCTAGACCCGCTCCCGCGCTTGGGCATGTTCACCACATTGGCACCGCCAGCGACCTTATCAACCGGCCCCTCCTGACGAACGTCAACAATTTCAGCCCCGGGAATGGCGTCGAGGAAAGCTTGGATCTCGGGGTCGGCCTTCGCTTCGGCCACTTTCTCCCCCTTCACCCGATCTGCACGCTCGCGCAGGGTTTCCTCGCCACTCTCAGCCCGCGTGATGGTCCATTCCAGCCCCGTCTCTTCTTCCAGGAAACTGCCAAGTCGCTGCAGCAGATCAGCAGGCGCGCCCTCCTTCACGGCACAAGCGCAATGCCCGTCACCAAATTCCGCCGGCTGCAGAAAGCGCTCGCAATCGGACATCAGGCGGATCTCTTTGCGCCGCTCCATCGCAGCCACCGCATCGGCAAAGCTCGTGAGGCCACCCCCACCGGCGCCGCCTCCACCCGCTGGAGTTGCACCAGAACGGCCACCCGCCGCTGCGCCGCCCATACTTTCGGCCAGCATCCGAGCCGCATCTTCTGGCGAGGGCAGCCCGGCCGCCGCCACGAGCCGTAAAACAACCATCTTCAACGCAACCGCCGGATCGGGAGCGGTCTGCGTATCGCGATACCCTTGCAGCAAAATCTGCCAGGTACGCGCCGCTTCGGCTGGTGACAAGCGCTCCGCCAGAGCCTGAATGCGCGAAGTCCAATCAGCAGTCCCGCCCAGTTCGAGCCCGTCCCCCACAGCCTGACTGGCCGAAATATCGGCTGCGATATCCAGCAGATCCCTCAGCAAAATGAGCGGGTCGGCACCCGCCCGCAATTGGTCGTCCAGCTCCGACAGCACCGCCTTTCCGTTACCGGTCGTCGCCTCGTCAAATACCCCAAGCAAGCGGCCACGATCGCCCAGACCCAGCATATCGCGGACCTGCTCGCCGGAAACGCTCGCGCCCTCCGCGCCTTGTACAATCGCCTGGTCAAGGATCGACAACCCGTCTCGCACCGACCCTTCAGCGGCCCGAGCGATGAGATTCAGGGCCTCGCCCGCCACATCGGCGCCTTCGGTCTTGGCCACTCGGCCGAGATGAGTCGCGAGACCCGCCACATCCAACCGCTTCAAATCAAACCGCTGGCAGCGCGACAGCACTGTCACAGGCACCTTGCGGATCTCTGTGGTCGCAAAAATGAACTTCACATGGGCCGGCGGTTCCTCCAGCGTCTTCAACAACGCATTGAAGGCCGCAATCGAGAGCATGTGCACTTCGTCGATAATGTAGACCTTGTAGCGCGCGGAGACCGGTGCATAGCGCGCCCCGTCCAGCAATTCGCGCATGTCCGCCACGCCGGTTCGCGACGCCGCATCTAGTTCCAGCACGTCCGGGTGCCGGCTCTCCATGATAGACTGGCAGTGCACACCAAGCGGATCGAGGTGCACCGAAGGTCCATCATGGTGATCGGACGTATAGTTCAGCCCTCGGGCAAGCAGGCGCGCAGTCGTCGTCTTGCCGATCCCGCGCACGCCCGTCAGCATGAAAGCATGGGCCACCCGCTCGGTTTCGAACGCATTGGTCAGGGTCCGGACCATGGCTTCCTGGCCGATCAGGTCCTCGAACCGGCGCGGCCGGTACTTGCGCGCCAACACCTGATAGCCCCCCTGGCCATCGGTTTGTGGACCCTCGGCCTCGCCAAACATGGAGAGGGTGGCGTCATTACGTTCGGTGGGGTCGCCCGCATCCTTCATCGGGCGAGGTTTTCGCACCGTGTTCGCGTGAGCGCAATGGGCGCCCACTACTGGCCCCGGCGACACAGCGCACAATCGCGCTGTTCGCCGACCGGGGTCCAGCGTTCTCTTGCCGCGAACACTTTGCGCACCGCAATCGGGGTGTTAGCACCCGCAATATCGATTGGTATTGGAAGGACCCGCGCCCATGAGCGACCCCGTCGGCGAATTGCTGGAGCTGTTGGACCTTGAACGGCTGGAAGTCGATCTCTTTCGCGGAGAAAGCCCCGACGAGACGACCAGCCAGCGGGTTTTCGGTGGACAGGTGATCGCTCAGGCGTTGGTTGCCGCTTACAAGACGGTGGATGATCGCCAATGCCATTCCCTGCATGCGTATTTCATCCGTCCCGGCGATCCGAAAATCCCGATTATCTACG
>JBCCBN010000062.1:0-14654 GCA_039034035.1 Pseudomonadota bacterium
GCGGCTATACCCGCGTGCTGAAGGCGGGCTTTCGCCATGGCGACAATGCGCCGATGGCCGTCATCGAGCTGGTCGACCGCGATCCAGAAGCGCGTGGTAAAGCTGATCGCGCGCGCCACGAGGCAGAGCTTGAAGCCGCAGAGGCCGAATAGGCGCCTGTTGCGGAAATACACCGAGCTACAAGCGCCCCTTGGCAATCGCCTGGGGCGTTTTCGCGACCGGTGAAGCCGTTCCTATTTATCCGAGGCTGAGCAGTTCGGGATCACCGCCCTGGGCGGTGATATTGACCGTGGTGACGCGCTCTATGGCGAAGCGTTGGAGATAGAGGGGCCCGCCGGCCTTGGGCCCGGTGCCCGACAGGCGCTCGCCGCCAAAGGGCTGCACGCCAACAACGGCGCCGGTGGTCGAACGGTTGATATATGTGTTGCCGACTTTCACTGCGGCGCGGACCTTTAACCAGAACCGTTCAAGCCGGGAATGGATCCCGAGCGTGAGGCCATAGCCCTTGGCGTCGAGTGCGGCGCCGATTGCGGCGACATCGTCGGGGTCGTAGCGGAGGATGTGGAGGATCGGGCCGAAGACTTCGTGGTCGAGCTGGTCGAGGGACTCCAGTTCAACCAGGGCAGGGCCGAAAGAGTGGCCGGTCCCGGGCACGCTGACCTGTTTAAGGCATTTGGCCTGGCGGCTGATCTGGTCGAGATGGCCGGTCAGCATGGCGTGGGCGTCTGCGTCGATCACTGGGCCGATATCGGTATCGGGCCGGGCGGGGTCGCCGAGGCGCAACTCATCCATGGCGCCCATGAGGCCGGCGATCAGCGTGTCGGCGGTGTCATGGGGAAGGAAGACCAGACGCAGGGCCGAGCAGCGCTGTCCCGCGGAGCCGAAGGCTGAGTGGATCACATCATCAATGACTTGCTCTCGAAGGGCCGACGTGTCGACAAACATCGCGTTGAGGCCGCCGGTTTCGGCGATGAGGGGGATGATGGGGCCGTCGCGGGCGGCCAGGCTACGGTTGATGACACGGGCGGTTGCGGTGCCGCCGGTGAAGCAGACGCCGGCAATGCGGGGGTCGGCGGTGAGGGCGGCGCCGATGGTTTCACCAGGGCCGGGGAGGAGGTGGAGCACGTCTTCAGGCAGGCCGGCCTTGTGGTAAAGGCGGACCGCTTCGAAGGCGATCAGCGGGCTCTGTTCGGCGGGCTTGGCGACAACGGTGTTACCGGCAGCCAGGGCCGCGGCGACCTGTCCGGTGAAGATGGCGAGGGGAAAGTTCCAGGGCGAGATGCAGGCGAAGACGCCGCGGCCATGGAGGCTGAGATGGTTGGTCTCGCCGGAGGGGCCGGGCAGGCGCTGGGGTGGGCCGAACAGGGTTTCGGCCTGGGCGGCATAGTAGCGGCAGAAATCGACGGCTTCGCGGACTTCATCGACGCCGTCCGCAAGGGTCTTGCCGGTTTCCCGCGCCATGAGCGCGACCAGCCGGTGGGTGTTGGTCTCGAGGGCGGCTGCCATGTCACGAAGGATAGCGGCACGGGCCGGCCCGCCGGTTGCGTCCCAAGCCGGTTGTGCCGCAGCGGCGACCGAGAGGGCGACGTCGAGATCTTCCTCGGTAGCATCGCGAGCGGTACCGGTGATGAGCGTGGGATCATGGGGCGCGTGCCGCGGTGTACCGAACGAGGGGGCGGGACGACCGGCGATGATGGGACCGGCGGTCGGCGTGGGCCCGTGGCTAACGGCTTTGGAGGCGCGCTCGAAATCTGCGCGGGTGGCGGAGAGGGTGAGGTCGTGGCCGGCGCTGTTGACCCGGCCAGGACCGTAGAGGCGGGGCGGGATCGGGATGCGGGGATGGCGGCGCGGGCCGGTTTCAGCGCGGGCGAAGGGATCGGCGACGACTTGCTCAACGGGAACGTCAGGATCGAGAAAGGCGTGGACGAAGCTAGTATTCGCACCGTTTTCGAGCAAGCGCCGGACGAGATAAGGCAGCAGGTCCTTGTGGGCGCCAACAGGGGCGTAGAGGCGCACCCGTCCGCCATTGCCGGCCGCTTCGTAGAGCGCTTCGCCCATGCCGTGGAGGCGCTGGAATTCATACGCTGTGACACCAGCTTCGGCGGCGAGGTGTTCGATCGCGGCCACGGTGTGGGCATTGTGGGTGGCAAATTGCGGGTAGAGGCGCGGGCTGGCCTCGAGCATGGCGCGGGCACAGGCGATGTAGGCGACGTCGGTGCCGTATTTCGTGGTGAAGACGGGATAGTTCGGCAAGCCTCGTTCCTGGGCGTGCTTGATTTCGCTGTCCCAGTAGGCGCCTTTGACGAGCCGGACCATCAGTCGTCGGTCATGGGTTTTGGCGAGGGTGTCGACGGCCGCGATGACCGCGCGGGCGCGTTTCTGGTAGGCTTGGACTGCGAGGCCAAGCCCGGTCCAGTCCTTCAGGGTGGGTTCGGCACACAGGCGCTCAAGGAGCTGGAGGCTGATCACCAACCGGTCGGCTTCCTCGGCATCAAGGCACAGATTGATGTTGGCGCGGGCGGCCTGTTCGCACAGCATCCATAGGCGCGGGTAGAGCTCGGCCATGATGCGGGCCTCATTGAGTGCGTCATAGCGCGGATGCAGGGCCGAGAGTTTCACCGAGACGCCGGACTTGTCTTCGGGTAGCAAGCGGCTGTCTGTGGCGCCTGACAGGGCGGTGATGGCGTCTTGATAGGCCGCGAGGTAGCGCGCGGCGTCGTCGGCGGTGCGGGCGCCCTCGCCCAGCATGTCGACGCTGATATGGGCCGCTTCGCCGGCGCGGATGATGCGGGCGCTGCGCTTGAGGGCGGTCGATACGGTGCGGCCGAGCACGAATTGCTCGCCCATGATGCGCATGGCTTGCATCATGGCGGCGCGGACAACCGGTTCCCCGCTTTCGCGGACAAGGGACTGGACGAACTTGGTCGGCCCTTTCAACGCGGCGCGGGGCGGGCCGATGACCCGGCCGGTGAGCATGAGGCCGAAGGTCGAGGCGTTGACCAACCAGCTGTCGGACTGGCCCTGGTGGGCGCCCCAATCGCCCGAGCGGATCTTTTCGGCGATAAGATCGTCGCGGGTTTCCTGGTCGGGCACGCGCAGCAGGGCTTCCGCCAGGCACATCAGGGCGAGGCCTTCGGCGTTGGACAGGCCGAACTCCTCAAGGAAGCTCTCCATCACGCCTTTGCGGCGGCCCCGGGCGCGCGCAGTTTCGACAAGATCGGTCGCCCGGCGGAGGGCGGCGGCGCGTTGGCTCGTATTCAGCGGCGGAGTGGAGAGAATGTCGGCGACGATGGCTTCTTCATCGGCAAATTTTGCCGCGTCGAGGTGGTTCAAGTCGAATTCTGTTCGAGCAACCGGTGCAGCCATGGTCAGGTCATCCTCTGCTTGGCGGGACGGGTAACAGCCTTCTGGCGTTTACACGTTTCACAAAGACTGTAAGCCCCCTTTCGGAAGATGTGGAATGGCAAGGCGCCGGGCGGCGCGATTGGCCGGCTGGTTAGAGGGGCTTGCGATGAAGATCATGATCGTCACCGATGCCTGGAAGCCCCAGGTCAACGGAGTTGTGCGCACCATGACCCGGGTCGTGCAGGAAGCGCGCGATATGGGCCATGAGGTGGAGGTGGTCCATCCAGGGCTCGGCTTTGCGACCGTGCCCCTCCCGACCTATCCGGAGATCAAGCTGGCGCTGTTCGCGCGCCGGAAAGTGGAGAAGATCTTCAACGAGTTCGAGCCCGACGCGGTGCACATTGCGACGGAAGGTCCGTTAGGCGCGGCTGGGCGGTCAATGTGCGTTAAGCTGAAGCACCCTTTCTCGACGGCCTATCACACGAAATTCCCTGAATACGTCTCTGCGCGGATCCCGATCCCGGTGGCGTGGGGCTACCGGTTTGTACGCTGGTTCCACAAATTCTCCGGCAAGGTGATGGTGCCGACCCCCAGCATGGAGGCCGAGCTTCAGGGCAAGGGCTTCCGGAATACGATCTCGTGGAGCCGGGGGGTGGATACCGAAGTGTTCCATCCTCGCTACCGTGTGGAAGAGGGTGCTGACGGCGACCCCTATGCGGGTATGGCGCGGCCGATCTTCATGAATGTCGGCCGGGTGGCGGTGGAGAAGAATATCGAGACCTTCCTGTCGCTAGACCTGCCGGGCACGAAGGTGATTGTCGGTGACGGGCCGGCTCGGGAGGATCTGGAAGCGCGGTTTCCCGACGCGAAGTTCGTTGGCGCGAAGTTTGGTGAGGAACTGACCACCTTCTATGCCAGCGCAGACGTTTTCGTGTTTCCGAGCCTGACCGATACGTTCGGCCTGGTCGTGCTGGAGGCGATGGCGGCGGGCATTCCGGTGGCGGCTTTCGATGCGACGGGACCCCGGGATGTGATCCCGGGATCGGGCGCCGGCGCCATCGTTTCGCAGGTGGATGGGGATCTGACCGAAGCGGCGATGGCGTGCCTGCCCCTGAGCCGGGAGCGGTGCCGGGAATATGCGGAGACCTATAGCTGGCGCCGCTGTGCCGAAGAGTTCGTGAACAATCTCCAGCCGCTACCGCCGCCGGATCGGAAACGGTTCTGGCAGCGGGTGCGTTTGCGCCGGCGGAAGGCTGCCACCCCGGAGTAGGGAAGCGGGACGGGAGGGGGTCGCGATGCCCTCTCTCGGAACGTCAGGCGGCCTTGCTGAGCGTGCCAGAGAGGACCGGGCGCATGCCGGTTTCGAGATCGGCCATGATGGCGAGCCGGTCGGCAGGGTCGGACTCGGGCAGGACCATGACCGTGTCGGCGCCGTAGCGTTCAGCATCGCGGTGGGCCCATAGCGGCTGGATGTCGTCTTCACGGCCGGTGACCTGTGCCACTCGAATGATGCGCCAGCCATACCCTTCCGGAGCTGCGAACAGGGCGACGCCCGGCGTTTCCAACCAGTCACTTTCGCCGTGAACCGCTGAAAACCCATAGAGTTTTCCGGATGCACCGCGAATGGCAAAGGGACGCTGCATGTTCGCTCTCCGTTCTTGTGGGAAACATATAGTCAAAATGCGATTCTCCGCAAGAAATTTATTCTAAACAAGATGTTAACGTCATGTGGGCGCGTGCGGCGCCGGCCCCTTGCATGGCCCTGAATCCGAGCCCACATCTGAAGGGTTGTGCTGGTTGCCGCTGAGCGGGGCCGGGCCCGAACTTGCGAACCTGCCCCCGTGTGCATGCCATGCGGGGCCTCCCAAATCTGCCTTTGAAAAGGGGATAAGACATGAACATCGACGCTTATACCGACCGCGCGAAAGCCTTGTTACAATCGGCCCAGACCGATGCGCTCGCCCGTGGTCACCAGATCCTGACACCCGAACACATCCTCAAGGCCATGCTGGAAGATCGCGACCAGCTGGCGCCCAATCTCATCCGCGCGAGCGGTGGGCGGCCCGAAATCGTGGCCCAGGCGGTGGACGGTGCGCTGCAGAAGATGCCCCAGGTGTCGGGTGGTGGTGGGCAACTCCGGCTCGATCAGCCCGGCGCGAAGCTGTTCGCCGACGCCGAAGCCGGCGCCAAGGCTGCAGGCGACAGTTTCGTGACCGTGGAGCGGCTGTTGCTGGCCGTGGCCGCGCAGACGGGCACGCCGGCGGGGGCGGCGCTCATGGATGCGGGCGTAACCGTGAAGTCCCTGGAGGGCGCGATCGACCAATTGCGCCAGGGCCGCACGGCCGACAGCCAGTCTGCTGAGGAAGGCTATGAAGCGCTGAAGAAGTATGCTCGCGACCTGACCCGGGACGCCCGGGATGGCAAGCTGGACCCGGTGATCGGTCGGGATGAAGAGATCCGCCGGACGATGCAGGTGCTCTCGCGCCGGTCGAAGAACAATCCGGTGCTGATCGGTGAGCCTGGCGTAGGCAAGACGGCGATCGTCGAGGGTCTGGCGCTGCGGATCGTGGATGGCGATGTGCCCGAAAGCCTGAAGGACAAGCGTCTGATGGCGCTGGATATGGGGGCGTTGATCGCCGGGGCGAAGTTCCGTGGCGAGTTTGAAGAGCGGCTGAAGGCGGTGCTGAACGAGGTAACCCAAGCCGAAGGCGGCATTGTGCTGTTCATCGACGAGATGCACACGCTCGTCGGCGCGGGGAAGACCGATGGCGCCATGGATGCGTCGAACCTGCTGAAGCCGGCGCTCGCGCGCGGGGAGCTGCATTGCGTCGGCGCGACGACGCTCAATGAATACCGGAAATATGTGGAGGGGGACGCCGCGCTGGCCCGGCGCTTCCTGCCGGTCTATGTGGACGAGCCGACGGTGGAGGACACAATCTCGATCCTGCGCGGGCTGAAGGGCCGGTATGAGGCCCATCATGGCGTGCGGGTAGCTGACAGCGCCATCGTGTCTGCGGCGACGCTGGCCAATCGCTACATCACCGACCGCTTCCTGCCGGACAAGGCCATCGATCTGATGGACGAAGCGTCGAGCCGTCTGCGCATGCAGGTGGATTCCAAGCCCGAGGCGCTGGATGAGATCGACCGGCGGTTATTGCAGCTGAAGATCGAAGCCGAAGCGCTGAAGAAAGAGACCGATGACGCGTCTAAAGAGCGGTTTGCGACGCTGGAAGGCGAAATCGCCGATCTCCAGACCCAATCCGATGAGCTGACGACGACCTGGGCGGCGGAGAAGCAGAAGCTGAAAGGGGCCGCCTCGGCGAAGGATGCCCTGGCCCGGGCCGAAACCGACTTGGCGGAAGCCCAGCGGACCGGCGACCTGGCCAAGGCGTCTGAGCTGAAGTACGCCACCATTCCTGCCCTGCAGAAGCAGATCACCGAAGCCGAGGGCGGCGCGCAGGCGGGCGATGGCGACGATGGCGGACTGGTGTCCGAAGTGGTGCGGCCCGAGCACGTCGCTGCTGTGGTCTCGAAATGGACTGGCATTCCCGTCGACAAGATGATGGAAGGCGAGCGCGAGAAGCTGCTGCGCATGGAAGACGGGCTGCGAGCCCGGGTGGTCGGCCAGGAAGAGGCCCTGTCAGCGGTATCGAACGCGGTACGCCGGGCGCGGGCCGGGCTGCAGGATCCGAACCGGCCAATCGGATCGTTCCTGTTTGTCGGGCCGACCGGTGTTGGCAAGACCGAGCTGACCAAGGCGCTGGCGGGCTTCCTGTTCGATGACGATACCGCCGTGTTGCGGCTGGATATGTCCGAGTTTCAGGAGAAGCATTCGGTGGCCCGGTTGATCGGGGCCCCGCCGGGCTATGTCGGCTACGACCAGGGCGGGGTGCTGACCGAGGCCGTGCGGCGCAGGCCTTACCAGGTCGTGCTGTTCGATGAGGTGGAAAAGGCCCATCCGGACCTCTTCAACACGCTGTTGCAAGTGCTCGATGATGGGCGGCTGACCGATGGCCAGGGCCGGACCGTGGATTTCAAGAATACGCTGATCATCATGACGTCCAATCTGGGCGCAGATGCCTTGGCGTCCGGCGATGAAGGCGCACTGACAGCGGCGCAGAAGGATGCGGTGGAGGCAGCGATCCGGGCGCACTTCCGGCCCGAATTCATCAACCGCATCGATGAGACCGTGTTCTTCAAGCGCTTGGGCCGGGGTGAGATCGACCACATCGTCGACATCCAGATGAACCGGCTCGATAGCCTCCTGGCTGAGCGCAAGCTCTCGGTGGCGCTGACCGACGGCGCGCGGGCATGGCTGGCGGCCCGCGGTAATGATCCGGTCTATGGGGCTCGCCCGCTGAAGCGGGTGATCCAGAAGGAGCTGCAGGATCCGCTGGCGCGACTGATCCTGGAGGGCCGGATCAAGGATGGTGAAACCATCGCGGTCGATGTCGAGGGTGACGCGCTGACCATCAATGGCGTGCCGAATGAGTATGCCAAGGGTGCGGCAGTGCTGAACTAGGGCCTGGTTTCTATCGGGACTGTCGGCAGCCGCCATATGGTCACCGACGATCGAAGCGGGTTAGGATTCCCCCGAGGCTAAAAACGGGGGAGTCCTATGCGTACAGTGATTGTTGCTTTGGTGGCTGGGCTGGCCAGCGTGTTGCCGGCCCATGGCGAGGTCGCTGAACTGTTTGGCCGGGCCGATGCGGTATGGGACGCGCAGGTTTCGCCAGACGGGCAGCATGTGGCGCTAGGGTGCGGCCCGACGGGCGCCAAGGCAGTGTGCATCTACAGCCTGGTCGCCGACAAGAAGCCCATGGTGTTCTACCCCGGCGACGATATGCGGGTTCAGTGGTTCTATTGGGGTGGCGAAGACTATGTCGTGACCAATGTGGCGAGCCTGGAGACCCTTCGAACCAGTGCCGGCCTCAAGCAGTATGATGTTCGGCGCGCCGTCTCCTACAGTCTTGAAACGGGCAAGAATGCGCTGCTCATGCGCGATCTGGGTAATTGGGTAGACCTGACCGGGCTGGTCTCTACCTGTGATCGCAAGCCCGGCCGGATCATGATGTCGGTTGGATATCGCGCCAGCGGGGACGCGCCGACCGGATCTCGCATTTCGGGCATCGGCTTGGGTTTCCGGTCTGAACTGTATGAGGTGAACCTGAAGAACGGTCGGACGCGGAAAAAGCCGGACCGAGCTGCATCAATCGCCTACCAACTGCTCGGAACCGATTGTGAGCCACTGGTCGATGTCATCTACAATGATGAGCGCAAGACGTACGCGATCGACAAATCCGACACGCGCGAGCGGATCTTCGCACTTGACGATGTGGATGTCTGGCCGATGTCGGTTCTGGGCACGACGATCGACGCAAGCGCGCTCGTTGTGCGGGCTGACTACGGTGACACATATGGCATGTTTTCGATGTCTCTCGCCGATGGCGCGATGGAGCCGATCACCTATGAAGGCGCTGAGCTGGGCCGGATGGGCGTCGTCTGCGATACGTTTTCCGATGCGGTGATTGGCTTTCGCAGCACTGACGACATAGAAGAGCACCTCTACATCGACCAGGAACTGGTAGACCTGCAGGCGCTGGTGGAGGGGGCGCTGCCGGGACAGTCAGCGCGGGTGCTGAGTTTCAGCCGGGACCGGGGGCTCTACACAATTGAGGCTGAGGCGCCGGGCGTGCCACGGACGTTTTATCTCTATGATGTCGCGGCGACAGAGCTGTCGCCGCTGGGCGCGCTCGCGCCGCAGACCGAAGGGCGGGCGCTCGGCACCGTGGAAGCGGTGACTTATGAAGCGCGGGACGGGCTGGAAATCCCCGCCTATCTGACGCTGCCTTCTGGTCAGACCCGGGACGATGGCCCGTTCCCCACCGTGCTTCTGCCCCATGGCGGACCGGAGGCACGCGACACTGCGGCCTATGATTGGTGGAGCCAGGCTTACGCGGCGGCGGGATACGCGGTGCTTCAGCCGAATTTCCGGGGCTCAGCCGGCTATGGCAAGGCGTTTCGCGATGCCGGCTTTGGCGAGTTTGGGGGCAAGATGGTTGACGATGTGGTGGACGCCATCGCCTGGGCGGAGGCAGAGGGCGTGTCCGATCCGCGCGGCGTAAGCGTGGCGGGGGCCAGCTATGGCGGTTACTCCGCGCTCATGACGGCGCTCAAGGCGCCGGATATGCGGTGGGCTGTGTGGTGGCAGTCGCTCCGGTGACCAATGTGTTCAACCACATGGCGCGGTTTGACGACAATACGGACCCCTACCGCTATTGGGCCCGCTATGCCGGCCAGGACATTTTCGCGGAAACGGACGCGCGCGTGGCGATCAGCCCTGACCGGCGGGCTGGCGAGTATCAGGTTCCAGTGCTTCTGATTCATGGCAAGGATGACTATGTGGTCGAGTTGCAGCAATCGAAGCGGTTCAGGAGCGGCTGGGGCGACCGGCCGGGGCTGACCTATGTCGAGATGGACGGCCAGGATCATTACCTGACGTCCACACGCGCCCGGTTCACAGTGCTGGATGAGAGCCTGAAACTGATGGCGGCGCACCACCCTGCGCGGGACTGAGCCGACACGGGCACGTCATGGTTCAGTGGATCCCGCGCTTTGGCGCTGATCGTCTGCGGCCGCGACGACGCGCTCGGTTGCTGGTGGGGCCGCGGGAGGCACAGGGCGAGGCACTGACGCTTGATCAAGCATGGGCGACGTGACCTCGCGGTGCGGACTCGCACGATGTCTTTGGGTGCGCTGCGGCATTCCCATAGATATGTATAAAGGTATGGCTAGGTTTCCATCGTAAGGGGGCTGAGCGGCCGGTAGCCGCGAACGGAGTGGTTTTCGCTGTGGAGCGGCGCCCTATTAGGGTGGGTCTCCGGCCTCGAAGGGTGAGTATTCTTGATCATGACACTCTTGGTTAGGAGGGTCCGTCAGGTCAAAGCATAGAATCAAAAACATATTCATTACCAATTGATCGGTTCAATTGCTCCTATTTATCGGCGGCGAACGGGTACACCGAGATGCTCGAAATTGCCTGGAATCTGGCGGAAAAAACGGCGCGTGATAAAGCGGACAGTCGTCTTGTCGCTGAAGTCTCGGGTGCCGAGCGCTCAAGCAATACGATTCATGCTTGACATGAAAAATGAATGATATAGAAATCATTCACACCGCGCGGTCGTAACGGTTCCCCAGGGCGCGTGTATGTTTGACCTCATCATCGCAGGACGGTGGGTCATTGCCGGAAAAGTGGGCGCCGATGGAGAACGCATACAATATTGCATGGAGTCTAATTGACGGGTGCGTCGAAAACCGGTGATCGAGATCGCGCATGCTGCGTATGCACACAAGTAGATTTCAACGGCTTCCTCCCAGCCAAACCTTGAAAGGCAAGACCAATGATCAAGACAGTCACGAAAACGCTCGCGGGCGTATCCATTCTCGCCATCAGCCTTGTCGGCGCCGCACACGCCGACAAGACGGTTACCGCGAACATTGAGTATGACCAGGCGATGTTGCAGACCGAAGCGGGCGCCGCTGAAGTGCTGACCTCGATTTCCCGCCAGGCCATCCAGGAGTGCCGCTCGGTCTCGCTCGTTAGCAGCGGTTTCCATCGAGACGAAGTGTGTGAGCTGGACCTGATCCACCGCGCGGTCGAGGCCATTGATGCGCGCCAGTTGGCGAGCGTCTATGCCGCGTCGGACTACTACATCGACACGCCTGTTCTCGGATTGGTGCTGGCCTCCAACGAATAGTCGCTCGCACCGCACTGCAGCGATCACCAAAGAAAGGGGCCGCGTTTCCATGAGGAAGCGCGGCCCTTTCTGCATCGGTCCAAGGGTTAAAGCTGGACGACAAGGCCGCAAGCGCGGGTCAGTATTCGTAAGGTTCGATCCGGTCCATCACGATCGTGTAGGCGGCGCCGGCCAGTTCCGTATCCTGCCGCTCGGTCTTCAACGTCCCTTCGATCCACACCGCCATGGCCAGGTCTTTCAGCGTGATGGCATCATCGGTCGAGATGAACAGGGTCTGGTTGGGCGGCGGCGGCGGCGCGTGCAGGCAAGCGCCGTAATACGGGACGAGCAGGAATTCGCGGATTTTGGCGTCGGCGCCATATTCGAACGGAACCGTATAGCCGGGGATGCGGACCTTGACGCCATCCAGTTCGGGCACCGTGTTGAAGGTGCCGAATTGCTGGGCGATGTCGTTGGCGGCACCTTCCATGATCCCGCTATAGAGCATGGCCATCTGTCGCTGGTAGAGCTCGGCTAGGCGTTCTTCCTCGCCTTCGGGCATCAGTTCTTCCCAGCCAAGCTCGCGCGCGCCACGGGCATTGACAGCGGCGGCTTCTTCTACCGCGGCAGCGCCGGCTTGTGCGAGGGTGGATTCTGGTTCCGCCGGCTCCGAATTCGCCGGTTCGCTACAGGCCGAGGCCAGCAGGGCGGACGCCAGTGCGACGGCAGTCAGGCGCTGGGGCATGGGTAACACTCCTTCGGCATGGCCAGATTATAGCGCATATGGGGCCGGTCGTCACAGTTTCACAGTGAGGCCATCAGCGAGGGAGCGTTTAAGCGCGATCCAGGCCGGGACAAGGCCCATGGCGAGCGCTGCGCCCGCAACCGCGAGGATGGTATAGATCTCGAGCATGCCAGGCCCGGTGCCGGGCAGGGAGATGCCATAGGATTCGGCCAGGAGAGGTCGGGCAAGAACGAAACCGATATTGACCACGATCGCGCCAAGCGTCGCCCCGAGGAAGCCGAGCAGGCCCGCTTCAGCGAGCAGTAGCGAGAAGACATGGGCCGGCCGGGCGCCGGTGGCCCGCAGGATTGCCATTTCGCGGCGGCGTTCGTTGAGGCTCGACAGGATCGAAGTAAGCACCGAAACCAGGCCGACAATGACGACAAAGACGGAGATGACGATCAGGGCCCGCTCGGCCGTACCCGTTGCCTCCCAAAGCTGGGCCAGCGCCTGGCCGGGAATGATCGCCATGATCGCTTCGCCGCGATAGGTGTTGATGTCACGCCGGGTGCGCAGCATCGTGCCCTTTCGCTCAAGCCCGACAAGAACGGCGGTGATGGTTCGGGGCGTGAGGTCGAAGCTGCGCAGCATCTCTTCGGTGATCGAGCCGGCCAGTGGGCTGCGCGTGCCGGTTTCCCAGCCGACATGGATGGCGGTGATCGCTTCGAGAGAGACGTGGATCGTGCGGTCCACTGGCGTGCCGGTACGAGCGAGAACACCGACGACGCGGAAGGGGCGGTCATCATGGTCGGCCAGCCCGCCAGCGCCGAGCCCGTGGGTGAGGATCAGCGGCGTTCCGACATCATACCCCAGCGCTTCGGCGACTTCAGCACCAATGACAGCGTCGAAGAGATCGTCGAAGCGCTCGCCAGCGCTGATGCGAAGGGACTGGCCGCCGCTATATTGGTAGCGGTCAAAGTACTCAGGCGTCGTGCCCAGCACACGGTAGCGGCGATGGCTGTCGCCGAGCGACAAGGGAACGGTCCAGGCCACGTCTTCGCGGTCGTTCAGCCACTCATAGGTCTGCCAGGAGACTTCGGCGGTGGCGTCGCCCATGCGGAACACCGAGTAGAGCAGCAGGTTGATGGTGCCGGTGCGCGCGCCGACGATAAGTTCAGTGCCGGAAATGGTTGATTCGAAGCCTTGTTTCGCGCCCGAACGGGTCTTCTCGACCCCGAGGAACAGGGCCACGGCCAGGGCGATTGCCAATATGGTCAGCAGGGCTGATGCACTACGGTTCAGCAGGCTCTGCCACGCGAGGGCCAGGATGGCGCCCATCAGGCCGGCTCCAGCGCTACGGATGTGCCGGCGCGGTTGATCTCGGTCAGGTCCACTGCGCGGTCGAACTGGGCGGCGAGGGCGCGGTCATGGCTGACAAACAGGAGCGCGGCGCCCGACCGGGTGGCCTCTGCTGACAATAGCGCGATGAACCGGTCGCGGGCATCGGTGTCCAGGGCTGAGGTCGGCTCGTCGGCGATCACCAGGGCGGGCGAGCCGATCAGGGCACGAGCAGCGGCGACCCGTTGCTGCTGTCCCACGGACAAGTCGACCACCTTGCGGCTCTGGATCGAGGGATCGTTGAGGCCCAATTGCGAGAGGAGGCGCTTGGCCTCGGCTTCAGCAGATCCAGAGATGCGGCTGCGCCGGGCGGCGGAGAAGCGGAGGGGAAGGGTGACGTTCTGGACCACGGTAAGGTACGGCACCAGATTGAACATCTGGAAGATGACGCCGAGCTGGTCGCCCCGAACCGTGTCCCGACGCCCACCGTTGAGCATCGACATCTCATGGCCGAGCACCGAGAGCGTGCCGGCATCCGGGCTGAGAACCCCGCATATCAAGCCGAGCAGCGTGGATTTGCCCGACCCCGATGGTCCGCGCAGGAAAAGCCGCTCGCCAGCCGCCACGGCAAAGGTCTCGATATCGAGGATATCCGGACCCGTGCGTGTCCAGGCAAAGCGGAGCCCGGAAATCGAAACGGCGGCTTGTGACATCTCGTTCGCAGGCCCCGGCACCCGGCTAGGGTGCGATACTGGAGTCTGATAGGGTCAGGGTCTTGGCGGCCTGGTCGCTACCGACCAACCAGACCGCATCGATTTTCTCCAGGGTCGAATAGTCAGCGAAGATTGGGAAATCGGCTTCGGACAAGGCGTCTGGATTGGTGCAGGTGAACGTATAGTCGGCGACCAGGTTGCCGGGGCCGCGGCTGTAATCGGTGCCGGCATCGGCTTCGGTTTCGGTGCAACCGGCGGCATCGGGCAGCGCCACCAGCGTGGTGGACTTGTTGAACGGGGCAAGTCCTTCGGCGATCACCGCCCTGGCTTCATCGGTTTCCGGTTCTGCCTCGGTGAGCCCGAAACTGGCGAGCGCTCCGTTGAGGCTGACGGTGAGTGTGTTCCCATCGAGCGCAATCGCGATTTCGGCTTCGCCGTGGACGTGGGCGTCGCCGCCTGCATGGTCGTGGTCGTCGTGAGCGTGCGCAGCATGGTCATGTTCGTCGTGGTCTCCGTCCTCGGCATGCTCATCATGATCGTGATCATGGTCTTCGCTCTCGTCCTTGGCCTCGTCGACATGTTCATCGTGCGCGTGATCGGCGTCTTCTTCGCCAGCGCTGGCTGGAACAACTTCGGGATCAGCAGGGGCCGCCGCGGGCGTTTCGGCAACTTCGGCGGTTTCGGTGCTCTCGGGAGCAGCTTCGGTGGCGGCCTGCTCGGCCGGGGCAGTGTCAGCCTCCGCAGCAGCAGCTGGCGTATCGGGCGCACCGCAGGCTGCAAGCATGGCCGCAGACAGCA
>JBCCBN010000063.1:0-14571 GCA_039034035.1 Pseudomonadota bacterium
AGCGCCCCGCCGCCGAAGCTGAAGAAGCTCAGGAAGAAGGAACTCGCCGCGAAGGCGATGGAGATGCCGAAGACGATCTGGATCAGGCGACGGAAGCCCCCGGAGGTGTCGCCGAACGCCAGCGTCAGGCCGGTGACGATGATGATGATCACGGCGATGATCTTGGCGACCGGCCCCTCGATCGACTCGAGGATCGATTGCAGCGGCGCCTCCCAGGGCATGGAAGAGCCCGCCGCCCGGGCGGGTCCGGCCAGCATCAGGGTGACGGTGGCGTAGGTGACGGCCTGCGCGGCCTGTGCGCGCAGCCGGTGAAGGTTTCGGGTCATGAAGGGTCTCCTGTGTCAGTTTCCACCCCGGTCGGCCGCGCCGCCGGTGTGATGCGATAGTCACCGTCCGGTCCCAGCCCCTCGACGCGGGCGAGCTCAGTGAGGTGGCGTTTGGCCCCGCGCCCGGAGAGAACGGCGATGAGATCGATGGTCTCGGCGATGAGGGCGCGCGGCACGGTGACCACGGCTTCCTGGATGAGCTGCTCCATCCGGCGCAGCGCGCCGAGGGCGGAGCCCGCATGAATGGTGCCGATCCCGCCCGGATGGCCGGTGCCCCAGGCCTTCAAGAGGTCCAGCGCCTCGGCCCCGCGCACCTCGCCGATGGGAATGCGGTCGGGGCGGAGGCGCAGCGAGGAGCGGACGAGATCGGAAAGCGAGGCGACCCCCGTCCTTGGTCCGCAGGGCGACAAGGTTCGGTGCTGCGCATTGCAGCTCGCGTGTGTCCTCGATGATGACGACGCGGTCGGACGTTCCGGCCACCTCGGCCAAGAGCGCATTGGTCAACGTCGTCTTGCCGGTCGAGGTCCCGCCCGCCACGAGGATATTGGCCCGCGCGGCAACACCCTCGCGCAAGAGGTCCGCCTGGGTTTCGACCATGATCCTGGACGCGACATAGTCGGCGAGCGTGAAGACCGCGACGGCGGGCTTGCGGATCGCGAAACAGGGCGCGGTGACCACGGGCGGCAGGAGCCCTTCGAAGCGTTCCCCGGTCTCGGGCAGTTCGGCCGAGACGCGCGGGCGCGCGGAGTGCACCTCGGCCCCGACATGATGGGCGACGAGCCGCACGATCCGCTCGCCATCGGCGGGGGACAGGGTGGCGCCGGTATCGGATAGCCCCTCGGAGAGCCGGTCGATCCAGAGCCGCCCGTCGGGATTGAGCATGACCTCGACAATCGTCGGGTCTTCCAGAAACCCGGCGATGGCGGGCCCAAGCGCCGTGCGCAGCATCCGCGCGCCGCGTGCCATCGCTTCCGGTTTCCGAACTGCCTCTGCCATGCTGTCCCCGTTCCGTGAGTGGCCGCCAACGGGCGGCTCTGGATCGGGTCCATCAAGAAATCCGGAATCCCGGTTCGCTCAACAACTCTTAAAGGGGCGTAGGGCTGTGGCGTGCAAAGACAGGGGAAAGGCGCAAAGGCAAATGATGAGGACTACCGTTTGAGATGATTGATGCTGATCTTCAGCACGCACCCATCAAGCCTCCATGAGTGATGCAGTGTGACTCAATGTGGATCAAAATGTTGCAGATTCGCTGGCCTTCGCTTAATGAGAACGCAGCAGGAACATCTCGGAGGGGGACTATGACCATGAAGGCGAAGAAATTTGGTCCGCGCCTGACTGTTAGTCTGACTGGCAGCGACTACGACGCACTGTCTCTGCTCGCAGAAAAAGATGAAGTTTCGGTTTCGTGGGTCGTGCGCCGAGCAATTGATGAGTATCTGGAACAACATCGCGCAGACAGTGAGCCTCGGTTGCCGCTTAGGTCGCTCCAGAAATTGTAGAAGTCGGTGACTGGCATGAGGCAAGAACAATAAGAAGCCCAAGGGGGAGCAGATGACGCATGTTTCCAGATCAGAAGACGATATGATCGCAGCACTCTATGAACAGGCGCTGCCGGCTAAACGCACCGGACCGCTTTACGGCGCTTTCCCGTACCCGACCAAGATTTCTGCCGAAGCCATCGCCCTGTTCATCGCCGCACATACCGAGCCCGGCGACACCGTCTTCGACGGATTTGCCGGCAGCGGTACGACTGGTCTGGCCGCGTTGTTGTGTGAAAACCCGACGACAGAGTTGCGGGCCGAAGCCGAGCGCCTTGGACTGGATGTGCGATGGGGCGCGCGCAACGCTATTCTCTACGAGCTCGGCGCGCTCGGCTCCTTTGTCGGGCAGACCCTGACCAACCCACCCGATCCCAAGGTGTTCCGCAAGGCGGCGGAAGCCCTGCTGCGCGAGGCGGAAGCGGAAGACGGCTGGATGTACAAAGCGCTCGATCCTGAAGGGAATAGCGGAACGATCCGCTATCTGATCTGGACCGACCTGATCGCTTGCCCGTCTTGCAGCTGCAATGTCGCGCTATGGGATTCGTGCGTTTCTCTCGATCCGGCGCGCATCGCCTCTGAGTTTACCTGCCCGGCCTGCGGTCATGAAGGCCGCTTCGACGAGGTTTGGCGCCTGACCGAAGAGGTGGCCGACGAGATCACCGGCAGACCTACGGCACAGCGGGCGCGCCAGATCGCGCGTGTCTACGGTGTTACGGGCAAGAAGCGCTGGTCGCGCGCGCCGCTGAATTCCGATCTTCAGCTCCTGAAAAAGATTGCCGCGCAGCCGCTCCCGGATGGCGTGCCTTCGGTCGAGATTCCGTGGGGCGATCTCTATCGCAGCGGCTACCATCACGGCATCACCCACCTGCATCACTTCTATACACGGCGCAATCTTAGCGTATTCGCGCGGCTCTGGGAACGCGCGGGCAAGTACAAAGGGAGACTGCGTGACGCCTTGCGGTTCTGGCTCCTGAGCTACAACGCATCTCACGCGACGATCATGACGCGCGTGGTTGCAAAGACTGGCCAGAAGGACCTTGTCGTTACCAGCGCGCAGCCGGGTGTGCTCTATGTCAGCGGCCTCCCGGTGGAGAAGAACCTGTTCGCAGGGTTGCGCCGCAAGCTCACCACTATTGCGAGTGCATTCGCCGTCATTCATGGGCGCAAAGGCAAGGTCGAAGTCCAGCAGGGATCATCGTGCAATGTCAGCCTACCGGATGGCATCATCGACTATGTCTTCACCGATCCGCCGTTTGGTGGGAATATTCCATATGCCGAAATCAACTTCCTTAATGAAGCCTGGCTGTCCCGCTATACGGATCGCACGGACGAGATCATCGTCAGCAGCAGTCAGGAAAAATCAATCGAGGAATACCAGAGCCTTCTGACCGCTGCGCTCAGCGAAGTGAACCGCATCCTCAAACCGCAGGGGCGCGCAACACTCGTCTTCCACTCCGCATCCGCGGATGTCTGGAACGCCCTGCAATCGGCCTACACTGATGCGCGCCTCGGCGTCGAATGCGCGGGCGTCCTGGACAAGACGCAGGGCAGCTTCAAGCAGGTGACGACAACAGGAGCGGTGCGCGGCGATCCGGTGTTGCTGCTCTCCAAAGTCGAGGCAAAGCAGGACGATCAACCGCAACAGTCGGTGTGGGCGGTCGCTGAGCAGCTTCGGCAGGCATCGCTTTCTCTCGACCCGTCAGAACAGACAGCTCAGCGGCTCTACTCCCGCCTCATCAGCCATTTCCTGACCCATCACCAAAGGATACCGCTTGATGCAGACGATTTCTATCGCTGGCACGACGCGCAGAGCGGCGTGAAGGTGACCGGTTGTGTGGAAGTCTGAACAGAATATAGAAACGCGAGACGCGGCGCGCGCCTTTGAAGAGGCGCTGCCGCCTGCGCAGCGCAAGGCTCTCGGGCAATACTTCACCGGTATGCGCCTTGGACGCATGCTTGCCCATCTCGCAATCGGCCCGGAAACCGAGCGCGTTCTCGACCCTATGGCCGGGAACGGCGATTTGCTCGACGCCGCGCGCGAAGTGGCGGCAAGCGTTGGTGCAACGCTAACGCAGGTCGACGGGATCGAGATTGATCCCGCCACAGCAGAATTTTGCGACTATCGCCTTAAGACTCTCGCGGGACCGGGGGACGGCGCGCCAAGGATCACATGCGGCGATGCGTTCGATAACCGGTCCTACGAGAGCCTCGGCGCCCAGCCCTATGATCTTGTCATCACTAATCCGCCCTATGTCCGCTACCAGGCTTTGAACGGCCGCGCCGAAAAGGTCCGGCGGGGTCTTCTTGCCGCGGCAGACGAGCTTTTGGATGGCGAAGCTCGCGCTGTCTGGACGGCGCTTGCGGCAGGCTATTCGGGACTGGCCGACCTTTCGGTTCCGGCCTGGCTCTTGAGTGCGCTGCTCGTCCGTCCGGGCGGGCGTCTTGCGCTGGTCGTTCCGGCGACATGGCGCTCGCGCGCCTATGGCGATGTGATCCGCTATCTGCTTCTGCGCTGCTTTGACGTAGAGATCATCGTCGAGGATACCCAGCCGGGCTGGTTTTCCGATGCGCTGGTGCGCACTCACCTGATTGTCGCGCGGCGGTTGTCGGATGGAGACATTGCAGTTCCGCTCGGCGCGCGCGAGCAATGGACCGATGCGCGCTGGATTCAGTTGGCGCCGCTGTCGGCTGACGCGGAGTCACTGGTCGGCGCGGCTTTTCCCGGTCCGGACCCCGAAGCCGCGTTTGCCCGGTGGTGCCGCATGGGAGGCGACGAGCGGCCCGGCATCGAGGCGCGGGACTTTCCCCTCGCGGGCGAATGGATTGCCCTACGTGCCGCTGCCGGCAGCCGCCCGTGGTTAGCGAAGCTGGAACCAGGGGCGCGCGATCTGCCGCTCCATGCTACCGGCGCGGTATCCGGGCCGCCGGTTCCCGAAGCGCTGTCAGATTTGTTGCCGGAGGAATTTGACAGCGCCGGCCTTTGCTCTCTGGAAGAGCTGGGGCTGTATGCCGGACAGGGCCTTCGCACCGGATGTAATCGCTTCTTCTATGTCCGCGCATTGAAGGTATCCGATCCCGCCACCATTGAAGTCGTGCTCAATGATGCCTATGGCGGCAAGGTCCTCGCCGTTCCGCGCGATGCGGTGCGTCCAGTGCTGCACCGGCAGGCTGACCTCGAAGGCTGGCGTAGCGGGCATCTACCGGCAATGCGCGTTCTCGATCTGCGCGGCTGGGTCCTGCCCGAGGACACCCATGCCGTCCGCGCTGTGCAGCAGAGTTATGAGACGGCCGGTATTGCGCAACCGCGACAGATGCCTGCGGCGCTTGCCGCGTTCGTGCGGCAGGCCGCTGCGCAGCCGCTCGGGGCTGGCGAGGCCGCGAAACCCGTTTGCGATCTTTCTGCCGTGAGGACCAATCTCAGGTCGGCGCGCCCGGCGGCGCCGCCACGCTTTTGGTACATGCTTCCCGATTTCGTGCCTCGGCATCTGCCGCACGCTTTTGTTCCGCGGATCATTCACGGCAGCCCACAGGCCTACCGCAATGCAGAAGAACCGATCCTGATCGACGCCAACTTCTCGACGTTCTGGCCGGATGATATCGGCTGGTCACCCGGTGCACTCACCGCCTTCCTAAATAGCACCTGGTGCAAAGCGGTTATGGAGGCCGTCGGCACGCCGCTCGGTGGCGGCGCGCTCAAGCTCGAAGCGGTCCATCTGCGCGCGATGCCGGTTCCGCGCATTGGCAGGGCTGCGATTGATGAGATCGATGCGGTGCTTGCAGCGCAAAAGAGCGATGAACAATCGCGGCAGGCGATCGACCGTATCGTTCTCGGTGTGATGCTGTGCACCAAGTCGCCGGCGGCGTTGGATCGGTTCGCGCAAGGCCTGTATGGGCGGCTTGCGGATATGGGCGCAGCGCGCCAGCGAGGGGCGGCATGAGCGCAAGTATCGAGCAGGCCCGTGAAACCCTGATCCGCTGCCGCGGGCTGCGCGAGAAGGGCGCCGTCGAGGCGGTGGTGCGCGGCGAGTTCCAGTCGCGCCTGCGCAGTATCTTTCCCGGAAAAGACGATGAGCGCTGGATCAATCACTACGGCGAAGGCGCCGAAGCGCACACCAAGGTCGGCACCAAGACCGGCAAAGCGGCAGACCGTTTCATCGATAACCTCGTCGGATCGACGACGATCGAATACGAAGCCGACTTGCGGATCAAAGCGAAGCGCGACGAAGGCTATAACCAGGTCAGGGAACATGTCGCCGGACTTATCCGCGCTGGAGCGAAGGACTCGCAGGTGCGCGGCATTCTTTCCGATACCGTCGAATGGTATGCCTACGACGCGGCGCTGCGTCCCGGCGCCGATCCGGCGAGCTGCACCACTGACGACATCCAGCTCACCGAAGTCGAGACCTTCACGGAAGGCAGTGACGACGCCCAGGCTGCCGAGCGCCTGACGCTCTTCCTGCGCCGTCATTTGGCGCGCGAGCAATCGCGCCCGCTGATCGCGGAAAATCTTTCTTTCGATCTCGGTCTGGAAAGCCCTGCCTACCGGCGCAATGTCGCGGCGCTGACGGCGCTGGTCGACACGGGCCGCAAGAGCGATCCGTCAATCGCACTCGCCACCGATCTGTGGTCGCACTTCGTTGATCATCTCGAAGGCGCCGGCGGCGCGTTTCGCACCGGGCCTTACGTCGACGAGATCTATCTAAACATTCTCGCCCGGCTGCTGAGCGCCAACGCGCTGGCCGGTTCTGCGATCGTCAGCGCCGATGACGAGCTGCAGGCGATTTTGAGCGGCGCTTACTTTCGTGATCGCTACCAGCTCGATAATCTCGTGGAGCAGGATTACTTCGGGTGGATCTCAAGGCCTACGCATATTGGCGGCTTTCTCCCCGTCGCGCGCGAAATCCAGCGCGACCTCTACGCCTATGATTTCTCGCGGCGCGCCGAAGAGGATTTGTTCGGCCGTCTGATGGCCCAGCTTGCCAGGCGCAGCCAGCGCAAGCTGCTCGGGCAGGAATGGACGCCGGGCTGGCTCTCCCGCCACCTTGCCGAGCGTTGCCTCGATCTGTTGCCTGCGGGCGAAGCGCCCGCGATCGTCGATATGTGCTGCGGTTCGGGCGCGATCCTGGCAGAAGTCATCAAGGCCGCGCGCGACCGCTATGGCTATGCAGACATCACCGCGCTGCATGAGGTTGTCACCGGCTTCGACATCGACCCGCTCGCGGTTGCGCTATCGAAGACGACCTGGGTGATTAACCTTGCGGCAGAAATCAATGCTGCCGCCGCACCGGTGACGATCCCCGTCTATCACGCCGACTCGCTGTTTGCCGTGACGCCGGTCTCGGCATCGATCCCGATGCTCGGCGAGGGCGATACGATCGACATCACGCTCGACGGCGAGACGATCAAGCTACCGGCGGGTCTCGTACACCCTGACTATCGCGAGCTGTTCGACCGGATCGTCGATTGGGCCTATGACGAGGCGCGCGATAGCGCCGCCCCCGCGCTCACGGAGGGTGACGCCACCGCGACACTCGATACGGCGGCAGCGGCGTGCGGCGTTAGCCTGCCCGCCGAGCTCCGGCAGGCAGCGATCACCGCGGTGCTTGCGCTCGCAAACCGCATGAAGGAGCTTGCCGCCGCCGGACGAAACGGCATCTGGGCCTTCATTCTGCGCAACACCTATCGGCCTGGCCTGCTCGCAGGGCAGTTCAACGGGCTTGTGAGCAATCCGCCCTGGCTGGCGATGAGCGCGCTTGCCGATAATCCCTACCGCGACGTACTCTCGCGCCGCGCGACGCTGTACGGCGTCAAACCGGCAGGGCAGTCCTTCCTGCATCTCGAGCTCGGGACGACCCATCTGCTGCACGCCGTCGATCGTTACCTCAAGCCGGGAGCGGTTGTTGCCTGTCTTGTGCCCGGCACGATCTTCAACGGCACCCACCATGAGCGGTTCCGGCAACGCGCCTTTCTGACGAGTGCACGCCCGGTTTCATTTTGCGTTTCCGAAGTCTGGCAGGTTGCGCCCGGCACCTTCAAATATCCCGGTGCCGCACTGATCGGGCACAAGGAAGCGGGTCCCGATTCTGCCAACAAGCCGCCGCAACACGGGTTTGTTACCCGGCAGGATGGGCCGGAAGCGGCCGATTTTTCGATCCGAAAGATCGGCACGACGCGCACGGCGTGGGTGCTGGAAAAAGGCGGCCTGCCCGCCGCACCGGCCGGCAGCGAAGAAGTCTCACAGCAGGGCGCAGACATCATGCCGCGCGGCGCTGTGTGCCTGGAAATCCTGAACAACACCGGAAGCGAGTATCGCGTCGATACCCCGACACGGGGCACGAAATGGGGCTTCACCGTCAAGCAGGTGAAGGAACTCGGCGGCGAGCGCTTCCCCGGCCATGTCGCGCCACGCTTCATCCACCTGATGGCACAATCGGAAAACCTGCTGCCGTTCGTACTCGGTGCCGATCGCGCGCCGGTCGCTATTCCGGCAGGCCGCGACACCGCCGGCGCGTGGCAGATTTACGAGCCCGCCGAAATCCGCCGTATGGGCTTCACTAATACCGCCCGGCGCTTCACTGCGATCAATACCCGGCTGAAAACCGTCGGCGCCGGCAATACGCTCGAATACCGGATCAATGTGCGCAACAAGCTGGCCAAACAACAATTTGGTGATGCCGGCTGTATCGTTCTCTCGGGCGCCGGCGGCAAGCACATCTGCGCTGCGTGCCTGCCGCTGACCGAGGCCGATGAGCTGGTAATCGATCAGACCTTGTACTGGCAGGTTGTGCCGGACGAAGACGAAGCGTGGTTCAGAACCGGCGTGCTCAACAGCAGTGCGCTGACCGAAGCGATCCTGCCGTTCAATCCCGAAGGGGATTTCGGGCCGCGCCATATCCATACGCTGCCCTACCGGCTCATGCCGGCCTTCGATTCAGCGAACGAAGATCATCGGCGCATTGCAGAGCTCGCACGCCAACTCGCGACCATCGCCGCCACGGCGGTGGCAGGCGATGCGTATCTGGGTGATCCGAACCGGTCACTGCCGGTACGGCGCCGGAAAATGCGCGATGCACTGGCAGCAACGGAGGAGCAGAAGGAACTCGAAAAGCTCTGTGCCGCGCTGCTCGGTACGAGCGCGCCTGAAGACGAGCCGGAGGCGGCCGGGACGGATGGTCCATGACGACCGATTTCGACAAAGCCGGCGAGATACTCGAACGTGCCCGCCAGGCGGCAATCGATTACTATCGATTGACCGGCAAACCGCTCGGTATCACCGGCGAGATAGGTGAATACCTCACGGCGCGGCTTCTCGGACTGCAACTCGTCGACGCCCGCGAGCCGGGCTATGATGCCATCGATGATGGGGGCCGAAAAATCCAGATCAAGGCGCGATCGATCCCAGACGCCAAACGCCGGGTCGGCCAGCGTCTCGGCTCCATCCGTCTCGACCATCCTTGGGATTGCGTGATGCTCATCCTGATGAACGAGACATTCGAGCCGCAGGCGATCTATGAAGCGGATCGGTCGTCCCTGGAGCAAGAGCTGACGCGGCCCGGCAGCAGGGCACGCAATGAGCGCGGCGCGCTCGCCGTCGGCGCCTTCATCGCCATCGGTCACGAGGTCTGGCGAAAAGACGAGCATTCGCCATGAGCAACGATAGCGAAGACCAGAATCCCGGGCAGCCTTATCCCGAAGAAGAGCAAGCGGAAGGGCCGCAGACCAATTTCGAGCGTCTGCTCACCCATCTCGGCGAGGACAGTCTCGCCGCCAAGCTGATCGAAGCCTACGTAGGCGCCGATGGCGCAGGCCGGGCAGCGGCGATCAGAGCCGTTGCCGATGACAGACTTACACAGATTAAGCGCAGCCATGACGAAGCCGCGAATTGACAGCATCAGGATTCAAGGCTTTCGGGCCTTCGGCAAAAAGGCGCAGGACCTCGCCTTTGGTTCCAAGATCGCGGCCGTTTGGGCGCCGAACAGCCAGGGAAAGACAAGCCTTGCCGAGGCATTTGAATTCCTGCTCACCGGACAGATTGTGCGCCGGCAGCTCATGGCCAGCACGCAGGACGAGTTCGCCGATGCGCTGCGTAATGCGCACATGCCCGCGGCTGATCCGGTCGTTATTCAAGCGACCATCACGGCACCTGATGGCAGCAAGCATAGCCTTGCCCGCACGCTGACCGCAGACTACGCCAAACGGCAGGATTGCCAGACCAAGCTAGAGATCGACGGTAAGGTGGCCAATGACGCGCAGCTTGCCACCTTCGGCATTCATCTGTCCCAGCCGCCGCTCGCTGCCCCGGTTCTCGCGCAACATACGCTTGGCTACCTGTTTTCCGCCAAGCCCCAGGATCGTGCGACCTATTTCAAGACAATCCTAGAGGTCACGGACCTTGAAGAGCTGCGTGCCGCAGTTGCCACCCTTGAGGCTGGTATCGCTCCGGCCGAACCGCCGGAATGGACGAAGCTGAACGCGGCAATCTCTATCGAAGCGGCGAAGTCACATCTTCAGCCCCTTAGCAAATCCGTTCCGTCCAGCAGCGATCTTGCCGACGGGCTCGACAAGGCGGTCGCCGCCGTGATCGCTGCGGCTGGGGCGAGCGTTCCTGCCACGCCGGAAGAGCGTCTCACCGCGCTCGAAACACTACTTTCAGAACGCCGGGAAAAGACCTTCTCGATCGATGGCTTCAAAAAGAAGGCGCTCGCCGATTGGACGGCACCCGCCGAGACCGTATGGGAGCAATTACAGACCTACCTGACCGAACGCGGCAAAGTCGATAAAGAAACCCGGCGGCTCACGGCCCTGTTTAGGGAAGCGCTGTCTATTCCTGCGGTCGGAGCAGCGAGCGGACCGCTTGATTGCATGCTGTGCGGCACTGAAGACAGCCTGACGCCGGAACGGGTCGCGTTCATCCGCGCGCGCGTCAGCGAAACCGAGACATTCCAGAAAGCCGAAAAGGCGGTGCTGGATGCACTTCGGGCCATGAGTGGCAAGCTTTCGACGCATGGAAATGCTGTCTCCGACGCGCTACCGCGCTTCCTGACGGCGGGCGCGAGTATGCGCCGCGCCGACGGATTCCGCGTATCTCGAATCCGCGATCTTGTCGGCGCTGAAAACGCGGCGCTTGTCGATCGCTGGCTCTCTTGCGCCCGGAGGCTCGCGCGCAGCCACGTGCAGATCGCGCGCGAGATCCGAATTTTTGCAGGCACGGTTTCCGGCATGGTCGAGGATCCCGATACGCTTACGGACGTAAAGGCGCTGCGGGACTCTTTTGATGGCATTGCGCACGCACACGATGATTTCTCCGGCAGTCTCGAAGGCTACCAGGATGCCGAAACCGCACTGCTTGAGGTTCTTTCCGACTTGATCGACGCAGCAAGTGATACGGCAGGATGGCAGGACCTCCTTGATATTTCCGGTGATCCCAGTGCCCTGCGCGCCGCGCTGGTCGATCGTCATTCGCAAAGCGCCCTGAAGGCCGAGCTGGGCAAGGCGCTGGCGCAAATCGACAAGGGCAACGAGAAGGTGCTCGACGACAAGTTCGGCGAACTCAGCGACAGTATCCAGTATTGGTGGGATTTGCTGCGCCCCGGCGAGGCGACCTTCTTCTCCGCCGTGAAACCGCGCAAAGGCGCGCGCCGGACGGTCGATTTCAAAGCCGGCCTGTCGGTTCACGCCGACCGCAGTGGGGCGAAACTGCGCGATGTCATCGCGGTGTTCAGCCAGTCGCAGCTCCACTGCCTGGGACTCTCGCTGTTCATTGCCCGCGCGCTGCATGAGGGAGCAGGGTTCATCGTACTGGACGATCCGATCCTGTCGAGTGACGAGGATTACCGCGCCTACTTCAAGGCCAACGTGCTTGAGGAACTACTCGCCGCGGGTGTTCAGGTCATCATCCTGACCCAGGACCAGAAATCCTGGAAGGACCTCGAACACCGCTATCTTCACCGCAAAATCGATATGTTCCAGATCGCCATGATCGATCCCGCCGACGGTACCACCGTTACCAATACCGGCGACGATCTGATGGCGATGATTACCCGCATCGAGGTTCTCGCACGTGGCGGTCATGCCGATCTGCGTAAGCAGGCGGGGGAGTTGTTGCGCAATGCGGCGGAGCGGTTCTGCAAGGAGGTGCTAGTTCGCCACCGCTGGGCGAACGGTCATCCGCAGGCCGCGCTCAGCGACTATGACGGCAAGAATCTTGGGCAGCTCAGTCCGCAGGTCGAGCCGCTGATGACAAGTGATCCCTCTCATCCCGGCAAGTTGCGGTCGCTCGGTAACGAGCTTAATCCTGCCAAGCATGATGACGGGATTCCACCGCAGGGAACGCTGAAAGTAGCGCTCGGCGACCTTCGTCACTTAAGAGCCCAATACCTTCGCTAGAGCTTCGGTTCAAAGATGGTTTCAGCTGTATTCTGGAACTTGAGAGCAAATTTTTTTTGAGATGTGCGTTGGTTGCTCGGGCTACAAAATACCAACTTCATTCAGCGAAATCAGTATCCCCCACCACTTCGTCTGCAAACCACCGCCCCTTCTGCACGCGCTTGCCCAAGGTCTCGACGAATCCGTCGAACCGCTCACGCCCTTTGGCCTGCGCCGCGTCAGGGCGGCTTCCTGCATGTCGGCGTGATCGGGCGAGAGGAAGGATTCGACCGCCGCCTCGACGATGGCGGAACGGGTCACGCGTTTTCGGTCGGCGATATCGTTGATCTGGCCGATCAACTCGGCTGGCAGGGAGAGGTTGAGACGGTCGCGCATCGGTCAGTCCTCAGAGATCGATGCCGTCATTTCGGTCCATCGAGGCCTGTCGGGCCATCTGCCCCATCTGCTTGCGCAGGACCTGCCGTTGCCGTGCGGCCTCCTCCGGTTCGTCGTCGAGCATCATCTCGAATTCACGCGCCGGTTCGGCGGTCCTTTCTGGGGCCACCGCCAAATGCTCGGCCAGGTCCGGTTCCCGACGCAGGCCTGCGTTCGCCTCATCCGCATTGGTCGACGGCGCCGTTGCGCGCGAAGCTGTATCGGCTTCTATGGTCGGAAGAGATGACCATGGATCATCCTGCATCATCGGCGTGCCGTGCTGCGGTTCTGGTGGCGGCACTACCCGATCGACGAACCGCTTGTCCTCGAAATACCGCGCCTTTTTCGCTTGGATCGGCGGGGAACCTGCGACCATGACGATTTCATCGTCGGGCGGGAGCTGCATGATCTCGCCGGGCGTCAGGAGTTGGCGCGCAGTTTCAGAGCGCGAGACCATGAGGTGACCCAGCCAGGGCGCCAGCCGGTGGCCGGCGTAGTTCCTCATCGCCTTCATCTCGGTTGCCGTGCCGAGCGCATCAGAGACGCGCTTGGCGGTGCGTTCGTCATTGGTCGCGAAGCTCACCCGGACGTGGCAATTGTCGAGGATGGCGTTGTTCTGGCCATAGGCCTTCTCGATCTGATTGAGCGACTGGGCGATCAGGAAGCTCTTGAGCCCGTAGCCCGCCACGAACGCCAGCGCGCTTTCGAAGAAATCAAGCCGTCCAAGTGCCGGGAATTCATCCAGCATCATCAGCACGCGATGGCGGCGGCGTTTGTCCTTCAGATCCTCGGTCAGTCGGCGACCGATCTGGTTCAGGACCAATCGGATCAGCGGCTTGGTGCGGGAGATGTCCGAGGGCGGCACGACGAGGTAGAGGGTGGTTGGTTGCTCCGCCCCGATCAGGTCGTCGATCCGCCAGTCACAGCGCCGGGTCACCTGGGCGACGACCGGGTCGCGGTAAAGCCCAAGGAAGGACATGGCCGTCGACAGAACGCCCGAGCGTTCGTTGTCAGACTTGTTCAGAAGCTCCCGCGCGGTGGAGGCAATGACCGGATGCGGGCCGGCCTCCCCCAGGTGACGCGCCGCCATCATGGCTTCCAGGGTCTGCTCGATCGGGCGGCGTGGGTCGGAGAGGAAGGCGGCAACGCCGGCCAGGGTCTTGTCTCGTTCGGCATAGAGCACATGCAGGATCGCGCCGACCAGCAGCGAGTGCGAAGTCTTCTCCCAATGGTTTCGCTTCTCCAGCGAGCCTTCGGGATCGACCAGCACGTCGGCCACGTTCTGGACGTCTCGGACCTCCCATTCGCCGCGCCGCACCTCCAGCAGCGGGTTGTAGGCGGCCGAGGTCATGCTGGTCGGATCGAAGCGCAGCACGCGTCCGTGGCGCGCGCGGAACCCGGCGGTCAGATCCCAGTTCTCGCCCTTGATGTCATGGACAATAGCGGAGCCCGGCCAGGTCAGCAGCGACGGGACCACGAGGCCCACACCCTTGCCGGACCGGGTCGGCGCAAAGCAGAGCACATGCTCCGGCCCGTCGTGGCGCAGGTAGTCCTGATCCAGCTTGCCCAGCACGACACCATCGGAGCCGAGCAGCCCGGCAGCCTCCACCTCGGACCTGTTCGCCCAGCGGGCCGAACCATAGGTATCGACGTCGGCGGCCTCGCGCGCCCGGATGACGGACATGATGATGGCCACGGCGATGGAGATGAATCCGCCCGAGGCCGCGATCGCGCCGCCCTCCCAGAACACCGTTCGCGCATAGGCGTCGTAGAAGTACCACCACCAGAAGAAGGCGGGCGGCGGGTAGATCGGCATGCCGAAGGCCTCGAACCACGGGCTGCCCAGTTGCGCCTGAAACCCCAGTCGCCAGGCCACCCATTGCGTTGCGCCCCAGGTCGTCGTG
>JBCCBN010000064.1:0-14488 GCA_039034035.1 Pseudomonadota bacterium
AAGACGACGTGCTTGCCATCGAGCCAGGCCGTTTTGACGGTTGTGATGAAGAACTGCGATCCGTTGGTATCCTTGCCGGCGTTGGCCATGGAGAGTAAGCCGGGTCCCGTGTGCTTCAACTTGAAGTTTTCGTCGGCGAATTTGGAGCCGTAAATCGACTCGCCGCCCGTGCCCGTGCCGTGCGTGAAGTCGCCCCCTTGCAGCATGAACTGAGGAATGATTCGGTGGAATTTGGAGCCTTTGTAACATAACGGCTTTCCCGAATTTCCCACACCCTTCTCACACGTCGCGAGAGCGCGGAAATTCTCCGCCGTTTTCGGCACCGTTTCGCCGTACAAGCCCATCACTATACGCCCCGCAGGCTCATCGTCGATCGTGATGTCGAAGTACACCTTGTGCGTCACCTCTTCCGACGCTTTCTTCGCGGCGAAGGCCGTAGCAGCAAGGACAGCGAGGACTCTCATTTTTTACGTTTGTACGTCCGTTGAAGTCTTGGGGTGGCGGAGAATTGCCGTTACGGGAGGGGGGTTAGTCTCCTGTACTCGAGGCACAAAAGCCCAGTCGAGCCCCGTAGTAGTCAGTCGAGCCAAGTCGTTCCGTCCGCTTAGTCGGTGATTGTCTCGGCTTGCCCGGCTCGAACCACCTATAGCTTCAACCACCTATACTGACCGAGAGACAAACAGTCAGTGAGTAAGGAGTCCCGCACCAGATGCTTGGTTGCCGGGCGCTCTCCTCGGCGAAGAGAGGGGAAGACAACATGGGGGAATCGAAGCTCAAACTCAGCCAAGAAGTACTACGCAGCGCAGAATCACAGGGAACGCGAATGGGAACAGCACCACCCGAAGATAAAAGATCGCTTTGCTACATTGTAGGCGGGGCGGGGTGAGGGCCCCCGCAGCGTCGCCAACCTGGAGAGCCAAGCTTCCGGCGTAAGGACCAGGCGAAAGCGGCCAGCGAAGGCTGGCGCGAGAGAGACGACGCTGGCTGAAGGGCTGAAGGGGGTGCCGGCGGGGGCACACCTCCTTCGGTTTTCCGAAGAGAAACCAGCTTGGCTTGTTGGAGGAGCGAAATCCGACGGGTAGCTAGAGACCCACAAGGTCAACATCGTCTTGCAAGCGCTGAACGCGACGAACGGCGAAGACAGAAGCAAGCGCTCTCTGTGGCTTGGGAGCCGGGGCCGAAGAAGAGGTCGCATGTTGTCGCAACGCCACCCAGACGAAGAAGGCCAGTGCAAGCCAAGAAGAACTTCATGTCGTCAGTACGGATCCTGAGGAGCAGAGTTGGCAGCGTCCATGTCGGCCGCCTCGATGAGGCGATCGGCGTCACTGTGCGCCGCACAGGAGACCGTCGCACGTGCCCGCGACCCTCAGAGCCAAACAACAACGGCCTTCTTCTCGAGGCCCGAACTTAGTTACTGTTCATAATCTCAGGAATCTTCATTAGGGCTGACGCGACCATCTGGGTGTACGGATGATCGGTACCCAGTGAGGCTTGGAAAATCGAAAGTGCGCGTCCGAGGAGCAATATGGCCTCGTTGATATCCCCCTGTCTCGACAACAAACCAGCGAAGTTGTAGAGACTGATGCCGAAGCCCGGGTGCTCCGCGCCGAGGGTATTCTCGGTTATAGCGATGGCTCGCTCGTAGTGCCGCTTGGCCTCGTCGTACTTGCCCTGCAGTTGCAACAGGCCAGCGAGATTGTTGAGAGGTTTGGCGAGGTCCTGGAGCTCCGCGCCGTGGGCCTTCTCGACGATCATGATGGCTCGCTCGCAGAGCGACTTGGCCTCGTCGTACTTACGCCTCGTACCCGGCACCGGGCCATGCTTGTTCGGGCGCGGCTCGGTATCGGTCAGCCCGACCCAGAGCGTGAAGCCGATATTGACCAGGAACATGAACCCGATAAGCCCCAACAGACCGGCCGGGTCCATGCTGCCGCTTTCAGCCGCCACACCCCCGATCATGCCGAGCATGAAACCGAAGATCTGCAAACCGCCATAGAGCCAGGCAGATTGGCCGAAATCATGGAGCCGTTTTCCGTAAAGGCAGATGCCCGGAAAGATCATCAGCAAGGGCCCGACAATCGGCACCAGGCCGATAAGGATGGACGCCACAAAAAAGATCGCGAAGCCGATCCAGAACGGCTTTTTCGTCATCCGGCCCTTGGGCTTGAAAAAAGCATACTGAAAATCGAACTCGGTCACCGGGTCTTTCGCACCACTCGGCCCAGCAGGTGTTGAGGCGAAGGCCGCCGCACCCGCCCCAGCACCGGCGCTAGCCGCCGGCTGGCTGCCCCCTCCAGAGTACTGGAAAGAGGAAGGCTGCGCCTGTGATGGCGCGGCCTGGGGCGCATTCTCGTACAAGGCATCGCGGAGCCGGCCAGCCTGGCGCGGTTCGGCCGGTGGGGCGGGGTCCACAGTACCGGTATCCACCCCGTGATGGCGCACCCGGTCGAGCACCTTGCGCCACTCGCCATGGGCGGGATCGCCGGTCCAGTCCGAGAGGTTCGCGGTCTGGATACGGCTGAACCCCAGGGGCGGGCCGCTCGGGTCGATCTGCACCGGCACCAGCGCTTTCATGCGCTTGCCAAAGTCAGCCTCTTCCTTGACCCAGTCGGACTCTGCCGATGCCTCCGACCAGGCGACGATCACGCAACGAGCCGCCTTCAGTTCCCGCGCAATCACATTGTCCCAGGTTTCGCCGGGCGGGATTTCCGGATCCCAGAACACGTCCAGCCCCTCTCGTTCGAGGCTTTCGGCAATGAGGCGAACCTTCGCCTTGTCCTTCTGGGAATAGGAGATGAAGATTTCCGCCATGAAAGGCTCCTCTGACCACCCCGCCCGACGCTAGCGGATCGCCGGGGACGGGAAAAGCGTATTCTTGGTCTCCCCCCACAGGTTTCCCGCACACGGATGCGGCGTGCATCTACATTCGGAAAACGCCGAAGCCGCGCTCGCCCATCGGTGCGTTGAGGGCGGCGGACAGGGCCAGGCCGAGCACGCGGCGCGTGTCACGCGGGGCGATGATGCCGTCATCCCACATCCGGGCGGTGGAATAGTAAGGGTTGCCCTCTGCCTCATAGAGATCGCGGATCGGCGCCTTGAACGCCTCCTCGTCGTCTGCGCTCCAGTCCTCGTTGCGGCGGTCCATGCCATCCCGCTTCACCGTCGCCAGCACAGAAGCGGCCTGTTCGCCGCCCATCACCGAGGTCCGCGCATTCGGCCACAGGAACAGGAAACGCGGCGAGTAGGCCCGTCCGCACATGCCGTAATTGCCCGCGCCAAAACTTCCGCCGGTAACAAGGGTAAGCTTCGGAACAGATGCGGTGGCAACCGCCGTCACCATCTTCGCCCCATCCTTGGCGATGCCGCCCGCCTCATACTTCGAGCCGACCATGAAGCCGGTAATGTTCTGCAGGAACAGAAGCGGGATACGCCGCTGGTCGGCCAGTTCGATGAAATGGGCCGCCTTCTGCGCGCTTTCGGAAAACAGGATGCCATTGTTGGCCAGGATCGCCACGGGCATGCCGTAGAGCCGGGCGAAGCCGCACACCAGAGTCTCGCCATAAAGCTTCTTGAATTCGTGGAACTCCGACCCATCGGCGATCCGGGCAATCACCTCGCGCGCATCATAGGGTTCGCGCACATCCTTCGGCACCAGGCCGTGCAGTTCTTCAGCCGGATAGAGCGGGTCGAGACTGCCCGCCATGCCGATCCCGGACGGCGGCGGCACATGCAGCGTCCCCACGATCGAGCGAACGATGGCGAGGGCGTGCTCGTCGGAAACGGCATAATGATCAACAACCCCCGACCGTCGGGCATGGACATCGGCCCCGCCCAGCTCCTCGGCCGATATCTCTTCCCCTGTCGCTGCCTTCACCAGGGGCGGGCCGCCCAGAAAGATCGTCCCCTGCTTGCGCACGATCACTGTCTCATCGGACATGGCCGGCACATAGGCGCCGCCAGCCGTGCACGAGCCCATGACCGCCGCGATCTGAGGAATACCCTTCGCGCTCATATTGGCCTGGTTGAAGAAGATGCGCCCGAAATGCTCCCGGTCAGGGAAAATGTCAGATTGCATGGGCAGAAACGCGCCACCGCTATCGACCAGATAGATGCAAGGCAAATGGTTCTGCTCGGCAATCTCCTGGGCGCGGAGGTGCTTTTTCACCGTGATCGGATTGTAGGTGCCGCCCTTCACCGTCGCGTCATTGCAAACGATCATGCATTGGCGACCGGCAACCTGGCCGATCCCGGTAATGATCCCCGCAGCCGGGGCCTCGTCATCATAGAGGCCATTGGCCGCCAACGCGCCGATTTCGAGAAACGGAGCGCCAGGATCGACCAGATGCTCGACCCGCTGACGGGGAATGAGTTTTCCCCGGGCCACATGGCGTTCTCGCGCGCGCTCAGGACCGCCCCGCGCCGCGCCTTCCGTGCGCGTTTCCAACTCGGCGACCAATCCGTCCATGTGCTCGGCATTGGCCCGGAAGGCTGGCGATCCGGGGTCGAGTTTGGTGGCAAGAACGGGCATCGGGCAGCCTCCGGCTTTTGCTTCGCATAGCGGGGCTTGGCACGCCTGTGAAGCATGGCCGCCCGATCCCGGCGGCGATCACAGCGGCAAACCTATCCGGCTGAACCGGGCGCGATATAGTGTCCCCCAAACGGCAGAAGAGCCGAAGGGATACCCATGATTGCGCCAACCCGCCAGCAACTCGACCAACTCACCCAGTTCCGACTGAACGATATCCACGTCGCCGCCCTTACCGGCGGTCAGGACCTGTTCGAGCAGTTCGGCGTAACCACGCCCCTCCGCATGGCCCATTTCCTCGCCCAGGCCTGCACCGAGACCATCGGTCTCTCCGCCCTCCGCGAGGACATGACCTACACCTCGGCCGAGCGGATACGCGCGGTATTCGGCACCGGCCGCTTCCCCACACCCGAAAGCGCCGAAGCCTTCGTCCGCCGCCCCCAGGCACTTGCCGACAAGGTCTATGGCGACCGGCTGGGTAACCGCGAAGCCGGCGACGGCTGGCGCTATCGCGGCGGCGGCCTGATCCAACTCACAGGCCGGGACAATTACCGGATCCATGGCGAGATTTCAGGCCTGCCGCTCGAAGCCCAGCCCGAACTGATCGAACAGCCCGACACGTCACTCCGCGCCGCGCTGAGCTATTGGAAAAGCCTGGACATCAACACCTGGGCGGACCGGGATGATGTGCTCGCCGTATCGCGCGCGGTGAACAGGGGCAGCCCGACCTCACGGGGCCAACCGCATGGTCTCAATGACCGGATCGAGTATCTCCGCCGCGCCCGGCAGGTGTTCGCCGTACCGCACGGCGACGCCCCGAGTGACGAGCTGACCATTGGCGACCGCGGCGAGGCCGTGCGTGCCCTGCAGGAAGACCTCCAGCACCTCACCTACCTGCTCGGCGCGGTCGATGGCGATTTCGGCCTCCAGACCCACCGGGCCGTCAAACTTTTCGAAGAAGAACATGGGCTGGACATTGATGGCGTGTTCACTGCCGCGGACCGCATCGTGCTGGACCGCGTGAAGAACCAGCCGGTCCGGGCCGCCGAAGACCGCGAACGCGCCATGCGGGATGCACCGGCAGAGCCCGTTGAGCCATCCGAGCCGGTGCCGGTCGCGACCGACCCACAGCCCGGCGCCGCCACCGATCCGGACCGTGGTCGCGACACAGATCCCCAACCCGACCCACGCCCTGACATTCTGGAGCCGCCGACCACCCACCGCGCCGAAACCTCCCGGAACGGATTCATCGATTGGCTGATGGGCCTGTTTGGGCGGAGACTTTAGCTGAGCGCGGGGCGAGGCTCGCCTATTCGGCGGCAGCGGGTACGATTGTAACGCTCTCGCCACATCCGCAGGCGTCGGTCTGGTTCGGGTTCCGGAACACGAATTTCTCATGCAACAGCGTGGTTTCGTAATCGACCACCGATCCGAGCAGGAACAGCACCGCTTTCGCGTCGACCACGATCTTCACGCCATTGTCCTCGACCACCTCGTCGAGCGCTTCAGGCGTATCCACATAGTCCATCACGTATTCCATCCCCGCGCAGCCGCCATTGGTCACGCCAACGCGGAGGAAGCCTGCGCCCTTCTCGTCCATGATCGTGCGCACCTGCCCTGCGGCGGCGTTAGAAAGCGATACGATCTTGGGGCGAGGTCGTCTGGCCATGGCAACTATCTGGGGGCCGCCACCGGTCTGGTCAAGCGTCAGGCCGTCGTCGTCAGACGAAGGCCCACCGCGCCGACAAGGATCATCGCGACGCATACAAGCTGAACCGGCCCCATCCGGTCACCGAAGGCGATCATTCCGATCAATGCGGCCGCGACGATGCCGACCCCCGCCCAAATGGCGTAGACAATGCCGACCGGCAGCACTTTCATCGCTGGCGCCAGCATCCAGAAACAGGCCGAATAGCAGGCGATCGATACCATGCCCCATTGCCAGTTCTCGAACCCGTTGGACAGCTTCAGGAAGAACGTGCCGGACACTTCAAGAGCGATCGCACCCGCGAGAAACAACCAGGCGCTCATGCCACTCCCCCTAGAGCATATTCAGCGACAGGCGGGCCTCATCAGACATCCGCGACGGGTCCCAGGGCGGCTCGAAGGTGAGCCGCACTTCCACATCACCAACACCGGTGACGGTCCGCGCGGCGGTCTCGATCCAGCCCGGCATATCGCCCGCGACGGGGCAGCCTGGCGCTGTCAGCGTCATGTCGATGTCCACCTTGCGCGTGGCTTCATCGATATCGACCTTGTAGATCAGGCCAAGCTCGTAAATGTCCACCGGGATTTCCGGGTCGTAGACGGTCTTGAACGCTGTGATCAGGTCATCGGTGATGCGGTTCAGCTCATCCTGCGGGATCACGCCTCCGGTGTCGGTCACCTCTGCCTTCGCGGCGGCGACGTCAATCGTGTCCCGAGGGGTAAAATCATCAGCCATTCTTGATCTCAATCGCCCCTCACGTCGAGGCACCATTCTCTCTGATCCAGTCGTTCACGCGCCAGGTCAATCTTCCGAGGCCGCCGGCACCGGGCCATATCCGAAATAGAGAGGTTGCGCGACACCACTAACAGAACCGTTTACTTGCCTCAGACCCTACCACACTCACACCAACATGCCACGGGCCCGGTCGAGCGCATCCACAAACGCGTCCACGTCGGCGCTTGTGTTGTAAATCCCGAAGCTCGCCCGCGCGGTTGCGCTGACCCCAAGATGGGTCATCAGCGGCTGGGCGCAATGGTGACCCGCGCGAACCGCAACCCCATACCGGTCCATGATCTGCGCCAGGTCGTGGGGGTGGGCGCCTTCGAGGCTGAAGGACAACACCGCCCCCTTGCCCGGCGACTCGCCATGAACGCGGAGCCCGTTGACCCCGCGCAGCGCCTCGCGCGCCCGCAAATAGAGCGCATGTTCATGGGCAATGACGTCCGCGGTATCGAACTGGCGCGTCCAGGCGATGGCCGCCCCCAGGCCGACCGCTTCGATGATCGGCGGGGTCCCCGCTTCGAACCGGTGCGGCGGGCTGTTATAGGTGACCCGGCCCGTCTTGACGATCTCGATCATCTCGCCACCACCCTGATAGGGTCGCAACGCCGCCAGGGCCTCATGCTTGCCGAAGAGAACCCCAATCCCGGTCGGCCCATAGAGCTTGTGGCCCGAAAACACGTAAAAATCGCAATCCAGCGCCTGCACATCCACATCCAGATGCACCGCCGCCTGGCAGCCATCCAGCAGCAATTGGGCGCCGGCATCATGGGCGAGGCGCGCAATCTCGGCCGCATCGGTTACTGTGCCCAGCACGTTGGACATATGGGTCAGCGCCACCATCCGGGTCTTCGGCCCGATACCGTCGGCCAGTGCCGCCATGTCCAGCGAACCATCTTCCTTCAATCCCACCCATTTCAGGACCGCCCCATGCCGCTCGCGGAGGAAGTGCCAGGGTACGATGTTGGAATGGTGCTCCATGATCGAGAGCACGATCTCATCGCCGGGCTGGATGGTCTCGGCCAAGCCGCTGGCGACCAGGTTGATCGCTTCGGTCGCGCCCTTGGTGAACACGATCTCCTCGCTGGACGGGGCATTCAGCAGGCCCTGCACGGCGGTCCGGGCCGCCTCGAACGCCTCGGTGGTTTCGTTGGCCAGCGTATGAAGGCCCCGGTGGACATTGGCGTAGGCCGTCCGCATCTGCTCGGCCATGGCATCGATCACGGCGTCCGGCTTCTGCGCACTTGCCGCACTATCGAGATAGACAAGCGGCTTGCCGTGCACCTCTCTCGACAGGATCGGAAACTCGGCGCGGACGGCTTCGACTTGGAACGGGCGGGACTGGGTCATGGAGCTGATATAAGTGCTTTCGGGGGTCCAGCGCTGCGGCAAATTCATTGCGCCCACGCGCTAATCCGCAGCCCGCAACCAGTTCTGGGCAACCTCGCGCAGGGCATCGCGGGCCATATCGGGCGCAGTCTCCAGCGCTTCAGCGATAAAGGCTTCTGTCAGCAGCGCCCGGGCATCGGCCTCAGGCAAGCCGCGCTGGCGCATATAGAAGATCTGCTCCGGATCAAGCGCGCCGCAAGTATTGCCGTGGGCGCACTCAACATCATCGGCATAGATCTCCAGTTCGGGCTTTGCGAACACTTCCGCCCCATCCTGCAACAGCAAGGCATGGTGCGCCATTTCCGCTTCAGTGTGCTGGCCCAGCGTTCGGGGAACGTGGAACTTGCCCTGGAACACGCCGCGACCGCCATCGGCCACCGCGCCCTTGGTCACCTGGTCTGTCGTGCAGGCTTCCGCGCCATGGCGGACATGAGTGGTGATGTCCACATGCTGGCCGGGGCCGGCGAGATAGGCAGCGTTCAGGACCGCCCGCGCCGCGCTGCCTTCATGGCCGAGCCGGGTCTCGAGACGGGAGACCTTTGCGCCGAATGCCAGGGTTGTCTGGACCAGCTCTGCCCGCTCGGCGAGGTGGACGTCAGCCGTCACCGCCTGGGCTTCATCCCCGGTTCCGGCCTGGTAGATCGTCCGCTGCACTTTACCGCCCGCCTGCACGCCGAGATCGAGCAGCGCCGAGGAAAAGCCCGCCCCGCCCAGATGGCTCTCGAACAGGTCAACCGACGCGCCGGGCCGGACCAGCATCGTGACCCGCGCAAAGCTGGCTTCCGCCCCATACGAGGAGAAGACAAAATGGAGCGGTGTCGCTACCGGCTCGGTCACCTCGATCATGATCGAGGACAACCCTTTCTTCTGCGCCGACAGCGCCGCCGTCAGCGCACCCAGCGGCATCACTTCGGCGCCGCCAAGGGCCTGGGCGTCAGTCTTTTCAAAGACAGTCACGCCCTCGGGCCAACGCGCTGGCAGTTCGAACGAGCTATTGCGGATCTCGACCCGGCAGGCCTCAAGACCGGCCAGCGGATCGCTCGCGCCCTGCCCACCCTGCGCCTCGATCGCTGGAAGCGAAGCGCGGAAGTCGGTCCACTTCCACGCTTCCATGCGCCGGTGCGGCAGCCCGGTTTCGGCAAACGCGCCGAAGGTCCGTTCCCGGCGGGGGTCCTCAGGCAGCATCGCATAGCGCGCGATCAGCTCCAGCTCTGCCGGCGTTGGATCGGTGAACTGCTCGCGAAACGGAAGCGCCATCACGCCGCCTCGCCCAGCACGCCGTCATAGCCCTCTTTCTCCAGCCGCAGCGCAAGCTCAGGTCCGCCGCTGGTGATGATCCGGCCATCGGCCAGCACATGCACGCGGTCCGGTTTGATATGGTCCAGCAAGCGCTGGTAATGGGTGATCACCAACATGCCCCGGTCCGGCGCCCGCAAGGCATTCACACCGTCGGAAACGGTTTTCAGCGCATCGATGTCCAGCCCGCTATCGGTCTCATCGAGGATCGCGAAGCGCGGTTCGGTCATCAGCATCTGGAAGATTTCCAGCCGCTTCTTCTCACCCCCGGAAAAGCCCACATTCACGGGCCGCTTCAACATGTCCGGTGTCAGCTTCAGGGCCGCGCCGACCTCGCGGGACTTCTTGATGAAATCAGGCGCGGAAATCTCGTCCTCGCCGCGGGCCTTGCGCTGGGCATTCATCGCCGTCCGCACGAAGGTCATGACCGGAACGCCCGGGATCTCGACCGGATACTGGAAGGACAGGAACAGGCCCTTCGCGGCCCGCGCCTCAGGGTCCATCTCCAGGAGATCCTCGCCGCTCAGTTCGGCAGACCCGCCGGTGACGTCATACCCCTCACGCCCGGTGAGAATGTAGGACAGCGTGGATTTGCCGGCGCCGTTTGGCCCCATGATGGCGTGGACTTCGCCGGCGGGCACCGCCAGGGACAGGCCTTTCAGAATGGCTTTGGCGTCGTCGCCCTCGCCGACGGTCGCGGTCAGGTCTTTAAGTATCAACATGGTCGCTCGCATATGGCCCGGCGGAGGCCGATTGCAAAGCCCGACCGTGCCAGAACGGGTGCTAATCGCTCACATCTTCGAAAGCGAGGCCGGGCACCTCTCTACCGATCTCCTCGAAGACTTCCGCAATCGTATCCTGATGGTCGGGAAACGCCCGCACCAGATCATAGGCGAAATCGCGGATGGCCGCTTTCACGATCGCCTCGCGAAAGACGTCATCATCAGACATGTCGTCCAATGCCGTGGCGATATAGCGCGTGAGCTTGCCGACCCGCCCATCGACCCGCCTGTCGTGTTCGTTCACGGGCGAACTCCCCTGTAGGCCCTGTCCGGTCAATCGGTTACCTCGATTGCACGCGAGCACCAAAAACCAAGATGGCCGGGCTTATCACCAATCTCGCACCGTGGATAACGGAAAACATGAAACGCCGCTCATCCTTGAAAACGCAACCGCTTTCACCGGGCAGGTGCGGACGCGTTCGATGTCATCGCGCCGCTGTGCACGTGATCTCCACGGCTGCTCCCAACGGTAACGCCGCCACGGCAATCGTCGTTCGGGCGGGCGCCACGTCCGGGAAGTAAGTGGAATACACCGCGTTGAACGCCGCATAATCGTCAATGTCGGCGAGGTAGCACGTGCAGGTGGTCAAATCACCGAGGCTGGCGTCGACCTGCTGCAGATTGGCGCCGATGGCTTCGAGCGCATTCTTTGCCTGCGCCTCGATACCGTCCGGCAGGTCCCGCGTTCCCGGCGTGAAACCCAGCGTCCCGGCGAGATAAATCGTCTTCCCATGGGTGACCACAGCCGAATAAGGCGGGTTCGCATCCGGCGCCCAATAGGCCCCACGGAGAAACTCCGGCGCGGTGGGCGACATCGCGGACACGCAGCCGGCTATGCTTGAAACCAGGACCGCCAGGACCCCGAATGCTATCGGCTGGATACCCTCTCCAACTTCCGAACATCCGCAATCTGCGGACGAATGAGAGGGGCCGTTCAGCCCCCTACCCCACGCTGCCTTCAAGGCTCACTTTCAGCAGGCTCTGGGCCTCCACCGCGAACTCCATCGGGAGTTCCTGCAGCACTTCGCGGACAAAGCCGTTGACCAGCAGGGCCACGGCCTCCTCCTCGCCAATGCCGCGTTGGCGCGCATAGAAGAGCTGGTCTTCAGACAGTTTCGTGGTGGTCGCCTCATGCTCCAATTGAGCGTCGGCGCGGCGGTTCTCCACATAGGGCACCGTGTGCGCGCCGCACCTCTGGCCGATCAGCAGGCTGTCGCACTGGGTGAAATTTCGCGCTCTCTCGGCCTTCTTGTTCACCGAGACGAGGCCGCGATAGGTGTTGTCAGACTTGCCCGCTGAAACGCCCTTGGAGATGATCCGCGACCGGGTGTTCTTTCCCAGATGGATCATCTTCGTACCGGTATCGGCCATCTGGCGGCCATTGGTGACGGCGATGGAATAAAACTCTCCAACGCTGTCATCGCCGCGCAGGATGCAGGAGGGATACTTCCATGTCACCGCCGAGCCGGTCTCCACCTGGGTCCAGGAAATCTTCGACCGGTCGCCCCGGCAGTCGCCCCGCTTGGTGACGAAATTATAGATCCCGCCCTTGCCGTCTTCATCGCCGGGCCACCAGTTCTGCACGGTCGAGTATTTGATCTCGCCATCTTCCAGCGCGACAAGTTCTACCACAGCGGCGTGGAGCTGGTTCTCGTCCCGCATCGGCGCCGTGCAGCCCTCGAGATAAGAGACGTAGGCGCCTTCATCGACGACGATCAGCGTGCGCTCGAACTGGCCGGTATTTTCGGCGTTCATACGGAAATAGGTTGAAAGCTCCATCGGGCAGCGCACGCCCTTGGGCACGTAGACAAAGGTGCCGTCCGAGAACACCGCGCTGTTCAGGGTGGCGAAGTAATTGTCCGATTGGGGCACGACCGTACCGAGATATTTCTTCACCAGTTCGGGGTGCTCGTGCACCGCCTCGCTGATCGACATGAAGATCACGCCGGCCTTTTCCAGCTCCTTGCGGAATGTGGTCGCCACCGAGACGCTGTCGAATACCGCGTCTACCGCCACGCGCGGCGTTTCTCGCGCGGCTGCGGCAGTTTCCGCTGCGCCTTCGACGCCGAGCAGCACTTCCGCCTCGCGGAGCGGGATGCCGAGCTTCTCATAGGTTTCGAGAATTTCCTTCGGCACATCATCGATGGACTCATACTTCGCACCCGCCTTGGGGGCGGCGTAGTAGTGGTAGGCCTGGTAGTCGATCGCTGGATAGCGGACCATCGCCCAGCGCGGTTCTTCCATGGTCAGCCAGCGCTCATAGGCCTTCAGCCGCCAATCGAGGAGCCATTCGGGCTCGCCCTTCTTCTCGGAGATCAGCCGGACAATGTCCTCGCTCAACCCCTTGGGCGCCATGTCCATTTCGATCTCGGTCGCGAAACCGGCGGAGTAATTCTCGGACTCCAGCGCTTTCGCGGCCGCAACGGTGCCGGCATCGATGCTGTCCTTCACGATCACTTCGCCATCGGCGCCGTGCTCATGGGGTTCTTCAAATCCGCAACAATCGCTCATGCACTCTCTTTCAAGACTGACCGGCGCGCAGCCGCAAGCCAGGCCTCTGCCACGCCGTCGAAATCGGTCGGCTTTGTCTTCCATCCAAAGCTGGTGCGGATTGCGCAATCTGCAAGCCCATCTTCGGCACCCATCGCCGAAAGCACGACCGAGCGTCGCACCTTGCCGGACGAGCAGGCCGCCCCTGATGACACCGCGACCCCGGCCAGGTCCATGGCCATTACCTGGGTTTCGGACCGGAAGCCCCGGGCGGCAAAGCAGCTTGTCCCGGCCACCCGGTCTGCGGCCTCGCCCATGATTGTCACGCCGGCCGCCGCCTTCAGGTGCGATTCGAGTGCATCGCGTTGGCCTTCCAGCGCCTGGTAGGCTGGCAGGCCCGCGATGGCCGCTGTGGCGGCGGCGCCAAAGCCCGCAATCCCGGGCACGTTCTCGGTTCCCGACCGGACCGAGCGCTCCTGCCCGCCGCCCAGTTGGACCGGTTTCAGCGGCGCACCAGCCCGGAGCCACAAGGCACCGACCCCCTGCGGCCCGCCGATCTTGTGGGCCGATAGCGCGAGATAATCGACCCCCAGCATAGCTGCGCTGAGCGGGATCTTGCCGAGCGCCTGCACGCCATCGCAATGGGTCAGCCCACCCGCGGCCCGGACAAGGGCGGCCGCTTCTGCAACCGGCTGGATCACGCCGGTCTCGTTGTTCACCGCCATAAGCGCAAGGATCGGCACCCCGTCGCGCGCCTCGTCCCAACGCGCCAGCCGGTGTTCGAGCTGGTCGAGATCGGCCGTACCGTCAGGGTGGGCATAGATCGTTTCCACCGCCGCGCCGGCGATCCCCGCATTCTGGCTGACCGCTTCATGTTCCAGGGCCGACACCAGCAGCGTGCACCGGCCTTCGAGGGCAGCCACCGCGCCTGAGAGAGCCAGGGCATTGGCTTCGGTGCCGCCGCTGGTGAACACCAGGTCCTGGCCGCGCGCACCGATTGCGCCGCCGATTTCGGTTCTCGCCGTTTCCACCGCGCGGCGGGCCGCCCGTCCGGGTCCGTGTATGCTGGACGGGTTCGCGCCCAATTCGGCGGCCTCCAGCATCGCATCCCGGGCTTCGGGCCGCAGCGGTGCGGTGGCATTGTAGTCAGCGTAGATCATTGGGCCGATGTAAGCCCAATTGCTTCGCGGAGGAAGGGCGGACGCACCCTGAGACCGGTGGCGCTAGCATGACCGATCGTTAATGGCCGGGCGGTGTGCAGACCTCCCATTGTGTCTATTTCGAGACACACTGGGCTATTCCCGGCAGCAGGGTGGCGAACCGGTTCGGTTTTCCTTGCTTTTTCGCCCTCAGATCGCATATGCCGCCCGCTTCATCCTGACACCAGACCGCGAAAGAAGGTCCAATGGCTGAGCTGATCATTCCCGGCCCCTCAGGCCGCATCGAGGGCCGCTACACCGAGCCGCCCGTCGAAGGCGCACCGATCGCCCTCATTCTCCATCCTCACCCCAAAGCGGG
>JBCCBN010000065.1:0-14486 GCA_039034035.1 Pseudomonadota bacterium
CCAATGCGCTGGCCAGCGCGCCGACCAGGGCGGTACGGCCTTGCCCATTCTCGCTCCGCGTCGGCGAAGAATGCGGGCGAGCCGGCCGATGGCGCGGGCCGGTGCGGACGCGGTGGCGACCAAGCAGGCAAACCGCTGGAATTCGGCGGACACTGAAACCCGCGCGGTGCCAAACCGGTCGCACGGCGTATCGCGCAGAGTGAGATCTGGAGCCTGCGTGACGGGCGTGCCGGGGTCGCTGGAGACGGTTTCGTGGAGCCGGAATCGGCGCCAGTCCGCCGGATGGGTCGGGGCGTCCGGGGTTGAGCGGGCCAACCGCGCGGGCTCGCCCGGGCGGGCGCGGAGCGGCGGGAGCCATGGGATCAGTGCCTCGGCTGGCTGCAAGAGCAGGCGGCGGAGCTTGCCCTCGGCCTCGCGCAGGGCAGTGCAGATCTGCTTGCGCAACCCGATCGGCACTCCGATGCTGCCATCGCCAGCCGGCCCAAGCAGGCGCGCCAGCATGCCGATCAGGGCAAACAGCTCGGCCCAGAGCGGGGCCGCATCAGGAGCGTCGGACGGGTGATCGAAAGTCATCGGCGCAGTATCGGGGCGGCGCGATTGGGTCGGATAGTTTTTTTGGGGGGGGCGGGGAAGGTGTGTGGGCTTTTTTGGTAAAGGTGCTCGCCGCTGTTCTCGGGAGTTTTTGGTAAACGTGCTCGGGCGCTGTTCCGGGCTGGCGCCCGGGCACCCTGCGCCTGCGCTTTGCTTGTGGGGGTGCCCTACAGGCACGCCGTCTCGCAACTCACCCACACGAGCAACGCGAAGGCGCAGCCGCCTCGGGCTTTAGCCCGAGAACAGCGGCGAGCACCTTTACCAAGAAGCACCTTCACCCCATCAGAGTGTGCCGGCGGCCTCGGCGATGCGGAAGAGGTGGTCTTCCAATCGCTGGCTTTGGAGGGTGAGGTTGAAGTCGGTGAGGGCGAATTGGCGTCCGGCGTCGCCCATGGCGCGGGTGGCGGTTTCGTCGGCGAGCATCCGGGACAGGCGTTCGGCCAGGGCTTCGTCGTCGCCTTCATCGACCAGGTAACCGGTTTCGCCATCCTTGACGCATTCGGTGATGCCGGCATGGCGGGTGGCAGCCAGGGCGCAGCCCGAGAGCATGGCTTCGACGCAAACCAGGGGCAGGCCTTCGGCGTCGCCGGATGCGGCGCGTTTGGACGGAACGCAGACAATCATCGCTTCGGCGAAGTGCTCCGGCATGTCGTCCGCATTGATCCAGCCTGGGAGTTCAGCCTCGATGCCGGCGGCTTCGAGCTGTTTCACGAGGGCGGGTTTGAGGTCGCCATCGCCGAGGAGGCGGATGCGCCAGCCGGCGAGTTGGGGGGCGATGCGGGCAAGGGCCGCGATCAGCGTGTCGATACCTTTCTTCTCGGTCCAGCGGCCGGCGAAGAGGAGGATTTTCTGCTTGTCGCCAGGCTGGAACCGGGCGGGGTCGGCGGTGTTGTGGTGGACGATGAGCTTATTGGCAGGGGCACCCTTGGCGAGAAGTTCGCGGCGGATGAAGTCCGAACAGGGCAGGATCAGGGCCGCTTCATCCCAGAGGGCCTGGCGGCGGCGATTATAGACGCGGATCCAGCTGTCCTTGGTGTTGGTGGTCTTGGTGGCGTCGCCGCCATAATAGGTGACGGCCAGCGGCAGGCCGAGCTTGCGGGCGAGCGGCAGGGCATAGGCGCCGGACTTGCCGAAGCTGGCATGGATGGCGATGGGGTTCAGGGCGCGCAGGGCGTCTTCGAGGGCGGGGGAAATGGTGCCGAGTTGCTTGAATGCGGCCTCGCCGCCGGGGCCATGGAGCCGGCCGAGGGGGATGGCTTGGGTGCCGGGCGGGACCGGGCCCTTCAGCTCGTGGCCGATGAAGACGGGCCGGAGCCGGGAGAAGGCCGAATAGCCCCGGGGGATGAAGCTCTCTGACGGGGTGAAGAGCTTGTCGCTATAGGCGAGGATTGTCCTGGAGCTGGTCTCGCTGGGGCTGGCGGGCTTGCCGGGCGCGTCCGGGTCGCCGGTCATTTACCCACATAGCCGCGCTGGTGCTCGGCCTGGTGCCAGCGCCAGGCGGTGGAGATGATGGTGTCGATATCGGACCGGGTCGGCTCCCAACCGAGGATACGCTTGGCCTTTTCCGCGCTGGCCAGCAGGGCCGGCGGGTCGCCTTCGCGGCGCGGGCCGACGGATTTGGACACCTCGCGGCCCGAGACGCGCTCGACCGCGTCGATGATCTCGCGGACGGTGGTGCCGGTGCCAGTGCCGAGATTGAAGACGTCGGAGGCGCCGCCGGTCTGGAGGTAGTCGAGGGCGCGAGCATGGGCGTCGCCCAGGTCGGCCACGTGGATATAGTCGCGCACGCAGGTGCCGTCGCGGGTGTCGAAATCGTCGCCGAAGATGGTGAGCTTGAAGCCGTCCTGCATCATGCCGCGAATGGCGAGCGGGATGAGATGGGTCTCGGGCTCGTGGCGCTCGCCGGTCTCGCCATCGGGATCGGCGCCGGCGGCGTTGAAATAGCGCAGCTTGACCGAGCGTAGGCCGTGGGCGTGGCCATAGTCTTCCAGCAGGCGCTCGACGAAGAGTTTCGACCAGCCATAGGGGTTGATCGGGTTCTGGGGGATGTCCTCGGTCATCGGCACCTGCTCGGGCACGCCATAGGTGGCGCAGGTGGACGAGAAGATCAGCTGGTCGACGCCGGCCTTCACCATCGCATCCAGCAGGTACATCGAACCGGTGGTGTTGTTGCGGTAATAGAGGCCGGGGTCGGTGACACTCTCGCCGACATAGGCGAAGGCGGCGAAATGGGCGACGGCGTCGGGTTTCACCTCGGCGAAGGCGCGGGCGAGGGCGGCGGGGTCGAGCAGGTCGCCGACGATCAGGTCGCCCCATTTGACGAGGTCCCGCCAGCCGCGGGCGAGATTATCATAGACGACGACGCGCCAGCCTGCTTCGGCGAAGGCCTTGCAGCAATGGCTGCCGACATAGCCGGCGCCGCCGGTGACCAATACGGTTTTCATGGCTCATCCCCTGTTCGGTCTTTCGCGTATCAGGCGTGACCCGTGCTAGAAGCGTGCCTACCCGCTGGCAAGGCCGATGGCTGCGAGAAATGGCACGGCAGGCGCGGGGCCGCTGCACATTCTGGCGCCGGGCGGTTTCCAAGGGGAGCTTGGCGGTCTAGGTACCGGCTCCGCCCGGGGTTTCGGGCATGGTCGTTCAAGGGGCATCATCGAGATGGCTGACTACAGGCTGTTCGGGGCCGAGACATCGCCCTATTCCGTGAAGGTTCGCGCAGCGCTGCGCTACAAGGGCGCGAAGTTCGACTGGATTGCCCGCTCGCAGGCGACCGAGGCCGACTTCAAGGCGCTGGCGAAGGCGCCGACCGTGCCGTTGCTGGTGGCGCCCGGGCGTCCGGTGAGCCAGGACAGCACCGCAATGCTGGCCGCCCTGGAAGAGGACCGGCCCGAACCGGCGACGGTGCCAGCTGATCCGGCCTGTACGGCGCTGGCGCTGGTGCTGGAGGATTATGGCGATGAGTGGCTGAACAAGGCGATGTTCCATGAGCGCTGGTGCGGCTCGCCGGACCGGGAGGCTGCGTCGCTGCGGCTGCTGACCCAGATGCTGGGCGAGCCCTTGCCCGACAATGCGGGCGCGTTGCAGGCCTCGATCAGCGAGAGCATGGTTGGGCGGCTGGACCTTGTGGGTGCGGGCGAGAAGAATGCCAAGGTTCTGAAGGGCTCGTTCCAGCGCTTTGCCGAGTTGCTGGACGACCATCTCAAGGAAACACTGTACATCTTTGGCGGGCGGCCAACCGCTGCGGATTTCTCGGTCGCGGCACAATTGCGCCAGATGCTGGATGATCCGACGCCGGGCGAATGGTTACGTGACCGGGCGCCCTTTGTGGTCGAGTGGTGCGAACTGATGGATACGCCGACTGCCAGCGGTGATTTCAAATCGCTGGAGGAGCTGAAACCGACGCTGACACCGCTGTTCGCCAAGGAAGTGGCGAAGACCTATCTGGTGTGGGCACCGGCGAACGCGGCCGCGCAGGCGGCTGGCGAGGGTGCGGTGAAGGTGAAGATCGACCGGAAGAATTACGAGCAGACGGCGCAATCCTATGCTGCGAAATCGTTCGGGGCGGTCCGGGGTGCGGTGCAAGCGGTGATGGCGGAGAGCGATGACCTTACGGCATTCCTGAAGAAGACGAAGATCCTGCCTACGTTCGAATAGGGGACGACCCGGTTAGGGCGGCGCGGGGGCAAAGCGCGGCAGGGCCCAGTTCACGATGAGCGCAGCCACGGCGAGTTCCAGCCAGGCCAGCGGCAACGCGACGGCAGCGATAGCCGGTGTCGCCAGGTTCATGTTGATCAACCCGAACCAGAAGATGACGAACACGCCCAGCCAGATGCCGGTAGCTGCGAAAAGGGCCTGTTTCACGGTGTAGCCGAACCGCTCCAGCCACAGCCACGCCGTCATGGTGACGACGCCGACCAGGATCATGTCCCACAGGCCCCATCGCAGGAAGACCGGCCAGCTCATCGGCGCGACGCCCTCCACCGTTGGTAACGCCTCCCGCATCATGCCCATGACGAAGGCGAAATAGCGGAAGACCTCCGACAGGTTGATCCAGATGGCATTGATTGCCAGCGTGATCAGGAAGGCCCGCTGCGGAAATGGCCGGGCATCGGCGGATGAGGGGGTCATGGGGTCAATCTCGGTTCGATCAGCGTGAGAAGGGTACGCGCATGGGCCCGCAGGGGCGCGGCATCGCTGACCTGGCGGGAGTGGGACCACAGGCCCTGGGCGCTGATCGTGAGGAAATCGGCGAGAGCATCCAGCGTTTCAGGCGCTGTGCCGGGCGCAGCAGCGTTGCCGAGCGCGTGCCGGAACCCTGATCGGAGACGGTCCAGATGGGCGCTGACCTGTGCCCGTACCGAAGCGTTGTGCGGGGCGCGCTCGGTCATGGTGTTCGCGATCAGGCACCCCGGACCGGGCAGGCCGACGGTTTCAGCATAAGCAATCTGGTGTTCGAAGTAGGACGCGATGGCATCCATCCCGGCACCGCTGGCCTCGACCCGGGCGAAGGCAGGCGAGACCACGCGCGCATCATAGGCCCTGAGGCAGACCTCAAACAGTCCGGCCTTGCCGCCATAACCGGTATAGAGCGCGGCCCGATTTGAGCCGGTGGCGGTAAGCAGGTCGCGCATCGAGCTGCCGCCATACCCGAACCGCCAGAAATGCTCCATGGCGGCATCGAGGACGGGTGCGCCGTCATCTTCAGAACGGTCGTTCTCCATGGATCACCCCTATCAGAACGACCGTTCTGGCGCAAGGCACTGCCGGGCTGGCAATCCCGCCCATCGCTCCGGAAATCGGAACAATTCCGCGTGATTGCCTCTTTTTGTGCGCGATCGTGTGCTTATCTTCCTCAGGTGCGGGGCCGCAGCCCCGCGCGGGCGCAGAGCCAAAGGCGTTGCCGATTGTCGGGATGCCGGGGCCGAGCGACGGGAATGGAGCCTTTCGCCGTTTAACGGGAAAGCGCTGAAGAGACGAAGGAGGCCATTATGGCTGCAGGGAACATGAAGAATTTGTCGGTGGCGCTGAGCCCTGAACAGGGGCTGTCGCGCTACCTGTCGGAAATCCGCAAATTTCCGATGCTGGAGAAGAAAGAGGAATTCATGCTGGCCAAGCGCTGGGCCGAGCATGGCGATTCCGAAGCGGCGGAAAAAATGGTGACCAGCCATCTGCGCCTGGTGGCGAAGATTGCGATGGGCTATCGCGGTTATGGCTTGCCGATGGCGGAGGTGATATCCGAGGGCAATGTCGGCCTGATGCAGTCGGTGAAGAAGTTTGATCCGGACAAGGGCTTCCGGCTGGCGACCTATGCGATGTGGTGGATCCGCGCTTCGATCCAGGAATACATCCTGCGCAGCTGGAGCCTAGTGAAGCTGGGTACGACGGCGGCGCAGAAAAAGTTGTTCTTCAATCTCCGCCGCCTCAAGGGCGAGATCCAGGCCCTGGATGAAGGTGATCTGAAGCCGGCCCAGGCAAAGCTGATCGCGGAAAAGCTGAACGTTTCCGAGAAGGAAGTGATGGACATGAACGGCCGGATGTCCGGCTCTGACGCGTCCCTCAACGTGCCCATGGGTACCGATGGCGATATGGAGTGGCAGGATTGGCTGGCCGATGATGAGCCGAACCAGGCCGTCGAATATGCCGACCGCCAGGAGTATGACGCGCGGATGGAACTGCTGACCGAAGCCATGCAGGACCTGAATGAGCGCGAGCAGCACATCCTGACCGAGCGCCGCCTGAGCGATGAGCCCAAGACGCTGGAAGAGCTGTCGACGGTGTACAATGTGTCCCGCGAACGCATCCGCCAGATCGAAGTGCGCGCGTTCGAGAAGCTGCAAAAGGCGATGAAGAAGCTGGCGAAGGAGCGGGGACTGGTCGCGGGGGCTTAAATCCCGCCCCCCATGTCCGGAACGCGTGGCTGGTGGTAACCCGTCGCTATGGTTCGGACCCTCTTCATCGACCAGCCCGACGATCCGCGTATCGTGCCCTACACGCAGATCCGGGAGCGGGACCTCACGGGCCGCGGTGACCGGTTCATTGTTGAGGGGAAGGTGACGCTGGAGGTGTTGCTCCGGCGGGGGCGGTTCGAGATCGAGAGCCTGTTTCTGTGCGAGACGCGGCTTGGCCCGCTCGCGCCGCTGCTGGCGTTGGTTCCAGACGGCGTGCCGATTTACACTGCGCCCCAGGCTGTGATGGATCAGGTGGCGGGCTTTCCCGTGCACCGAGGCGTGCTGGCGTGCGCCCGGAAGGGGGCGCCCCTGCCGCTGGAGCGCGTTGTCACCGAAGCGGCCAGCGCCCGGTCCCCGTCAGGACAGCCGCCAGAGCCAGTCCCCGTCATCCTCGTCGCCATCGGCCTCTCGAACCATGACAATGTGGGCGCGCTGTTCCGCAACGCCGCCGGGTTCGGCGCTGGCGCCGTGATCCTTGATGGCGAAAGCTGCGACCCGCTCTATCGCAAGGCCATCAGGGTTTCGGCGGGCACGTGCCTGTGGCTGCCTTTCGTCCATGGCGGCACGAGCGGTGAAATTTTGGAGGCGGTGCGGGCAGCCGGTTTCGCGCCCTGGGCGCTGACACCGAACCGGGGCGCGATATCGCTGTACGCCACCGCTCCCACGCGCCCGGTGGCGCTGATTGTGGGGGCGGAAGGGCCCGGCCTGCCGGACGCTGTCATCGGCGCGGCAGAGCCTGTCCGCATCCCCATGGCGCCGGATGTAGACAGCCTCAATGTGGCGACATCGGCGGCGGTTGCCCTGTCCTGGCTGCGCAACCGGGCAGGCTGAGCCCTGGTGCCTATTCGCGGTCGTCGCTCGCACATTTGCGCCAGGGGGCGCAGATCATGTAGGCGCCTTCGGGTTCGCGCGGCTGGACGGCGGCTTCGGGGGACGCCATGGATTCGGGGCGCACCGCACCGTCGAGCTCATTGTTGAGTATGCCTTCTATCCCGCGCTGGAGATCTGGCAGCGAGGGGAAGCCTGCCTCGGCTTCGTCTTCCACCGCTTCGGCAACGGCCTGTTCGGCCGGTACGATCTGGAAGCCCATATTGGTGAGCAGCAGGTAGAAGCCGACGCCGGTGAACACCGCCGTGGTGAGCGTGCGGATTATGAATTTCTTCACCGCCCCGGCGAACCCCATGGCGAGGGCCGCAGAGCCCCCTGCCCCGCCCAGGCCGGCCGCTGATGCGATAGCGGCGAGATCGATACCGAGTTCTTCCATGGTCCTGTTCCCTCTGTCTGCGCGATGGTCGCGGAAGCGTGGCGATAGCTTATCCCATTTCCACCTATCGAGCCGAACGGTTTTGTGTCATACGGCCCATGGGCCAGGCGCCCCCAACGGCGCTCAGCCTATCTGGAAGGATAGGAGTAAAACCAGATGACGACTGTTCCCAAGCCGGACGTGCGCCCTGCATGTCCGCATTTCTCGTCCGGTCCGACGGCCAAGCGCCCGGGCTTTTCCCTTGACCAACTGGCAGATGCACAGCTGGGCCGGTCCCACCGGTCGAGCGCGGCAAAGGCGCGCCTGAAACTGGCGATCGACCTGACCCGCGAGGTGTTGGAAGTGCCGGCGGACTACCGAATCGCGATTGTGCCGGCCTCCGACACTGGCGCGGTGGAGATGGCCATGTGGTCCATGCTCGGCGAGCGGCCGGTGGACATCTTCGCCTGGGAGAGCTTCGGCAAGGACTGGGTGACCGATGCGCTGGACCAGCTGACCGATGTGGACGCCGAAATCCATACCGCCGATTATGGCGTCCACCCCGATTTCTCCAAAGCGCGCGATGATGCCGACATAATCTTCACCTGGAATGGGACGACATCGGGCGTGCGCGTCCCGAATGCCGACTGGATCGCCAGCAATCCCGACCGGGTGGTGATCAACGACGCCACCTCGGCCTGTTTCGCGCAGGAGATCGACTGGGCGAAATGCGATGTGGTGACCTATTCGTGGCAGAAGGTGCTCGGCGGAGAGGCAGCCCATGGCATGCTGATCCTCAGCCCGGCCGCGGTTGACCGGCTCGAGCGCTACACGCCGCCCCGCCCGCTGCCCAAAATCTTCCGTATGACCAAGAAAGGGAAGATCAATGAGGGCCTGTTCGAAGGGGCCACGATCAATACGCCCTCTCTGATGGCGACCGAGGACTATATCCAGGCGCTGAACTGGGCGAAATCGCTGGGCGGTTGGCGGGCGCTAAAGGCCCGCTCAGATGAAAGCCTGGGCACTCTGGAGGACTGGGTCGGCAGGACCGACTGGATCGATTTCCTGTGCCAGGATCCCGCAATCCGCTCGAACACCGGCGTGACGCTGAAGATTACCGACCCCCGCTTCACCGCCCTCGATCTGGACGGTCAGAAGGCGTTCATGAAGGCGATGACCGGCCTCTTGGAAAAGGAGGGCGCGGCGTTCGATGCCAATGGCTACCGCGATGCCCCGCCCGGCCTGCGTATCTGGTGCGGCGCGACGGTGGAGCCCTCGGACGTGGCCAAGCTCACGCCTTGGCTCGAATGGGCGTTCGCCGAGACGATCGCAAGCCACTAGCCCCCTCCCAACACATTATCGAACCGCCTCGGCCCACCAATGATGGGACCAGAGCGCGCGCCCGAAAGGATCATTCCATGACCCCTCCCAAAGTCCTCATCGCCGACAGTCTCAGCCCTGCTGCCGTCGATATCTTCAAGCAGCACGGCCTCGACGTCGATGTGAAAGCCGGCCTCTCGAAGGAACAGTTGATCGAGATCATCCCCGCTTATCATGGCCTCGCCGTGCGCTCGGCCTGCAAGCCGGATGCGGATGTGATCGCTGCGGCTGAAAACCTGAAAGTGATCGGCCGGGCCGGGATCGGGGTCGACAATATCGACATCAAGGCCGCCACCGCCAAGGGCGTCGTCGTGATGAACACGCCCTTCGGCAACGCGATCACCACGGCCGAGCACGCCATCGCCATGATGTTCGCCGCCGCCCGCCAGATCCCGGCAGCCAATGCCGGGACCCAGGCCGGTGAGTGGCCGAAGAAAGCGTTCATGGGCCGGGAGCTGACGTACAAGACGCTGGGGCTGATCGGCTGCGGCAATATCGGCTCGCGCGTGGCCGAGCGTGCCCTGGGCTTACAGATGAAAGTGGTGGCCTATGACCCGTTCCTGACCGATGAGCGGGCGGTGGAACTGGGCGTCGAGAAAGTCGAGCTGGAGGCCCTGTTGGCGCGGGCCGACGTGATCACCCTCCACGTGCCCAAGACCGAGGCGACCGCGAATATACTTTCCAAGGAGGCCCTCGCGAAAACCCGGCCGGGCCTCATCCTGGTGAATTGTGCCCGCGGGGGGCTGGTGGACGAGGCTGCGGTGCGGGAGGGGCTCGACAGCGGCCATATCGGTGCGGCTGCGTTTGACGTGTTCGCCGAAGAGCCGGCGAAGGAGAATGTATTGTTCGGTGCGCCGAATTTCATCGCAACGCCGCATCTGGGCGCCGCCACCGCCGAAGCCCAGGAGAACGTCGCCCTGCAAGTGGCCGAGCAGATGAGCGACTATCTGCTCTCTGGCGCGGTGACCAATGCGCTGAACATGCCTTCGGTGACGGCCGAGGAAGCCCCGCGCCTGAAGCCCTTCACCGACCTGGCTGAAAAGCTGGGCTCGTTCGCCGGGCAGATTTCCGACTTTGGCTTCGAGGAAGTGGTCATCGAATATGAGGGCGAGGTGGCCGACCTCAATCGCAAGCCCATCACCGCTGCGCTGCTTGCCGGGCTGCTGCGGGCTTCGCGCGGCGATGTGAACATGGTCTCGGCGCCGGCCATCCTGGCCGATAGCGGGGTCAAGCTGACCGAAACCAAGACCGAGGAGAGCCCGGTCTATGACAGTCTGATCCGAGTGAAGGTGAAGACCAAGGCGACGAAGAACGCGGCCGAAGGCGGCTGGCGCACCCTGGCCGGAACGGTCTCACCGGCCGGGTCGCGCGTGGCCGAAGTGAAGGGCATGGCGCTGGAGGCCGATTTCGCGCCGGTGATGCTGTATGTGAACAATACCGACAAGCCGGGCTTCATCGGTGCGCTTGGCCAGATCCTGGGCGATGCGGCGGTGAACATCGCGACGTTCCACCTGGGCCGGACCGAAGCGACCGGCGAAGCGGTGGCCCTGGTCGGCATCGACAGCGAGCCGCCGGAAAGCGTGATCGCCGCGCTCGATGGGCTTGAGCATGTGCGCTACGTGAAAGTGCTGCGGTTTTAGGGCGGTTGATCTCGTCCGCGGCAGATCGGCTGCACTGACGGCCGCCGCTGGAGCAAGGGAAATGGGGCGGGCTGACCGGCGGGCGAGCGCTGCCGCGTCAGACCGCCCCCGGGGGCAAACGCACGCCGCAGACCGTGCTCAATCCCTAAGGACCGAGCCGCGCCGCGCCGGGCGAAGGGCTGGCAGAGAAAGGCGATGTCCGCTTCGGGTCAGATTGAGACGAAGGAGGCGCAACCCACCAAGACGGGTTAATCCCGTGGCTGCTTGGAAACGGCCATACCGCTTGAGTCGGATCTGAAATTGCCGACCAATCGTCCTTTCGAAGACCGGCAGTGACATGCTCTCAAAGCTGATGAAGGCGCACCAGACTAAGCCCACGCCCCGGATGTGAAACATTAGCGGTCACCGAGCATCTCGGCATATTAGACGACCAGCGGATGCCGTGAGATGTCGTTCGTGAAGCCTTCAATGTCACCAATTGTCTCGCATACCCAGACCGGGTTGTAGTACGTGTCGAGGTACCGGTCGCCGCCATCGCACATCAACGTGACGATCGACCCCGTGTCTCCTGCTTCGGACATCTGTTTTGCGATCTCAAGCGCTCCAAAGAGGTTCGTTCCCGTAGATGGTCCGGCTCTTCGGCCGACCAGATCATGAAGCCAAAGCATCGTTGCGATGCTTGCCGCGTCTGGGACTTTCAACATGCCGTCGATAACGCCTGGCTGGAACGACTTTTCAACCCTGGGGCGACCAATCCCTTCAATTCGGCTTGACCGATCTGTCGTTACGCCTGGATCGTCATTGGTGTAGCCTTCGAAAAAAGCCGAGTACTCAGGATCGACTACGATCAGGTTCGTGCAATAACCCTTGTACCTGATGTAACGGCCGATTGTGGCGCTTGTGCCGCCGGTGCCGGCGCTCATCACGATAGAGCGCGGCACGGGGAAGCGCTCACGCTCCATTTGATGGAAAATGCTCTCCGCGATGTTGTTGTTGCCGCGCCAATCCGTGGCTCGCTCTGCATAAAGGAATTGGTCCATGAAGTGGCCGCCTTTTTCAGCGGCCAGCAGCGTTGCCGCTCCATGCATTTCAGAAGCATGGTCGACAAAATGACACTCGCCGCCAAAACGGGCGATAAAATCAATCTTGCTGCGCGCTGTGGTTCGAGGCACGACGGCGATGAATGGTGATCCAATCAGTTGTGCAAAATAGGCCTCTGAGACGGCTGTGCTGCCCGACGACGCTTCTATAATCGGCATGCCTTCTTGCAACTTACCGTTGCACAGCGCGTACAAGAAGAGCGATCTCGCAAGCCGATGCTTGAGACTGCCTGTAGGATGGGTGCTCTCATCCTTTAGATAAATGTCGATGCCATTGGAGAAACCGATTGGCAACTTGAATAGATGGGTATCTGCGGATCGTTGATAGTCGGCTTCTATCTTCGCGACAGCTTCGGATACCCATCCGCGCATTGAGCTCTCCATCGCCTTAGCTCACAGGAAAGAAGCCCTCCGAACTATAGAGACTGAGCGGGGGAGTCCATATCTTGTATTGCCGCAGCATGAATGCATTGTCCGCCGCCAGAACAGACATTCGGGAATTCCGCGCCGCCGAGGACGCATTGGCAGTTCGAGCCTTCGAGTTCGCCCGGTTCTGAAGCCTGGTTCGTGTCCATTGCTGCCGTCGTCTAGAAGTACGTTGGTGCCTGCTCCGCCGCCGGGAGCGGACATCCATCTAGGGGTCGTTCTGAGCCCTTTCTGGTCGCGACAGTTCGGTTCTGCCCCTGGAGCGATTTCACCCGTGGTGGACGCGCTCCAGCGGGCAAACCCGCCCGGTTGGCGCAGCCAGCCTGCCGCGAGCGATTCCAAACGACGACTGATTCCGCCGAAGCCGAAATCAGTCTAGGTAACGCGTTCGAAGATGGCGGCGAGGCCTTGGCCGCCGCCGATGCACATGGTTTCGAGGCCGTAGCGGGACTCGCGGCGGTCCATTTCGTGAAGCAGCGTGGTCAGGATGCGTACGCCCGTGGCACCGACGGGGTGGCCGAGAGAAATGCCCGATCCGTTGACATTGATCCGGTCGAAATCGTCGCCCTCCAGTCCCAGCGCCTTGGTGCAGGCGAGCACCTGGGCGGCGAAGGCCTCGTTCAGTTCGATAAGATCGAGATCGGCGAGGCCCAGGCCTGCCGCGTTCAGCGCTTTCTGAGTGGCCGGCACCGGGCCGATACCCATGACGTTGGGCTGCACGCCGGCAAGGCCCCACGACACCATCCGGGCCAGGGGCTTGAGCCCATGCTGGTCGGCGAGCTCGCGGGTGGTGACGATACAGGCCGCCGCGCCGTCATTCTGACCCGACGCATTGCCAGCGGTGACCGTGGCTTCGGGATCGGCCTTGCCCATCAGGGCACGCAGGCTGGCGAGCTTGTCGCGATCGACTTCGGGGCGGATGTGTTCATCCCGGTCCACCACCGTCTCGGTCCTGCGCGAGGTCACCGTGACCGGCACGATTTCGCTGGCAAAGCGGCCATCTTCAGCCGCCGCCGACGCCCGGCGATGGGACGCGAAGGCGAGATCGTCCTGGGCGTCGCGCGTGATGGCGTACGCCTTGCGCAAATTCTCCGCCGTCTCGATCATGCCGCCGGGAACGGGATAGTGACGGCCCCCGGCGGTGACCCGGCCCCGCGTCAGACCGTCCTGCAGCATCAGGCCGCCAGCGGGCACGCCCCAGCGATGGTCGACCGTGTAGAACGGTGCCCGGCTCATGGATTCCGCGCCGCCCGCGAGGACGAGGTCACTGCCCCCGCTGGAAACCTGGAGAATGCCATAGATCACTGCTTGCAGGCCCGAACCGCAGCGCCGGTCGATCTGCAAGCCACAGGCATTGACCGGCAGGCCTGCATCGAGGGCGACCATGCGGCCAAGGGCGGGGCTCTCCATGGTGGGATAGCAATTGGCGAAGAGGACATCATCGACCAGGGCTCCGTCGAGCCCGGTGCGCGTCATGATGTCGGCAACCACGGCGTTGGCAAGCGTGTGCATGGGGACGGATTTGAAGCTGCCGCCAAAGCCGCCGACAGCGGTGCGGCGGGGCTCGCAGATGACGACTTCGCGCATGGTATCCTCCCGGTTTCAGTCGGAGGGAGTGTAGGGCCGGTTGCGCCCGCAGGTCGATAGGCGTGCAGGTCTTACCCCGCGAATGCCTTCTCGATCACGAAATCCGCTGGCGCCGCATTGGAGCCTTCCACGAAACCGCGCGCTTCGAGCAGGGCCTTGGTGTCCTGGATCATTTCGTTCGAGCCGCAGATCATCACCCGGTCCTCGGCCGGGTTGAGCGCCGGCACATCGAGTGCGCCGCACAGGCCGCCATTCTCGATCAGCGTGGTGATGCGCCCCTGGACAGGATAGGCGGGGGTCCGGGTGCAACTGGTGAAATGGTGGAGTTGGGCGGTCGCTTCCTCACCGACGAGCGGATCACCCTTGGCGTCGGTGATGGTCTCGAAACTGTAGGCCAGCTCTTCTTCCAGCCGGCAAGTGTGGGTCGCGTAGGCTTGTTCGAACTTGGAATAGGTTTCCGGCTCGCGCACGAGGCTGGCGAAGGGGGCAAAGCCGGTGCCGGTGGAGAACATCCACAGGCGCTTGGCCGGGGTCAGGGCGTCGAGCACCAGGGTGCCGGTGGGTTTCTTGC
>JBCCBN010000066.1:0-14229 GCA_039034035.1 Pseudomonadota bacterium
CTGGTCCAGTTGGAAGTCGGCGAGCGCCATGTAGGCGGCGGCCTGGGCCTGGCGGATGCGGGCCATCTCGCCATCGGCTTCCTTCTCGGTCTCGATGGCTTCGGCCAGCGCCTTGCGGGCCGACACCAGGGTACGATCGAACCGGGTAAGGGCCGCGCGACCATCCAGATGGCTCATGACGCCCTCACCATTCCAGGATCGCTCCGCCGGGGGTGGAGACGTCATAGTCAGGATAGAGCCGGCCTGGCTTCTTCTCACCGATGATCGCGTTCTGGATGATCAGGTCGTCGCCCTTGTCCGCGGCCATAGCATCGAAGACGGACCTGGAGACACGCTGGCCCCAGCGGGTGACCCGGGCGGTGCGCCGGTCTTCCTCGCTGGTGACCGGTACTTCGAGCACCCGGCCGGCGCCATCGACGGCTTCGACGATGAGGTAGAAATTGTTGATGGAGGGGTCGCCTGTGGCCTCGCGGAAGACGCCGGAAAAGTCATTGGGGTCCTGCACGATGCGGACCTGATAGTCAGCCGCGAGATCGGCTTCGAGCGTTTCAAGCGCGGCAATCGCGGCTTCTGCGCCGGCGCGATCTTCAGCCTCAAGCGCCTGGCGGCCCTGGAAGGCGAGGGCGTCGGCGGCCCGGTCTGCGCCAGGGTCTTCGCTGACTTCATTGACGCCCTGGCGTGCGGCGGTGAGGGCCGCGGGAAGGGTTTCGGTGATTGCGGTGATGGCGGCGCGGGCTTCGGCAGCGCGGGGGCCGGCGACACCGATCTGGTACGCGCCCAGGCCGCCGAAGATCAGCGCGAGGGCAGCGGCCGCCGGCTTCCACCACCGCTCGCGGTTGATGTAGATCATCGCCAGGCGGCGGCCGAGGCCGGGCGGGGCCGGTTCATAGGTGAAGCGCTTTTCTTCGAGGGCTTTCACGCCGTCGCGGATAATCCGGTCCGGTACATCGATGCCCTGGGCCTGGTAGATGTCCCGAAGCCGCTCGACCAGCTCTTCCTCCCGGCCGGCCACATCGAGGTCGCGGGCGAGCATCTGTTCGCGGTGGCGAATGGTGTCAACGACGTCCATGGCCATCAGGACATCGTCGAGCTTTTGCGCCGGTTCTGCGGCTGGTGCCCGGTCTGGGGGCGAAGGGGGCGTGTCAGACTCGCTCAATGCGCCGCCGTCCTGCCAGGCGATGCGGCGTCACGCCGCGCGTGCAAAGATCCCGGCACCGGCGCGGAGACCGGATGCGTTACGGGGCGAGCAGCGCGCGACATGCAGGACTATCCCTTCGGCAGCAGAGCGGCAGCGGCCCCCTGCTCGACCAGAGCCGTCATCCGGCGCTTGCCGTCTTCGACGGCTTCGCGGATCTCTTCGGAATTGCTGGTCGCTTTCTCCCGCATCTCGGCAATGATCGCCTGGGTCCGCTCCTGATAGGTCACCACGGCATCGACCAGCACCTTGACCGACGCTGCCGACACGGTGGGGCCGTAGCCCGCGCGGGTCGCCGCTTCCTGGACCTCATTGCCGATCTCGGCGAGCACTTCGAGGGACTTGTTCACCCCATCCTTCATCGCTTTCAGCGTCTCGGTGCTTTCATGCAGGCCGTGGAGGCCCGTGAAGGACGCGGTCAGGGCGGTCAGTACGATTTCATTGGTCGAGAAGAAGCTGACGGACTGGGCGTAGATCCGCTCCTTCGCGTTCGTGGTCTGCACCAGCCGCGCCATGATCACGTCGGAGGTGTTGTAGCCGATAGTGATGTTGTCCGAGAGGTCCTTGGCAATCTGGTAGCGCTTCTCTTCGGCCTGAAGGAGACGCAACTGCTCATCACGGGCCAGCTCCAGCTTGGCACGCTCGGCGGGGTCCTCGCCGATATAGCCGGCCACCTTCGCGACCGCTGCATTGACGTTCCCGCGGGCGGTCTCCAGCGCGGCCGCACCGACCTTCAGTACTTCCAGCGCGAGCACTTCGGACTGTTTCAGCGCGCCGCGGAAATCGAGATAGGCTTCGAGGATCGTCTGCTCGCGCTCGATCTGGTTGGCGGTCTCGTCCTGGACTTCGAGATAGAGGTCCTTGATCTTGCCAAAGCGGGAGGCGATGTCGCCCCGGGTCATCTTCATCCAGGCGGTGGAGATACGCTCCATGGTTGAGATCTTGCCATCGGCATATTGCTGGACCAGGCCCTTGGCATCATCGCGGATCGAGGTGAATGCGGTGGTGATCCCCTCATACCGGTCGGAAATGGTAACGCCACCGACCTGCTCGCGGACCACGTCATTGAACCGGCCCATCTCGTCGAGTGTGCGGGCAATGGCGGCGATTTTGTCGGGAGCGAGCTCGCTGATCTGCTCCAGCAGGGCCACGATGGGTTCGGGCGCCTTCTTGGCGCGTTTGGGTGCCAGGCCCACTTCGCGCAAGCCGCCAAGGGCCTTGTCCAGGTACTGCAAGGCGCTGGGGCTCTCCTGGACCGCCATTCCCGAAACCTGAGCCACCTCTGTTGCCATTGTGCGTCTCCTCCTCGTCACATGCGACCTACTGGTGGCGCAGGTCTGGAGCCGGCACAAGGTGTGATGAGGCGCTGGGCGAGTGGCCGTCTACCGCTTCGCCCGGCAGCTGCCGAGCTGTGGCGCGCGGCTAGCCGGCTTCGCGTTGGAGCGCTTTTAGGTAAAGGTCGACCCGTTTCGCATTGGCGCCGAGATCGGAGAGGCCGACGCGGCTGGTGGAGCGCACGTCAATGGCGACGCCTTCATCGACGGCGCGAAGCCGTACAGCCACATCGTCCCGGAAGCCGAACCAGGCAGAGATTTCGGTCGCTTCGACCTGGGTTTCCAGCGATGCTGCGCTCGCCGCTGCGGGTGTGACGATGGTCCAGCCGAAATCGCTGGCGACGGTCTCGGCGAGTGCGGCGGTCTGGGCCAGATCGCCGGGCAGGACCAATGTGTCGAGCGTGTAGGGATAGGGCGCGTCCTCTGGCTCTTCCATGGTGGCGGGGTCGTACTCAGCCTCTTCCTGGACCTCCGATACAAGACGGCCGCCAAGGCCCGGCCAGCGGCTGTTGGCAGCGTCGGCGATGGTCGGCGCTGGCACGACGGGGTTCAGCGCACCATCGGCTTCCCGGATTGCCATCAGGGTTTCGGAGAAAGCAATCGGATCGGCCCAATCGGTCTGGACATCGTGGATCGGCGGCAGCGCAGCGGCGTTTGCGCCAATGCCTGCGAGCCGCCCGGCGATCAGCCCCGAGATCAGGAGCGCGCCGAGGGACAGCATGACCGGACGCTTCCGGGGGGCAGCGACCAGACCGATGATCAGGGCCAGAACGGCGAGGCCGACAGCGCCGAGGGCGACGATCGGACCCCAAGAGAAATACATGGTGCCGAGGCCAAACTGCCAGGACCAGAGGCCGTACTTTGACCCCAGAGCGCCGGCCAGGAACCACAATAGCGAAAAGATCGAGCCGGCAAGGGCGGCGATGGCGAAGGTGCCGCGCCATCCGGCAGATTGGGTCTCGGTGCTCATTTCATGTTCCTCCTCGCCGCCCCCTTACGCTATGGTTCGGGCAAGGCAAAGAGCGGAAGCGTTGCATGGAAAACCCGTCAATCATGTCCCACGTGTCGGTCGGCGCATCCGATCCGGCGAGAGCGCAGGCTTTTTACGACAGGGTGCTGGCGACGATCGGGGCCAAACGCGTTCTCGAAGAGCATGGCGCGGTGGCGTATGGGAAACTCTTTCCTGAATTTTGGGTGCAGGCACCGTTTGATGGTGGACCTCGGGGCGTGGGGAACGGGACGCATTTCGCGTTTGTCGCGGACAGTCGGGAAGCGGTTGAGGCGTTCCATGCCGAAGCGTTGGCGGCGGGTGGCACCGATGACGGGCCGCCGGGCCCGCGCCCGCAATATGGACCGCAATTCTATGGCTGCTACGTCCGCGACCTGGACGGCCACAAGATCGAAGCGACGTTCTGGGACGAGAGCGCGGGCTGAGCAACAGGGCGCGTCAGGCCGGTCAGTCGCGCAGGTCTGCCCCGCCATCATCCATTTGCGATGGGCGCGACCAATAGTGGAACTGCGGTGTCCAGGCGTCGGAGGCAATGCCCGCCAGGGCGAGAAATGACCAGATCGGGGAATAGCCGTCACCGGGGCCGAACGGGGTGCGGGCGCGGCGGACGATGGAGGGTCCGGCGCGCTCATAGACAGCAGCGCCAGGCATGTTCTGCATCTCACTCATCGCGCATTGCTCATCCATGTAGGCGCCACCACCATGGGACGCCATGCGAAAACGCCAGCCCCTGTCTGTGGCGAGCCGGCGCTGGAGGGCGGGCGCGTCCTTGGACACCACGACGACAGCCATCGCGTCTTCGAGATGCTGGACAACGCCGCTGATCCCATCGGCAAACGCGGTGCAGAAACGGCAGCCCTGGCCCATATTGTGGATCACCAGCATCCGGTCGCGCCCGGCAAAGAGCGCTGAGAGCGTCGTCGGACCGTCGAGTGTTTCGAACGGGTAGTTGGCCACTTCAACCGGCGGTTCGGCCCGGCGCAACTCCGCCATGCGGGCGGTCTTTTCCATGATCTCCAGGCCAAGCTTGTCGGCCTCACTCAGTTCCATTGCTGCCGACATGATGGGTCTCCCGTGACTTTGGGGAAGTCTAGCATATGGGCGCAGCGATGATGAAACGCGGCGGGGCGCCAGGGCACTTTCCGGCCAATTTGCACCGCTCCAAGCCAGCACGAATGATACGCCACGCCAAATGATGCAAAATTACCAGAACGTGCCCTAGAGCGACAGCGGCAATTCGAGATGGTCTGCATACATCCGGTCGCGGTGGGTGATCAGGATGGGGTCGAAAGCAGCCCGGGTGTCGTCATCCATCGTGTTGAAGGCCGTCCGTGTGTGCGGGTTCATGGCGCATTGGTCTTCCGGCAGGGGCGAGAACAGGGCCATGATTGTCGCGCTGTAGATATCCACTGCGGTTGGACCATCACCGATATAATAGGCGCTGCCGGCATCTGCCTGGGCCTGCAGGCGGGAGGCCAGCATGGTCAGCAAATCGACGACTCGGGCATGGCAGCCGGCGGAGCATTCCGGGGTGTAGCCATATTTCCCGCCGATATAGGCGGCAATCGGTTCGGGGAACCCGCCCTCGCCCCGCATGCCGACATCGACCAGTTGCAGCCTGCGGGCCCAGCCAAGACCCTCTTCCCCCATCAGTTCGTGGGCGAGGCCAAACATCAATGACCGGTCGATGGCGTTCGTGGGCACCAGCGCCGGGTCTGACGCCAGGCGCTCGGCCAGGAGCAGGATCTCCGCCCAACCGGAGCGGGGGGCCTCGTTGCCGTGGATCGCGACCGGAGCGCTGGACCCGCCCCCCATCCATTCGGTGAGCTTCGGATCGTCATAGGCCAGGCTCACGGCAGCCCAGTCGAACTCCTTCATATGGAAGATGCCCTTGGCGGCTTCACCCCAGGGGCTGGGCACATTGCGGACAACGACCATTCGGAGGCCGTCCCTGGCGATCGCGTCTTCGGCGGTGATGTAGTCGAACGGCATGGCTGGCGCTCTCTTTGTGTTGTCGCAGGGACGCTGGCAGCGCCCTAGGTGCCGGGGAAGCTGTAGTCCTTGAACTGTTCGCGCAAGGCGAGCTTGTTGATCTTTCCGGTGGCGCCGAGGGGGATTTCCTCGACAAAGGCCACGTCGTCAGGGGTCCACCACTTCGCGATCTTCCCATCGAGTTGGGCGATCACCTCGTCCTTGGTGGGCGTCTCGCCCGGAGCGGGCTGGACGATGAGGAGCGGGCGCTCATCCCATTTCGGGTGGTAAATGCCGATGGCCGCCGCGTTCGCGACCTTGGGATGGCCGACCGCGATGTTCTCGATGTCGATGGAGGAGATCCACTCTCCGCCGGACTTGATCACGTCCTTGGCCCGGTCGGTGATCTGCATGGTGCCGTGGGCATCGATATTGGCGACGTCACCGGTGTCGAAGAACCCTGCATCGTCCAGCACATTACCGCCGGCGCCCTTGAAGTATCCGCCGGCAATGGCGGCCCCGCGCACGAGCAGTTTGCCCGCAGCCTGACCGTCGCGTGGCAGCTCGGTTCCCTCATCATTCACGACCTTAAGTTCGACGCCGAAGGGCGGGCGGCCCTGTTTCAGTTTCTGGTTCATCCGGGTGTCGATATCGGCGCTTTCCAGGTGCGGCGGCAAGGTGCCGAGCGTACCGAGAGGCGAGGTCTCGGTCATGCCCCAAGCATGGATGACGTCGACCTCGTAATCCTGTTCGAAGGCGCGCAGGATCGCTTCGGGGATTGCCGAGCCGCCGATAATCACCTTGTTGAGGTGGGGCAGTTTGAGATCGTTCTCACGGAGGTAGCTGAGCAGCATCAGCCACACGGTCGGCACAGCGGCGGTGATGGTGACCTTCTCACCATCGAGTAGTTCGTAGATCGACGCGCCATCCATCTGGGCGCCCGGCATCACCATATTCGCGCCGGTGCCGGGACAGGAGAATGCGAGGCCCCAGGCATTGGCGTGGAACATCGGCACCACCGGCATCACCACGTCGGCCGCCCCCATGCCCATGGCGTCCTTGTTCATGGTTACGAGCGTATGCAGCACATTGGTGCGGTGCGAGTAGAGCACGCCCTTGGGGTTGCCGGTGGTTCCAGACGTGTAGCAGAGCCCGCACGCGGTATCTTCGGGGAAGTCGCCCCAGCGGCATTCGGTCGACCGGCCATCGATCCAGATGTCATAGGCCACCGCGCCGAGCGTGTTGTCTGGCATCGTGTCCTGGCCGGCGAAAATCACGAACGTCTTCACCGTTTCGAGCTTGTCCTTGATCGCCTCGACGATGGGCAGGAAGGTCTTGTCGAACAGCAGCACCCGGTCTTCAGCGTCGTTGATGATCCAGGCAATCTGGTCGGGGTGGAGGCGAGGGTTCACCGTATGCAGCACGAGGCCAATCCCCATGGCGCCGTACCAGGCCTCCATGTGGCGCGCCGAGTTCCAGCCCAGGGTCGCCACCCGGTCGCCCAGGCTCAGCCCTTCATCGGTCAGCGCATTGGAGACCTGCTTGGATCGCCGGTAAACATCGCCATAGGTGGTGCGGACGACATTGCCTTCGACGCGCCGTGTGATGATCTCCCGGGTCGGGTTGATCGTGTTGGCGTGGGAAAGGATCTTGTCCACCGTCAGCGGCCAGTCCTGCATGATACCTTTCATGGCGAATATTCCTCCACTGTTTCCTGCGCCTGGTGACGCTATGAATACTTGTCGCACTTGGTGTTTAGATCGCAGTTGGGCATTGGACAAGAAACAGGATTGTGGGGCGATGATGGTGAATTGGAAAGTTGGGCTTGTGAGCGGGATGGCCGCGGTTCTTGCAGCTTGCGCGCCGGGCAGCGGCGATGATGCCGGGACGGTCGAGACCGGCGAGGAGACCGCGCGTGTCGAAACCCTTGAAGCGGCACAGACGCCGGAAGCCGCGCCCGGTGATCGCGCCCCGGGGCGAGCCGTCCTCGCCGGCTGGTTCGATTGCCTGCGCGAGAACGATGCGATCACCATTGCCGCCCACCGGGGCGGTCCGGCACCGGGCTATCCGGAGAACGCCATCGAGACGCTGCAACACAATTTCGATCAGGGCATCGAAGTGTTCGAGGTCGATGTGGCTGAGAGCCAGGATGGGGTGTTGTTCCTGCTCCATGACCGCAGCCTGGGGCGCACCACCACGGGCCGCGGGCAATTGGTCGAGCGCGACTGGGACGAAATCAGCAGCCTGCGCCTGAAGGACACCGGCGGCGCGGTGACTGATTTCAATCCTCCCCGGCTGACCGATGCGTTGCTCTGGGCCCGGCAATCCGGAGCGATCCTGGAACTGGACCGGAAAAGCTCGACCAGTTTTCGCAACATCATCTCTGCGGTCAGGGCGGCGGAGGCGGAAGACCATGTGGTCCTGATCTCCTATAACGAGGACCAGGCGGCCGAGATTTCGCGGCTCGCGCCCGAATTAGTGCTGACGGCATCGGCCCGGGGCAAGCGCGACCTGGTGGCGCTGGAACAGATGGGCGTAAATCTCGACAATCTTGTCGCCTGGACCGGGACGCGCGAGCCCGATGCGGCCGCCTGGACCCGGCTGAACCGCGAGGGCGTTGAGCCCGGCTTCGGGACGCTGGGCCGGCCGGGACAGAGGCTGGACGACACCTATGCCGCCGATGGCGACCTTTCGGAGTTCGTGGACCTGGCAGATGCGGGCCTACGGCTGATCTCCACCGATATCCCGCTGGAGGTGGCAGACGCACTTGACGGCGATGACCGCGGCAACGCCAATTGTCCGCGTTGAGGATGCAGGCGTGCAAGGGGTGAGCGTGCCGGGTTGATCCACGACCCGAAACCGCCACTATGCATGGACACGGAACACGGCAAGGGGCTGCGCAATGAAACGGGATGGATGGACGCGCTGGGCGGTCGTGGCGACAGCGTGTGCCGCGCTGGCAGGCTGCAACCCCATGAGCGCACCGGGCAGCGGTGGAGGCGGCGATGATGGCGAGCGGGTCTCGATCGATCGCGATCCGTTTCCCTCGACATACACCGCCTATGAAAGCGCACCGGTCCTTATCCGGGACGCCACCGTGCTCGATGGGCTCGGCAATCTGATCGAGAATGGCGATGTGCTCATCCTCGATGGCGAGATTGCGGCTGTGGGCGAGGATGTTGCCGCGCCCGATGATGAGGGCCTGGTGACCATTGATGGTGCCGGCAAATGGGTGACGCCGGGCATTATCGACAATCACTCCCATCTCGGCGTTTATCCCAGCCCGTCGGTCTCGGCCCATGGCGACGGTAATGAAATTTCGGCGCCGGTAACCGCTGAAGTCTGGGCCGAGCACGGCATCTGGCCCCAGGATCCCGGCTTTACGCGGGCACTGGCTGGGGGCGTCACATCGCTGCAAATCCTGCCAGGCTCAGCCAATCTGTTTGGCGGCCGGGGTGTCACGCTCAAGAACGTTCCGGCGCGGACCGTGCAAGACATGAAGTTTCCCGGTGCGCCCTACACGCTGAAGATGGCCTGCGGGGAGAACCCCAAGCGCGTCTACGGCTATGGTGGCGGACGGTTCCCGGGCGGTGCCCCCTATTCCCGCATGGGCAATGTCGCAGGCTACCGGACGGCTTGGGCGAAGGCGGTGGAGTACAAACGCAAATGGGACAAGTATCAAGATGAAGGCGGCGACGCTCCGGCGCGGGACCTGGAGCTCGATACGCTGTCGCAAGTCTTGGCCGGCGAAATCCTTGTGCACATGCATTGTTATCGGGCCGATGAGATGGTGCAGATCCTCGATATGGCCGAGGAGTTCGGCTACACGGTGAGCGCCTTTCACCATGCCATCGAAAGCTACAAGATCGCAGATATTCTGGCAGAAGCGGGGACGTGCTCAGCCATGTGGGCCGACTGGTGGGGCTTCAAGATGGAAGCCTATGATACGGTGCGCGAGAACATTCCCATGGTTCATGCGGCCGGCGCGTGCGCGATTGTCCATTCCGACAGCGATGTCGGCATCCAGCGCCTCAACCAAGAAGCAGCCAAGGCATTGGCGGATGGCAACAAGGCCGGCCTCGATATCGACAAGGCGACGGCGTGGACCTGGCTGTCGCTGAACCCCGCCAAATCCCTCGGCATCGAAGACCAGACGGGCAGCCTGGAAGCCGGCAAGGCGGGTGATGTGGTGATCTGGACAGGCGATCCGTTCTCCAGCTTCACCCTGGCCGAGCAGGTCTATGTCGATGGCGCGAAGATGTACGACCGGGGCGATCCGGCCTATCAGCCGGTGATGGACTTCGAACTTGGCCAGCCCGGCGAAGGAGATGTGAAATGACTCGTTCGTTTTTTCGTATTTTCCCCATTGCTGGCGCGTTTGCCCTGCTCCTCGCCGCTGGCGCCGCATCGGCCCAATCGGTCGCCATCACCAATGCCAACGCCTGGACCGGCACAGATGCTGGCACGGTCGATGGCGCGACAATCATCATCACCGATGGCGCCATCACGGCTGTTGGTGCCGAAGCAGCTGTTCCGGAGGGAACAACCACCATCGATGCGGCGGGCAAATGGGTGACACCTGGCATCGTCGCGCCCTTTTCCCAGATTGGCCTGGTGGAGGTCGGCGCCGAAGACTCGACCAATGACACGTCTGGCGCCTTGACCCCCTACTCCGTCGCGCTCCGAGCCGTCGACGGGTTCAATCCATCGGCCACGCCGGTGGCGGCCTCGAGGATCGAAGGGATCACGCGGGTCGTGGTGGCCCCATCGGCGGGGATGTCGATCTTTGCCGGCAAGGGCTTCACGGCCGACACAACCGGCCAGCTCGGCTCGGTGATGGATGATGAAGCGTTCGTCTATGTCCGGCTCGGCGAAGGGGGCGCTGGCGTCGCCGGTGGATCGCGGCCTGCGGCATGGACGTACTTCCGCGCCGCACTGGCCGATGCCCGGACCTTCCCGGCCCGGTATCTCGCCCATAATGAGGGCGACGCGCTGACCCGGGTCGACGCCCAGGCCCTGGGCCGAGCCTCCCGCGGCCAGGAGCTGATCGTGTTCGAAGCCCACCGGGCTAGCGATCTCCAGCAGATTGTCGATTTCGCGGCGGCCAACCCCTCACTCGATTTCGCCATTGTCGGCGCGGCTGAAGGCTGGCTGGTCGCCGATGAACTGGCGGCGTCCGGCATTCCGGTGATCGTGAACCCGTTCGACAACCTGCCCGGTACGTTCCAGGCCCTGGCATCGAGCCAGGAGAACACCGCTCGCCTGATCGATGCGGGCGTCACCGTCGCTATCGCCAACCTCGATAGTCTCGGTCACCAGGCCCGGCTGACCTTGCAGGTGGCTGGCAGCGCGGTGGCCCATGGCGTCTCCCACGACGATGCGCTGGCAGCGATCACGCGCGTGCCGGCGGCGATCTTCGGCATGGACGGGCTCGGCACGCTCGCCGTTGGCAGCGTTGGCGATGTGGTGATCTGGGACGGCGATCCGCTGGAAGTCATGTCGAGCCCAGATACGGTGATCATCGACGGCGAGGTGCAGAGCCTGGAGAGCCGCCAGACCCGGCTCCGCGATCGCTACCTCAACCTCGACCCGGGCGAACGCCCCTACGCCTACAAACGCAGCGAGTGAGTCGCCCCCATACCGAGGGCGAGTATGTGGAATATGAACCCGTGCTTGGCGCACGTCGGCATACGGACGCGACCTCTGATCGAGACGAGGGGCTGGTGTGTGGGGCGGGTCTGGCATAACGAGAGGGCATTGAAGGCAGGCTGGCGGGCGTGTTGACCTGACGGCGCTAGAGCCTGCGCACCGGAAGAACCGATGAAGATCCTGCTCACCAATGATGATGGCATTCATGCCCCCGGCCTGAGGGTGCTCGAAACCATCGCCCGGACCGTCTCCGAGGATATCACCATTGTCGCTCCGGAGCTTGAACAGTCGGGCAAGGCGCGCGCGGTTACGCTGACCGAGCCGGTGCGGGTGCGCCACCTCGACGCCCGCACCCATGCCATATCCGGAACGCCAACCGATTGCGTTCTGCTCGCCATGCGGGAGCTGATGGATACCCCGCCTGACCTCATTCTTTCAGGCGTGAACAAGGGCCAGAACATCGCCGAGGACACGACCTATTCGGGCACTATAGCAGCGGCCATGTTTGGCATGCAGCACAAGGTGCCTTCCGTGGCGTTCAGCCAGTCCCAGAACTTCCGCCATCGCCGCTCCTGTCCCTGGGAAACCGCCGAGGCATTCGGACCCGGTGTGCTGAAGCAGCTCCTGGCCCAGGGCTGGCCGGATGACGTGGTGATCAATGTGAACTTCCCCGACCGCGCGCCCGAGGACGTGGCCGGCGTCCAGTTCACCCGCCAGGGCTTCCGAGACGAACAGATCATCCGCACCGAGCGGCGCGAAGACCTGCGCGGCAATGACTACTATTGGATCGGCTATCGTGGGACACTGTCCGATCCCGACCAGGGCACCGACCTCAGGGCCATCTATGACGGCTACGTCTCGGTCTCGCCTCTCCATGTGGACCTGACCCATAACGGCGTTCTGGAAACCATGCGAACCTGGCCGGCGACATGAGCGGGGGCGCGCCAGACACCACGGCCGATCCGTTCCGCCCCGCCCGGCTATTGCTGGAATTGCGGCGCCACGGCGTGACCGATGACAGCGTGCTGCAAGCCATCGAGGCGGTCGACCGGGCTGATTTCGCCGCGCCCGGCCTTGAAGACCTTGCCTATGAGGAGTGCGACCTGCCCATCGGCTGCGGGCAAACGCTCTACTCGCCGCTGGTGGCCGGGCAATTGCTGCAGGCCCTGCAGATCGCGCCAGGCGCCGGCGAGGCCGTCTTTCTGGTGGGCGCGGGGTCGGGCTACACCATGGCACTGGCCGCCCGCACCGCCGGCGTCGTCGCGGGGATCGACCGCTATTTCACGCTGGTCGAAGCGGCCAGCCAGGCCCTTGCGGACCATGATCAGGGCGCAGCCTTCCGGTTCTATCACGGCGACGGTCTGGGCGGGCTCGACACCGGCGAGACCTTTGACCGCATCCTGCTGACCGGCACGGTGGATGCGGTGCCTTCTGCGCTGACGCGGACCCTGTCGCCCCATGGGCGGATGGTGGTGCCCGTCCGCGATGGTGACCGCTGGATCGTGCGCGTGCTGAACGGCGATGGCCGCCATTTCGACCGCGCCCTGGCCCGGCCCATATCGGCGCTGGCACCGGGACCGGCACAGAGGCTCTAGCCGCGACTTTCCTGCCCTGCGGGACTGGTTTGCGTCCCGGCCAGCCCCCAGCTATAGGGCGCCTTGTATTCACGCCATCTGCCCCCGGAAAGCGGGGAAGGAGCCGCTCCCCAATGATCCGTTTGCAATTGCCTGAGGCTGCCATGATCCGACCGTTTGTTCCCGCCCTCGGCGCCCTGCTCCTTGCAGCGCCCGCGCTGGCCCAGGATGCAGGCGCGCCGGCGGGCGGCTTTGGCTCTTCCATCGTCGGCCAGCTCCTGTTCTTTGTGCCACTGATCCTGATCTTCTACTTCCTGCTGATCCGGCCCCAGCAGCAACAGCGCAAGAAGCACCAGGAGCTCATCTCCAATCTCAAGCGCGGCGACACGGTGGTGACCTATGGCGGCTTGATTGCGAAGGTCACCAAGGTGGCCGATGATGAGGTCACGATCGAATTGGCGGATGGGGTCCGCACCCGGCTGGTCCGCTCCATGGTTGCCGATGTGCGCGGCAAGGACACGCCCGCCGCCGCAAACGACTAGGAAACCGCCATGCTTCAGTTTCCCACCTGGAAGGTCGCCTTGATCGTGATCACCCTGTTGATCGGTGGTCTGATGGCACTGCCGAACGGCTTTTCCAACACGTTTCTGGGGGTTGAGCCAGAGCGACCTGCGGTCGAAACGCCCGACGCGCTCGCTGACTATGTTCGCCAGCGGGAAGCTGCGCGCGCGGCCTGGTGGCCTGGCTTCATGCCGACCAACAAGGTCAATCTCGGGCTGGACCTGCGCGGCGGGGTCTACCTGCTGATGCAGATCGAGGAAGAAGATGTGGTTATCAACCGGCTCCGGGTGTTCTCCGCCGATGTGGTGCAGGCATTCAATTCGGGCGGCGCGGCCAACCGCGTGTTCCAGACCAATGAGATCAATGGCGACCGGCTGGAAATCACGCTGCGGCCGGACCGGGACGGGACCGTCCGCATGGATGAAGCGATCCGCCGGCTGGATGAGCTGAATACGCCGGTCCAGGGCGCGATTGGTGGCGCGCGGACCTATACCGTGCGCGAGGTCGGCAATGGCGTGATCCATGTCTCCCTCACCGATGCGGCAGTGTCCGCGTTCAAGCGCGAGGCTCTCGCCAAGACCATCGAGATTGTCCGCCGCCGGATCGACCCCGATGGCGTGCGCGATATCGCACCCCAGCCCCAGGGTGAGAACCGGATCATCCTCGAAGTCCCTGGCGAGCCCGATCCTGGCCGGATAAAGGAAGTCCTGTCACAGGCTGGCGAACTGACCTTCTCACTGGTTGATGACACGCCTTCCCGGATCCAGCAGGCAATCAATACCGGCCGCAACCCGCCAGGCTGGCGTCTGCTGACCGATGTCGACACCGGCGAGCGTTTGCTGGTCAACAATGCGCCCGTGGTGACCGGCGCGGACGTAGCCTCGGCCAGCCAAGGCTATGACCCCGACGACAATACGCCGGCTGTGAATTTCCGCC
>JBCCBN010000067.1:0-13981 GCA_039034035.1 Pseudomonadota bacterium
AAAATAAGGATGCATATAGCCAAATAACGAGACCCGCGTGCCGGTCCCTGTCGAGAGTTGGAGACCGCCGAGCCCAGCTGAACCGGACGGCACATCACTGATCGAGACATGGCCGCCATGGGCAGCGACAACGTCCCGGACAACGGTCAATCCCAGTCCTCGAGCCGAGGATTTGGAGCTTTCAAACGCCTCGAACAGCAGATCGGCTTTGGCCGGATCGATCCCCGGCCCATTGTCTTCCACGTCAATGCGGATCGCCCGGCGCGACACGCCTTTCGCGCGCGGGCCTTGGGGCACGTTCATCTCGAAAGCGGTCCGCACGGATATTTCGGCCCCGCCATCGCTACCATTCTTCTGGGCAGCTGCCTCCGCTCCGTTGCGCAACACGTTCAGCAGCGCTTCGTGCAAATGATCGCTGTCGCCGGGAATATCAGGCAGGGATGGATCATACTCCCGATGATATGTGATCTGCCCGTCAAAGGCGGCGCGCTCTGCATTGACCACCCGGTCGAGCAATTCATGGACGTTCAGGGGCCGGAGGCTGGGGCGCGAATAGAGTTCGAACGCCGAGAACCGATTGATCAGCCGCTCGATGCGCCGTGTCTCGTCGCGGATAAGTTCCAGCAGTTCGGCGTCTTCCTCCCGCCCGCGCCGCAGCATCAACTGCGCGGCCCCCGAAATACCGGCCAGCGGGTTCTTGACCTCGTGTCCCAGGATACGCCCCATTCCGGCGACACCCGGCACGCCGTCTTCCCGCTCGTGACCCATGGGCTGGCTCAACGCGACAACCAGTCCATCACGCCCTACATAGCGGATCCGTACCGTCAGCCGCAGCGCCGGTTGGTAAAGACTGGTCCGCACTTCGATATCGGGCGCTGAAACGTCGCCTTCCGACTGTAGTGCGAACGACAGCAACGTTGTCAGCGCCGTACCATCGACGAACGCGTCGTCGAGCCGCAGGCCCACTAGCGCCCGGCTCGATGTTCCGAAGAGCGCTTCTGCGGCGGGGTTGAGGGCCCATGTTCTCTGATCGGGGCCGATCTGAACCAGCGCAATCGGCGCCTGGTCTGAGAGAAGGGTCAGGTCTGCCGGTCCGGGTCCGGTCCCCGCGCTCGATGCTTGCTCGCTCATGCGGCGATGTCCCTGCCAGACAGAAACTTCAATGTGTCTCCGCTGGCGGCCAGCAACCGCTCGCCCTCCATGTCGTAAACCGAACCGATCGCCGCAATCAGCGCGGCCGGTTCCTCGATCTGGCACAGTGTGGCCCGCAACTGGCGCCGGATCCCGGCTTCAAGCGGTAGTCCCACCACATCAATTGCTGCGGAGACATGCTTGCGCACCGTGCGCACGCCCAACCGGTCACCATAGAGCGCGACTGAGTCCGACACTTGCGCCTGGAGACTGTCACATTGATCAGCGAGGGCGGGCGGCTGGAACGGCTCGCGGCGGAGGGCTGCGTCCACCTCACCAACCAACCAGGGCTGTCCCAAAGCCGCGCGCCCGACCATCACGCCATGGGCGCCCGATGCCGCCAGCGCCTGGCGCGCCGTTTCCGCGCCGGCAATATCGCCATTGGCAATCACTTGGAGGTCGACCGCCTCCACGGTTTTGGCGATTGCGCTCCAATCGGCCTTGCCTTTGTAGAACATGCAGCGCGTGCGGCCGTGCACCGTGATCATCCGCACGCCTTGTCGCTCGGCCCGCACCGCAAGCTCGGCAGCATTGAGCGTGTCGTGATCCCAGCCCAGCCGCATCTTCAAGGTCACGGGCCGGGCGCCGGCCCCTTCAAGGGCAGCATCAATGATCTGCGACGCCAGATCCAGGTCCCGCATCAGAGCCGAGCCGGACTGTCCGCCAGTCACCTGTTTCGACGGGCACCCCATGTTGATGTCAATCACATCAACGCCAGCATCGGCGAGCCGATCTGCGCCGTGCCGCATATCTTCGGGCCGCCGGGCCGCAAGTTGAACAATCCACGCGCCGCCGCCATCATGTGGCACATCCGGCGCACCATATCCGGCCGGGCGGCGGCCAGCGCTTCCCCCGCCACCATTTCCGATACGACCGCCGGCGCACCGAATCGCACCGCCTGGCGCCGAAACGGCGCGTCGGTCGAGCCCGACATCGGGGCCAGCCACGTGCGCGGCGGTACAAACTGCTTAGCGTCAACCATCACCGCTGCGCGCCCATCCTTCTCATAACCTCTGACTGGAACTTGTCCTGAGCATGCACAAAACACAGGCACCATGCGCCTGGCGCGTCAAGAAGGCGAAAGATTGGCATGCGGTGGCTGGCGGCGTATCAATGGTGCGATGATAGTCGATTCCATTCTGGTGGCGGCCGGCCAGGGGGAGCGCTTCGGCGGCGCGGGCCCCAAGCAATTACAGCGGATCGGCGGCCGCCCCATGTGGCGGTGGAGCCACTTGGCCTTTACGGCGGCGCCATCGGTCCGGCGCTGCTTGGTTATCGTCCCAGCCGAATGGAGTGATGAATTTTCGAGCATTGACGCCAAAAACATAGTCGTTGGCGGAGCCACGCGCACCGCTTCGGTCAAGGCCGGGCTCGCCGCGCTGTCCGCCGCTCCCGTTCCACCCGAAGCCGTGCTGATCCATGACGCCGCTCGCCCCGGCCTCACTCAAGCGGTGATTTCCCGGGTTACCGATGCCCTTTCCACCCATTCTGCCGCAGCCCCTGCCCTGCCGGTGGTCGATGCGCTCAAACGCCGGGCTTCCACGGGTGAGTTGGTGCAAACGCTTGAAACTGTTTCTCGGGAGGGGCTTCACCGGGTGCAAACCCCCCAGGGCTTTCACTGGAAGACAATCATGGCCGCCCTTGGCGCGACCGGTAGCAGCACCAGCCTTGTTGATGATCTCGCCGCCGTGGAAACCTTGGGGGCTCAGGTGAAGCTGGTTGAAGGCGACCCCCGGAACGACAAGATCACCTTCCATGACGACCTCGCCCGCCTGGAGATGCTGATGGGCCTCAAAGACCAAGCTACCGGTCCAGCGATCCGCATGGGCAAGGGGTTTGACGTACATGCCTTCGAACCAGGCCAGCATGTCACCCTATGCGGAGTGGACGTGCCCCACACCGCTCGCCTGAAGGGCCATTCCGACGCCGATGTCGCCTGGCATGCCCTTACCGATGCCATCCTCGGCGCCCTCGCCTTGGGCGATATCGGCGATCACTTCCCGCCCTCTGATCCGCAATGGAAAGGCGCGCCTTCGAACACCTTCCTCAGCGCAGCGGCGGAGATGGCTACCAAACAGGGTTACGCCATCGCTAATCTCGACATTACCATCATCTGCGAAGCGCCCAAGGTGAAACCCCACCGCAGCGCGATGCGTGAAGCCACTGCAACCCTGCTCGGCCTGAAGGCCAGCCAGGTCAGCGTCAAGGCGACCACAACCGAAGGCCTCGGTTTCACTGGTCGCGGCGAAGGCATCGCTGCCGAAGCCATTGTGGTCCTGGCGAGGGCCTGATCTTGTCTCCCCGCCCGCCTCGTTCGTAGAGTACCGCCATGTTTCCAGAACGACTCTATAATCTCGCTCTGCTGACCTTTGACGATGCCCGGGAGCGGCGGCTGAAGATCTGCACCGCGGAAAGCTGCACCGGCGGGTTGCTCGCCGGCCTTTTTACAGAGTTCGAAGGCTCCTCCGCGGTCTTCGAGCGCGGGTTTGTCACCTACTCCAACCGTTCCAAGCAGGAAGTGCTGGGCGTCCCCGGCGATGTCATCGCTGACTATGGAGCGGTGTCTGAACCGGTTGCCCGAATGATGGCGGAAGGCGCACTGGAGGTGAGCCGGGCCAATGTTTCTGTCGCGATCACGGGCATCGCCGGTCCCGGTGGCGGCACGCCGATGAAGCCGGTCGGCACTGTTCATGTTGCCTGCATGCGGGAGAACCGCGCCATGCTCCATGAGCATCGCCAGTTCGGCGACATAGGCCGGAGTGAAATCCGCCTCCAGACCCTTGAGGTCGCGTTGGAAATGATCCGCGCCCAGATCGCCTGACATCCGTTTCCGCCTGGACCCCGTCTCGAAGCGTCGTGCGCATTGGGAGTTCAAGCCGTTTTCTGGTACCGCCGGCCTGCCTCCTCTGTGAACGCGGCCATGATCCGGTTCACTGCAAGGCCGAAGTTTGCCCGGGCAAGCATGGCTAGGATGGGATTGGAGAATGCATAGTCGATCTCGAAATCGACCCGGGTCGCCCCGCTCTCAAGCGGCACGAAAGTCCACCGGTTCGCCAGCTTCCGAAACGGGCCCCGCACTAGGCTGGCCTCCACCGTGCCAGCGGCCTCATCGGCCCGTACCGCCGTCGCAAACCGTTCGGAGAATCCGCGAAATCCGACCCGCGCATCGCCATGGGCATGACGGATACCGTCAGGGCTGGTTCGCTCCCCGCTCACGGCCATGGTTTGTATCCACTTGATGAATTCAGGATAGCGGCCGATGTCCGACACCAGTTCGAACAGATCCTCGGCCCGGTAGGGCAACACCGGCGATGTGGTGTAGCGCGGCATGGTCGCGTCCCGTGCTAAGTCTCGCCAGCCGCCAATTGCGCGGCCCGGGCCGTCCGCAACCGCTCGAAGTCCTCACCCGCATGGTAGCTCGACCGGGTGAGCGGCGAGGCAGAAACCATCAAGAAGCCCTTGGCCCGCGCGATTTCTTCATAAGCAGCGAACTCATCGGGATGGACATAACGGTCCACCGCCGCATGCTTCCGCGTCGGCTGCAGGTATTGGCCGATCGTCAGGAAATCCACGCCCGCCGAGCGCATGTCATCCATCACCTGCATGATCTCTTCCTTGCTCTCACCCAGTCCTACCATCAGGCCGGATTTGGTGAATTGTGACGGGTCGCGGTCTTTCACCTTCTCCAGGAGGCGCAGGGAATGGAAATAGCGCGCCCCGGGCCGGATCGAGAGATACAGCCGCGGGACCGTTTCGAGATTATGGTTGAACACGTCCGGTTTCGCGTCGATCACGCGGGTTTCCCAGCCGGTCTTGCGCAGGAAATCAGGGGTTAAGATCTCGATTGTCGTCCCCGGCGCAGCCGCCCGGATCGCGGCGATCGTGGCGACGAAATGCATGGCGCCGCCATCGTGCAGATCGTCCCGGTCCACCGAAGTAATCACCACGTGCTGAAGCCCCATCTCCGCCACCGCATCGGCTACCCGGCGCGGCTCACCAACATCCAGCGGCAGCGGCTTGCCGGTCGATACATTGCAGAACGAACAAGCCCGTGTACACGTTTCGCCCATGATCATCATGGTGGCGTGCTTTTTCTCCCAGCACTCGCCCATGTTCGGACAGCCCGCCTCCTCGCACACCGTCACCAGGCCCCTGGACTTCACGATGTCCCGGGTCTCGGCATAGCCTTTCGATACTGGCGCCTTGACGCGGATCCAGTCCGGTTTACGGAGCACGGCGGTGTCGGGGCGGTTGCGCTTTTCCGGGTGCCGGTAACGGGCCGCGTCAGGTCCCGCCTCTGCGGACGTGTCCGCTCCGGTTGGCGCGCGCTTGGACTGAATATCGATGAGAGTGGCCATGACCCAGAAGTGGCCCACGCCGCGGCCCTGATCAAGTCGGTAAAACGTCCGCCCTGCTCCCCTGATATTGCATGGCTTGGCTTGATCCGTACTTATAACGGGACTGGCGAGGGGAACGACCGATGGAGGACATGCCAATGGCCCGCGACACTGAGACCGCACATACCCCGTCAACCCATGTGCCCAATCCGGTCCCGTATGATGATCGCGCCACCCGCCGGGACGTTTTCGCCGCCCTGCTAACCGCCGCGCGGACCCATGGCAGCGCCAGCACCGCCGTCATTGATGGAGACGGCACCGAATTCAGTTACAAGACCATCCTCCAGGGTAGCTTCGCCCTTGGCGCGGCCCTCAAGAAACACACGAAAAAGGGCGAAAATGTCGGGGTTCTTCTACCCACTGGCATCGGCGCCGTGCTCACCTTCTTCGCCCTGTCTTGCTATGGCCGCGTGCCCGCCATGCTGAATTTCACAGCCGGTTCGAAAGGGCTCAAGGGCGCGCTCAAGGCCGGCCAGATCCGCACCGTCATTACCGCTCACAAATTCATCGAGCTCGGCGCTCTTGAACCCCTGATCGAAGAGCTTGAGGGCGAAGCGAACATTCTCTATCTCGAAGACGTACGCGCCGGGATTGGCCTTGGCGAGAAGATCGCGGGCGGGCTCGGCCCCGTCGCCCCCTTCCTTGTCCGCAATGCCAACGCCCACAGCCAGCCCGGAGTAGTTCTCTTCACTTCCGGCACCGAGGGCGACCCCAAGGGCGTTGTCCTGTCCCACCGCAACATGCTCGCCAATGTCGAACAGGTTCGCGCCCATATCGGCCTCGACCCCAAGACCGACAGCGTCTTCAACCCCCTCCCGACCTTTCACTGCTTCGGGCTCACAGTCGGCGCCATCCTGCCGCTGATGGCTGGCGTCAAAGCAATCTTCCACCCTACTCCGCTCCAGCCCAAGGAAATCGCCAAAAGGATCGCGACCACCAACAGTACGATCCTGCTCGCCACCGACACATTCATCTCCCAATACGCCCGCGCCGGTGGGGACAAGGACCTCTCCAGCGTAAGGCTGGCCGTGTGCGGCGCTGAACGGGTACGCGACGAGACCCGCCAGCTCGTGCGCCGAAAGTTCGAAATCGAAATCCTCGAAGGCTACGGCGCCACCGAAGCCTCGCCCGTGGTTGCGGCCAATCAGTGGGAGAACAACAAGCCCGGCACGGTTGGCGTCCTGATGGCCGACATGGAGCACGAACTGGTGCCCGTCGAGGGCATCGAGGAGGGCGGGCGGCTCAAGATCCGAGGGCCGAACATCATGATGGGATACTTGCGTACCTCCAATCCCGGCGTCATCGAACCGCCCGAAGGCGGCTGGCATGACACCGGCGACATCGTCTCGATCGATGATGATGGCGCGATCCGCATCAAGGGCCGGGTCAAGCGCTTTGCTAAGATCGGCGGTGAGATGGTGTCCCTCGCCATCGTCGAGAACTGTGCCAGCGCGATCTGGCCCGACCATATCCACGCCGCTGCCTCTCTACCCGACCCGCGGAAAGGCGAACAGATTGTCCTGATTTCCGAATGTCCGGACGCCAACCGCACCGATATCCTCGCCTGGGCTCAGAACCACGGCGTCTCCGAACTCGCCATTCCCAAAAGGATCTACCATGTCGACGCCATCCCGGTCCTCGGCACCGGCAAGCTCGACTATGGCGCCATTCAACGCCTCGCCGTCGACCTCAAGGAATCCTGAGCCCTACCGCTTCAATGCCGGCCAAGCGCGCCCTACGACCAGAGCATCATGATTGCCCCCATGATGCCGACCGCCATGAATGCGGTGAAGGCTAACACAAGGATTGCGCCTGCGATCTTCGCTGCGGCGGAACCACTACGCTTGGCCGCCGAGTACAGTTCAAGACCCGCCAGCGGGACGAGGTAGCTGCCGAAAGACAGCGCTATGTCTGCGGGGCCCGACAACGTGGAGTTCATCCACCGCGGTGACTGGTTGATCAGGACCCAGCCCATCAAACCAACCCGGAAGAACCACACCCCGTTCGCCACCATGAACAGGCGCATGGCCCAGCGCTCATGGGCCGCAAAGCGCCGGGCCATGGCGTATCTTAACGTCATCGCCGCGCACATGAGGATAAGCGCGCCGTTCAACGAGACGCTCACCGCTGAGACGACCGATAAGTAGGATCCCCGCCCCCAGGTCAGCCATAACCCACCCACGGCGAGGAAACAGGCAAGGCTGAGGAACACCCGGCCGCTCCAGCGGTGGATCGCAGGGGCTCGCCGGCGTAGGGCTGGAATCAGTTGCAACACTCCGGCGAGCGTCATCACCGCAGCCAGCAAGACATGTAGCGCAAACATGACATTTCCGGCGCCATCGCCCGGTACGTGTCCGGTGATCAGCTCCTTGTCATTCCATCCCGCAAAGTCCCCGCCCGCGGTACGCACCCCGTAGTAGCCGACGATAAAGACGATGAAGGCAAATTGGCCAAAAGCAGCGACACCGAACCAGGCCACGCCTGACCATCTGAGAAGAGACGAAGGATTGGTGTGCCGCCGGTTTGAAGCCGTAACATCGGTCATGGGTTTTCCTTTCACGCGGAGTTCATGCCCCGATGGTGAAAGGTGCTGGGTGGTCGGTCTTGCCGTTTTGGAAATCGGCCAGCTTTTTTGGCCGCAGGCCCCATCGACGCCGCCTGCAAGCCTCACTAAACTCGACTTTCGAGCCGACGGACACGATGAGGAAAGACAGATGACCGCCTTGCAGCCCATCGCCTCCTCACTAAGGCCACTCTTTCGGCACCAGCCCACCCGGTCACTCCCGCCGCTCAGCATGTACTGGCTGCTCTTTTCAGCCTCATTGGGCGCGTACATCATCAATTACTTCATCGCGCCCGTCCTCCCGACCATGGGTGTCGTGCTCGATCTTGTCAGCCTCGTCAGTTGCGGGTTGGCCTGGCTCGTCGCCCGGGCCCTGTTCCGCCCGTCGGAGCAGCCAGAACGATGGCCGCCACTCGTCGTTGGCGCCCTGTTCCTGACTTGCCTGATCCTCTATGCAACCGGTCCAGGCGAGACGAGCGGCGTCCTCGCCTATGTCGAGAGCATCCAGGTGCTGATCGGCTCGGCCATGCTGTTCATGACGTTTGTCGAAGCGGTTGACGGGTTTGGCCCGGGCGCCCCGGACCGGCGCCTGCGATTGTTCTTTGCGACTGGATATGCGGGCATCGTCGCGGTGTCGTTCGTCGCCAATCTGCCAGGGCTGGAAGGCTGGCAGCATGAAATCCGTGTCGGCCTGGCAGCCGCCGCCCTCATCGGTGCGGGCCTGGCGGTGCGCTTTCGGCTGCAACACCCGCTTCGGCGTGCGGCCCGCCCCCGATCCTCGACCCACCGACGAGCACCCATTGGTCTGGCAAACGCACCATCCGACCCGGTGCTTGCCCGGCGCCTACGAGCATTACTGGAGACGGAACGAGTGTATCTCGATCCTGATATCAAGGTCGCTCACGTCGCCCGTCGGCTCGCCGAGCCCGAGTACAAGATCAGCCAGTGCGTGGTCGGCGACATGAACTTCAGCAATTTCAACCGAATGATCAATACGTTCCGGATCGCCGAGGCAAAGCGCCGGCTGTCGCAACACGATGGCGCTCGCCCCTCGATCCTGACAATCGCCATGGACTGCGGTTTTGCGTCGATCGGTCCGTTCAATCGCGCCTTCAAGGCTGAAACCGGCATGACCCCCAGCGCCTATCGCAAGATCGAGTCCAGTGGCGATACCGCGCCTGCTTCGTGACGCTGACACGCGTGCGAATTGCCAGCGCTTGCCCGCTCGCCTATCCCTCCCTCCATGCCGGACGATTGGATCACGAAGGGCAAGGTGCGGGCCCGGCTGACGAAGGACGGCGCTCTCGAAGTCCGATGTTTTGGCCTCACAACCCAAACCAAATACTACAAAACCCTGCTGAAAGAGTTCTTCCGCAAGGACTTTCCCCCGCTCCGCCCCGGCTGGGGCAACTACAGCGTCCATATCGTCATGGAGTACACCGGCGACGCCCCTTGGATGGACCTCGACAATCTCGCCAAGGCCTTACTCGATAGCCTCACCGGCAATGCCTTTGATGATGACCACCAGGTGGCGCGACTTCTGGTTGAACGGCGCGTCGGCGAGCGCGAAGGGGTCTGGATGCGGGTCACTGCGATGGATGCCGGGCAATGACAGAGTCTGCGCCGAAACGCGTGTTGCTGACGGGTGCAACCGGTACGATCGGCCGGGCGGTCCTGACACAGCTCATAGCTGACGGCCACACGGTGGTCTGCTATGGGCGCTCAAGGGGTCCCGCGAACGATCAGGTCAGTTGGCGCATCGGCTCTTTCGCTGATCCGAAAACCACCTCTGAACGGGGCATCGAGGGCGAACAATTCGACGCGGTGATTTCCTGCCTTGCCTCCCGCACCGGCACGCCCAGCGATGCCTGGGCCGTCGACCATCGGGCCCAATCGGCGTTGCTCAAGGCCGCCCAGCAGGCAAGCGTCCCCCAATTCATTCTCCTCTCGGCCATCTGCGTCCAGAAGCCCCGCCTTGCCTTCCAGCATGCCAAGCTCGCCTTTGAGAACGAACTCATGGCGTCGGGATTGAACTGGACCATCGTCAGGCCCACCGCCTACTTCAAGTCCCTGTCGGGCCAGGTCGCTCGAGTAAAGGCCGGGAAACCCTATCTCATGTTCGGCGACGGCCGCTTGACGGCCTGCAAACCGATCAGCGATCGCGACCTCGCCGCCTTTATTGTCCGCTGCCTGGCCGATACGGACAAGGCGCACCGCATACTTCCCATCGGCGGCCCTGGTCCCGCTCTCACACCCCGCGATATGGGCGAACATATCGCGGCCCGCCTGGGTCGACCGCTGAAATTCTCCACCATGCCAGTCGCCGCCATGCGCCTACTCGCCGGCACCATGGGCGTCGTCGGCACCGTTATCCCGCCGTTACGGTCGAAGGCGGCCCTCGCCCGGATCGGCCTCTATTACGGCACGGAATCCATGCTCGTCTGGGACGACGAAAACGGACGCTACGACGCCGGCGCGACGCCAGAGTTCGGCGCAGACACTCTGTTCGAACATTTCGACCAACTCTTGAGCGGCACCGCCCAGCCTGAACGCGGCGACCACGCCGTCTTCTGAGCGGCCAACCGTGCCAGCCACCAAGTATGGTCGCCCGACCTACTCGCCGCGGCGCTGCCGGTGCCCGCTCCTGATCTCCGACACCGCTTCGAACATGAACGCCGTCGACAAGCCGAACAGGATGAACCCGCCCGTACCGATGAAGCCCGGCAGCAGCGCCCAATCGTCCGCCAGGTCCTGTTCCCCACCGCCCAGCGTCGTGAACGCTAGCATCGTCACCTCGATCGCCGCTTCGAGACCATCGGCAGCACCGAGGCCCCACAAGGCCAGCGCCCACATCCACATGACAATCGTCAAAACGACCACCGTCGACAACGTCATCACCGACAGCGCCGCCGTGGATCGCGCGATTGGTCGTACTTCGAACAACACTGCCCGCGCCGCGTAAAAGACTTCCAGCGCCACAGACATCAACACGGTCGCGATCACCACGGTGAGCACGATCAATCCCGAACCGATGGCGAACTGGATCACCATGCTACATCGGCTTGCGGTGTAGCCGGGCGAGATCGGGATAGGCCGGTGTTCGTCGTTCCTGCTTGGCTTCGAACGCTTCCTTCATGTGCGGCGGCGCCAGCATCGCGGCGTTCCACACGCCGATATAGTCGAGCGTCTCGGCGGTTGTGTGGTCCCGACCATAATTGATCAGCACCTTCGAGCCTGTCACCGCGAGCGGATTCTTTTCCGCAATTTCGCGCGCGGTAGTCATCACATGGTCCATCATCGCCTCATGGCTCCCGAACACATCATTGACCAGGCCAATCTCTTTCGCTTTCGCTGCATTGAGGCTGCGCCCCGTATACGCCATCTCCTTCACCCAACCCTCGGGAATGTAGCGCTGCAGCCTTGGAAACGTCCCCACATCGGCGGTCATGGCGATATCGATTTCGGCAATGGTGAAGAACGCATCCTCGGTGCACCAGCGGATGTCGCCGGCCGAGATCATGTCGATTGCACCCCCGACCACCCCGCCATGGAGCGCGAACAACACAGGCACCCGCGCTTGTTCGAGCGCATTGAAACTGGACTGGATATAGCGAATGTTCGATCGAAACGCCTCGGCCGCAACAAACCGGTCACTCGCCTTCTCTCCACCACTGAAATTTGCAAGATCCATCCCGGCTGAAAAATGCTTGCCGGTTGACGAGATCACGATCACCCGCGCCATCGCCTCACCATCAATCGTGTCGACGATCTCCGGCAATTCGTTCCAGAAGGCCCGGGTCATCGTGTTCAGCGCTTCGCCCCGCTTCAACACGATGTGCGCCACCTTGTCCGCTATGGTGACATCGAAGCAGTCATAGCTCTCTTTCAACATGTCTTTCCTCCTGCATATCCCCGACCCCCTTATTGGAGACCGCGCCCCGAATACTATGGAGCGCACCGCGAGCGTAAAGCAGGAAACCCTTGTGTTCTGGCCAGGTTTTCGAAATGACCAGTCAGACCGATACCAGAGGGGCCTGATTATGACCGATCGCCTGTCACACGATACCCGCAAACGTCGCCTGCCTTTATGGGCGCTCGCGTTCGCTGCCGCTACCGCCATGCTGTCAGCCTGCGAAACCACAGACACAGCGGGCCTCGGCGCCGTCATTGGCGACGTGCTCGCCACCCAGGGCGCCGGCGCGTCAGAACTAAGCACGCTGGAGATCGAACAGGGCCTGCGTGAGGCCCTCACAATCGGTACTGAGCGCGTGGCTGACCAACTTGGCGCCACCGATGGCTATTTCGCCGACCCCCAGATCAAGATCCCCCTGCCCGGACGGCTCGGCGACCTGCAATCGGGCCTTTCTCGCGTCGGCCTGTCTGCGCCACTGGACGAGCTTGAACTCAAGCTCAATCGCGCCGCAGAATCCGCCATTCCCGATGGCAAGCGGTTGGTCATTGGCGCGGTTCAGCAGATCACGCTGCAGGACGCGGTCGGGATCCTCAATGGCGAGAGCAACGCCGCGACCCAGTATCTTCGCAGCAAGACCGAAGCCGGACTCCGTGAAGCACTCGCGCCCCATATGGACCAGGCTCTGACCAGCACCGGCGCTTTCTCCACCCTCGACACCGTAGTGACCAATAATGGCCTTGGCGCGCTCAGCGCGGATCTCAAGAACGACCTCGCCAGCACCGCCGTAGACAAAGGCCTCGATGGCCTGTTCTTCTATCTGGCAAGCGAGGAGCAGAAGATCCGCGAGAACCCGGTGGCGCGCACCACCGACATTCTCAGGAAAGTCTTCGGGGCCGCCGCATGATCCGCAGGTTTCGCCATGAAGTCCTGGATGGGGCGATAACCGGTGTCGAATTCGGCGACCCGGTACAGCCGCTCTCGGCGGTCTGGTTCCATGCCACCGGATTCAATGCGATGACCTACCAGTCGATCCTCGCGCCCCTCGGACTCCGTGCCAGGGTTGCTGCGATCGACTTACGCGGCCACGGCCTCAACACCATGCCCGCCAATCCCTCGAAGCTGAAAAGCTGGAAACGCTACCGCGATGACGTGATCGCCTGGCTGGACCAGCAATTGCCGGTTCACGATGTTGGCGGGGTCACCAAGCCCCGCGGCGTCGTCCTGGGTGGTCACTCCATGGGCGGGTGCGTCGCCCTCACCGTTGCCGGGGTCCGGCCGGACCTGGTCAAGGGTCTGGTGCTGGCCGATCCGGTAATCCTCTCCCCTCGGATGTACCAGACGTTCCACATCGCTCCCTTTCTCGCACGCCTGAACCGCGGCGCTTCCACCATGAGCGACCAGGCCCGCCGACGCCGGCCATCCTTTCCCTCGCCGGAAGTCGCCCGCGACAAATATTCCGGCCGCGGCGCCTTTGCGAGCTGGCGCGAACCTTTCCTCGAAGACTATCTCCTCGATGGTCTGGCCCGCAGCGATGGCGGAACAGATGCCGATGATACGGAGCAAACCTGGAGCCTGACCTGCCGCCCCGCCTGGGAAGCGGCGACCTTCAGCGCCCAGCGAAACCGGCCCTGGGCCGCCCTCAAGACCGTTCGAGACAATCGGACACCAATGATCATTCTCCGCGCCGAAACCGGATCTGTGATGACGGATGCGTCGGTGCGCCGGCTGGAAAAACTCTATCCCGCCGCTGCGGTCCAGACCTGCCGCGGTACAACCCATTTCCTGCCCATGGAGGCACCGTACGAGGTGCGTGACACATTGTCGGCCTACATCTCCCGTCTCGTCGAAGGCTTCTCGGCGGGCGAAGAGGGGCCGGTGCGCCGCACACTCAGTTCCGGCGAGCGAGGCTGAACAGCC
>JBCCBN010000068.1:0-13959 GCA_039034035.1 Pseudomonadota bacterium
CCCCACCGTCGGCGCTTGGGGGCTCGGCTGGGAGGTCTGGTGCGACGGCATGGAAGTTAGCCAATACACCTATTTCCAGCAGGTTGGCGGGCTCGATGTGAACCCTGTCTCCGGCGAGCTGACCTACGGCCTCGAACGCCTCGCCATGTACGTGTTCGGCGTCGACAATGTCTACCACCTCCCCTTCAACGCGCCCGATAGCGCGGTGCCGCTGACCTATCGCGACGTCTTCCACGAAAACGAAGTCCAGCAGAGCCATTTCAATTTCACCCATGCCGATGTGGATATGCTGCTGAAATGGTTCGAAGGCTGCGAGCGCCAGTCACAGGCGCTGCGGGAGGCGGAACTCCCCCTTCCGGCCTACGACTTCGCCCTCAAGGCTAGCCACTATTTCAACCTGATCGACGCCCGCGGCGCCATCAGCCCCACTGAGCGCCAGGCCTACATCGCCCGCGTCCGCGACCTCGCCCGCGGCGCCGCCGTCCTCTGGGCCGACCAGCAGGGGAGGGCGCCGAATTGAAACCCGTCAACGTCGCCAGCAAGCTCGCCCAGATCGATGGACATTGGCAGCCCCGCCTCGTCGGGCGGGTCAATGGTTCCGCACGCCCCACCGTTTCCGCCGTCGACCCGATCTAGCCCTCAGGAGCGTTCCCGAATGACCCCAGCCTTCCAAAGCCTGGCCGCGGCCCTCCTCATCGCCGCAGCGCTGCCTCAGCCGGCCCATGCCGAGCAGACCCCGAACGAAGAAACAACGACCCTTCCCATCGACGCCGCAGAGCAAGCCATGCTCATCGCCATCGCCGACGCCCAGCAATCCTTCCCGCGCTTCTGGCAGGCCTACCAGGCCCAGGCGCCGGGCACCGACCGCTTCGCCACCAAGATCCGCCTGCAAGCCGGCTCCGATGGTGTCGAGCATGTCTGGGTCACCGGCCTCGCCGAAGCACCAGTCGGCTATACCGGCATCCTGGGCAATGAGCCCGAACGCCTCTCGCGCACCTTCACCAAGGGTGACACGATCGCCTTCGGCCCGATGGACGTCACCGATTGGGGCTACGCCGAAGGCACCAAGCTGCGCGGCCACTTCACCACCCGGGCGCGCCTACCAAAGATGGCCGCCATGGAGGCCGACCAGATCCGCTCCCTCCTCCATGATGACCCCTTTCCCCCGGCCCCCCAGCCCTGACCGCCGCCGGTCCCGGCCCGGCCGGGCCTTCGCCACACCTCCCTCGCTCTCCTGCCAGTGATCCAGACCGTCCATGCCCCAGCTTCTCCTCGAGCTCTTCAGCGAAGAAATCCCCGCCCGGATGCAGGCGAAGGCCGAGGCTGACCTGCTCAAGGCGGTCACCACCAGGCTCGCCGAAGCCGGCCTCAGCCATGGCGAAGCCTTCGCCTGGTCCGGCCCCCGGCGCCTGGGCGTCTGCGTCGAAGACCTCGCCCCCCGCTCCGATGACGTCCGCGAAGAAAGAAAAGGCCCTAAGGTCGGCGCGCCAGACAAAGCCGTGGAAGGCTTCCTGCGCGGCGCCGACCTCGCCTCCATCGATGCCGCAGAAATCCGCACCGACCCCAAGAAGGGCGAGGTCTATGTCGCCGTGATCGAAACCCCCGGCCGGGACGCCAGCGAGATCATCGCCGAGATCGTGCCGGACGTGATCACCAGTTTCCACTGGCCGAAATCCATGCGCTGGGGCCCCAACGCCCTCACAGGCGGCACGCTGCGCTGGGTCCGCCCGCTCCAGCGCATCCTCTGCGTCCTCGGCGGCAAGGCCGTGCCTTTCACCGTCGATGGCATCCCCTCCGGCGATCAGACCGAAGGCCACCGAGTCCACGGCCGCGGCCCCTTCACCGTCACCGGCTGGGACGACTACCAGGCCCAGCTCGAAACCGATGGCCATGTCCGCCTCCGCCGCGAAGACCGAAAGGCCCTCATCGCGAAAGAAGCCGCCAAACTCTGCAAGAAGGCCGGCCTGGAACTCGTCCCCGACGAAGGCCTGCTCGAAGAGGTCACCGGCCTCGCCGAATGGCCCGTCGTTATCCTGGGCGACATGGACCCGGATTTCCTCACCCTGCCGCCAGAAGTCATCCGCCTCTCCATGCGGACCCACCAGAAATACTTCGCCGCCCGCGACCCCGAGACCGGCGACCTCGCGCCCCATTTCCTCGTCGTCGCCAACATCAAGGCCAAGGACCGCGGCAAGACCATAGCAGCCGGCAACGCCAAGGTCCTCTCAGCCCGGCTCGATGATGCCCGCTTCTTCTATGACAATGACGTGAAGACCGGCCTCGACGCCATGGCCGAGAAGCTCGGCACCATCACCTTCAAGGAAGAGCTCGGCACCATCGCCGACAAGGTCGAGCGCGTTGCCGCCCTCGCCCGGGAACTCGCCCCAAGCGTTCGCGCCGATCCGGATTTGGCGGGGCGCGCCGCCCGCCTCTGCAAAGCCGACCTCGTCTCCGAAATGGTCTACGAATTCCCCGAACTCCAGGGCGTCATGGGCCGCTACTACGCGCTGGAAGCCCTGAACCGTAGTCCCGGACTTGATCCGGGACCTCCCACAACGGAGACCGGCCCTAGAACGGTGAGCCCCCGGCCCAAGCCCGGGGATACGGCTCTGTTGGCCGGCCTGAACCAGGACCAGACTACCCAGATCGCCGACGCCATCGCCGATCACTACAAGCCCCAGGGCCCCTCCGACGCCGTCCCCACGAGCCCCGTCAGCATCGCCGTCGCCCTCGCCGACAAGCTCGACACGCTGGTCGGCTTCTGGAGGATCAACGAGAAGCCGACGGGGAGTAAGGACCCGTTTGCGTTGAGGCGCGCAGCGTTGGGCGTGGTTCGGTCAGTCCTCGAAAATGACTTGCGACTAAACCTCCGAAATGTATTCAATTTCGCAGGACGGGAGTATCCGAAGTCGATACCTCCTTCTGACAAGCAACGCTCCATTGAGGAGACCTCCAAGCTCGCGCTAGACTTGGCGTCATGGGAAACATTGCTCGCCTTCTTCGCAGACCGCCTAAAACAAGTCCTCCGCGACGAAGGCAAACGCCACGACCTGATCGATGCCGTGTTCGCCCTCGGTGAAGATGACCTCGTCCTCATCGTCAAACGCGTCGACGCCCTCACCGCCTTCCTCGCCACCGACGACGGCGCCAACCTCCTCGCCGCCTACAAGCGCGCCTCGAATATCCTCAAGATCGAGGAGAAGAAGGACAAGACCACCTTCACCCCCGACCCGGACCCCGCCCTCCTCACAGACCCTGCGGAACGCGACTTGCACGCGGCCATTGAAACCGCGCAATCTGCGCTAAGCCCCGCCCTCGCCAAGGAGGATTTCGAAGCCGCCATGTCCGCTCTCGCCCTCCTCCGCGCCCCCGCCGACGCCTTCTTCGAGGCGGTCAGGGTCAATGCCGACGATCCGGAGGTGCGGGCAAACCGCCTCAAACTGCTTGCGAAGATCCGTGACGCCTTGCACAGCGTCGCAGACTTTTCAAAGATCGAAGCCTAGGTTCCTGAAGGAGCAGACAAATGGGTGAAGCCGCACAGAAAACCGCCACCGAGCGCTACGTCTATTCCTTCGGGGGTGGCACGGCCGATGGTGATGCGTCCATGCGCAATGATCTCGGCGGCAAGGGCGCAAACCTCGCCGAAATGGCCAAGCTCGGCCTGCCGGTGCCGCCCGGTTTCACCATCACCACCGCCGTGTGCACCGCATTCTACGATCTTGGCCAGCAGTATCCCGCAGGCCTCGACGCTCAGGTCGACGCCGCCCTGGCCGCCATCGAAACCCATACCGGCAAATCCTTCGGCGATGTGGCCAATCCGCTGCTCGTATCGGTACGCTCCGGCGCCCGCGCCTCGATGCCCGGCATGATGGACACCGTCCTGAACCTCGGCCTCAATGAAGAGACCGCGAAGGGCCTCGCCGCCACTGCCGGCGAACGCTTCGCCTATGACAGCTATCGCCGCTTCATCCAGATGTATTCGAACGTGGTGCTCGGCCTCAAGCATGACACGTTCGAACACCTGCTCGACGACTACAAGGAACGCGAGGACTACCAACTCGACACCGACATGACGGCCGACGACTGGAAAGCGATCATCGTCCAGTACAAGGCGGCGGTGCACGACCAGTTGGGCAAGCCCTTCCCCGAAGACCCGCGCGACCAGCTCTGGGGCGCCATCAGCGCCGTGTTCGGGTCCTGGATGAATGACCGCGCCATCACCTATCGCAAGCTGAACGATATTCCCCGCGAATGGGGCACCGCCGTCACCGTCCAGGCCATGGTGTTCGGCAATATGGGCGAGACCTCGGCCACCGGCGTGGCCTTTACCCGCGACCCCTCCAATGGCGAGAAAGTGTTCTATGGCGAATACCTGATCAACGCCCAGGGCGAAGACGTGGTGGCCGGTATCCGCACCCCCGCGCCCATCTCCCGCGCCCGGGCAGCGGCCCTCTCTTCCGATGAAGCGCCGCTCGAAGACACCATGCCCGACGTCTACGCCCAACTCGTGGCTGTCGCCGACAAGCTCGAACACCATTACCGGGACATGCAGGACCTCGAATTCACCGTCGAGGACAACAAGCTCTACATGCTCCAGACCCGCAGCGGGAAGCGGACCGCCGCTGCTGCCCTCAAGCTGGCGGTCGACATGCAGGCCGAAGGCCTGATCAACGAGAACGAGGCCGTGCTGCGGCTGGAGCCGAGCCAGCTCGACCAACTCCTCCACCCGACCATTGCCGATGACGCCGAACGCGACATCCTCGTCACCGCGCTGCCCGCCAGCCCCGGTGCGGCGGTGGGCGAAGTGGTGTTCGACAGCGACGAGGCCGCCCATTTGGCCGAGCGCGGGATCGACGTGATCCTCGTCCGCATCGAAACCAGCCCCGAAGACATTCACGGCATGCACGCCGCCAAGGCCATCGTGACCGCCCGCGGCGGCATGACCTCCCACGCCGCCGTCGTCGCGCGCGGCATGGGCCGGCCTTGCGTCTGCGGCGCCGGCTCGATGCAGATCGATGGCGAGGCCGGCGTGTTCCGGGTCGCCGGCCGCGAGGTCCGCAAGGGCGACATCATCACGGTGGACGGCGCAGCCGGCCAGGTCCTCGCCGGCGCGGTCAAGATGACCCAGCCAGACCTCTCAGGCGATTTCGCAGCCCTCATGGAATGGGCCGATGCCGCCCGCCGCCTCAAGATCCGCACCAATGCCGACACGCCCGGCGACGTGCAGACCGCCAGCGATTTCGGCGCCGAAGGCATCGGCCTCTGCCGCACCGAACACATGTTCTTCGACGCCGAACGCATCGCCGTTGTCCGGGCGATGATCCTCGCCGCAGACGAGGCCGGCCGCCGCGCCGCGCTCGACAAGCTCTTGCCCTTCCAGCGGTCCGATTTCGAGGCGATCTTCCGGATCATGGGCGACCGGCCCTGCACGATCCGCCTGCTCGATCCGCCCCTGCACGAATTCCTCCCCCACACCGATGAGGACATGGCCGCCGTCGCCGACGCCTCCGGCCTCGATGCCGCCGCCCTCAAGCAACGCGCCGCCGAACTGCATGAGAGCAACCCCATGCTCGGCCATCGCGGTTGCCGACTGGGCATCTCCTATCCCGAGATCTACGAGATGCAGGCCCGCGCCATCTTCGAGGCAGCGGTCGCCATCGCCGCCGAGACCGGCTCCAAGCCCGTCCCAGAAGTGATGATCCCGCTGGTCGCGACCCGCGCCGAACTGGCCATCCTCAAGGCCGTGGTCGATGGCGCCGCCGAGGCGGTGTTCGCCGCCACCGGCACTGCGCTCGACTATCTGGTCGGCACCATGATCGAGCTACCACGCGCCGCCCTCCAGGCCGGCCAGATCGCGGAGGAAGCGGCCTTCTTCTCCTTCGGCACCAACGACCTGACCCAGACCGCCCTTGGCATTTCCCGCGATGATGCCGGCCGGTTCCTCAAGGTCTACGAGGAGAAGGGCATCTATGAGAAGGACCCCTTCGTCACCCTCGACCAGGAGGGGGTCGGCGAACTGGTCACCATCGGCGCCGAGCGCGGCCGCGCCACCCGGCCCGCCATCAAGCTCGGCATTTGCGGTGAGCATGGCGGCGATCCCGCCTCGGTGACCTTCTGCCACGATGCCGGGCTCGACTATGTCTCCTGCTCGCCCTACCGGGTGCCCATCGCCCGCCTGGCAGCGGCCCATGCGGCCCTCAAAAGCGGCGCCTGATACCGGCCAAACCGGGCGACGTACAGGCAACCGGCACCAGCCGCGCTCAGCAGTCATTCCAGTCGTTGCGATGGCGCAATGACTTATTTTGGTGTAAGGCGCGACCAGATTCGGGTCAGGGTAGAAAACCCTTTCCTTCGTGCCTCGACTTTGCCCGAATGATGGGCAGGGAGAGGTCAAAAGAAAATAACATATAAAAAACAAGGGTTTGGCCTCGCGTGTGCACGGCTGGCAGAGTTCTTGCCAGAGCACGCATTGTGGCACCTTTGCGGTGCCGAGACGTTTAACCTGTGGAAGGTCCCGGCTTAGTCGGCTGATAAAACAGAACAAACAGCGGCATGCCGGGTGTGGTGGATAGAATCGATGTTAAGTGGTCTGAAGTATTTCTCGCGTAGCAACCACAACCGTCCGCATACCCGTCGCGGACTGCTATTCTGGTGGGCCACTTTGACCAACCAAACCCGACAGGCGATCTACGTCCGTACAGCCATGGGCGCAGCCTGCGCCTCTGCGCTCATCGTGACGCTGCCCGCAATCGACGCCGCGCACGAAGACCAGCGTGAAGACGCCCAATTGCGCACGGAAATCAACGCCTTCGCGTCCTATCAGGATGGCGGCGCAGCGGCCCGTGCCCTCGACGGTGCGCCAAACCTGCTCCAGCACCCCTGGCTGGTGCGCATGGAAGGCAATCTCGAAAACCGCGCCATGGCCGCGCTCACCCAGGCCTCGGCCCATGACCGGGACATGCTCGCGCTCGCCACCATGGCCCGCTTCGAAAGCCGGCAGATGGACAAGGCCGAAACCCTTGCCGCCGAAGCGCAATGCATGGCCGAAGCGGTCTATTACGAAGCCCGCAGCGAATCCCTTTCCGGACAGCTCGCCGTCGCCGAAGTCGTCGCCAACCGCGTCACCGACCATCGCTATCCCAACAGCGTTTGCGACGTGGTCTACCAGGGCGCCACCCGAACCACGGGCTGCCAGTTCACTTTCACCTGCGACGGCGCCCTCGCCAAGAAACCGGTCGGCAAGCGCTGGGACCAGGCCCAGCATGTGGCCGCCCAGGTCCTGATGGGCCTGCATGAGCCGCGCACCGGCAAGGCCACCCACTACCACGCCACCTATGTGGACCCGGTCTGGAATTCCGGCCTGATGAAGACCGAGAAGATCGGCACCCATATCTTCTACCGCTTCCCGCGCGGTACCGAGTGGGCCGTCGCCCGCGAACGGCTCGACCGGCGCATGGCGTCCCGCAATCGCGGCGGCATTGTCACCGTGGCTGCACCCGCCCCGGCCCCTAAACCGGCCGCGCCCGCAACTGTGGTGTCTGCCTATGCCGACGCCCAGATCCTCAAGGCATCCGGCCCCGTCGCGGCCGCTATGCCCGCCCGCGCCGCCGCCTCTACGGCAGACTTGAACGCCGTCAGCCTCCAAACGGTTGCCTCACCAGCGGCGCCATAGGGCGGTTTCTGACAGCAATTATTCCCGCTCGGGCAGGTTTTTCACCAATTGCCGGCGCAGGCGCTTGGGCATGAACCGCGCTGCAAACGCGGCCTGGTCCGCCGCTTTCCCGACCCGGTAATGCACCTCTTCGCCATGCGCTGCCGCCCAGGCCTGCTCCGCCGCCAGCGATACGGGATAAACGTCCGCGCCCTGCTCCCGCAGCTCAGCGGCCATGTCCTCATTGCCGCCGCCCGTGGTGCCCGAATTTAGGATCGGCGTCTCCACGAACCAGGGCATCAGCGTTGTCGCCCGGATGCCATGATCCTTCAGCTCCACATCCAGCGCCTCGGTCAGCCCGCGCACCGCGAACTTGGTCGCGGAATACACCGCAATCCGCGGCGAGCCGACAATCCCCGCCACCGATGCCGTGTTCACGATCCGCGCATTGGGCGTCTGTTTCAGCGCATCCAGGCAGGCATAAACTCCGTTCACCACGCCCTTGAGATTGATGTCGATCATCCGGTCGGCTTCGTCCTGGGGGATCTCCTCGATCCAGCCAAACCGGGCGATCCCGGCATTGTTGAACAACACGTCCATCCGCCCGCCCGTCGCCGCGCTGAACTGGGCCACCGCCGCACCCCAATCCTCCCGCTGGGTCACATCCAGCGTGCCGGAGATGCACCGATCCGGCCCAAGCTCGCCCGCTACCGTCTCCAAGCCTGCCGCGTTGACGTCATAGAGGCCGACAAACCAGTCGCGGTCGGCGAAATAGCGCGCGGTTTCCGCGCCGATGCCCGAGGCAGCCCCCGTGATCAGTATCGTCTTGCGCGTGCCTGACCGTTCGCCCGGTTCGCCGGTGCCCTTCGCCATACCATCTTCCCCTTCTGTCAGTGCCAGCGCCGCCCGTCTCATGCCGCCATTCAGGCAACATCGAGCCCCACGTCAAGATTGGGCGCAGAATGGGTCAGCGCGCCCACCGAGATATAATCCACCCCCGCTGCAGCAATGGCGGCCACCGTCTCCAACGTCACCCCGCCCGAGGCTTCAGCCAGGCAGCGGCCATCGATCCGCTTCACCGCTTCAGCCAGCTGGTCCGGACCCATATTGTCCAGCAGGATGGCATGGGGACGGTGGGCGGAGGCCAGCGCCAGGTCGAGCTGGTCCAGCGTATCCACCTCCAGCTCGATCATGCGCAAATGGCCCGCATAGGCTGCTGCCCGCGCCAGGGCGGTCTCCAGATCCCCATCGCAAGCAGCGATATGATTGTCCTTGATCAGGATCGCATCGTCGAGGCCATAGCGGTGGGACGTGCCGCCGCCACAGCGCACGGCCCGTTTCTCCAGCGCGCGGTGGCCGGGCGTTGTCTTGCGCGTACACACGATCTTCGCCTCCGTCCCGCCGGCGGCGCTCACATACTCCGCTGTCAGCGTTGCAATGCCAGACAATCGGCCAATGAAGTTCAGCATCGTCCGCTCCGCCGTCAGGATGGAGCGCACCGCCCCATCGAGCCGCGCGATCACGGCCCCCGGCGCCACCGGGTCTCCGTCCCGCAGCGACGCAGTCACCGACACCGACGGGTCGACGAGCGTCAGGGCGTGACACGCCGCATCCAGTCCGGCCAGCCGGCCCACTTTCCGCGCCGCGATCACGACCGACATCTGCGTGTCGGCGGGGATGGTCGCATCGGTCGTCAGGTCGCCCGCGCGGCCAAGATCCTCGGCCAGCGCCAGCCGGACAATCGGATCGAGGATGATGGCGGGCAGGGGCGGCGGAGCGATATCGGTCATGCGGCAGGCTTTCGGGAACGGATCAGGGGGCAGGGGCGGGCGCGTCAGGTGCGGCGGAAACGGCCCCAGAGTCTGCGTCGCGTGAAAGAAAGGACCGCCCGGGGGCAGGGGGCGTATCGGGATAGTCCTGACGGAAATGGCCGCCACAGCTATGGGTGCGTGCCAGCGCCGGCTCGGCGATGAGGCGCGCGGCGACCAGCGCATTAGCAGGCCCCTGTTCGGCTTCGGTCCGGTCGATCCAGCCCGTCAGCGCAGTCAGTCCGGCTGCGGTGCGCACCACGCCACAGGCCTCCTGCATCTGTTGTCTGAGGGTCTGGAAAACGTCCTGCGGCAGTTGTGGCGGCGCCAGCCCGGTACCCGCGCCGGCATCGCCTAGCGTCTCGTCCCGCAGGCGCCGGGCGATCCGTTCGGCAAACACCACCGCTTCCAGCAGGGAGTTCGACGCCAGACGGTTGGCCCCATGCGCGCCCGTCGCCGCGCATTCCCCGCACACCGACAAGCCATCCAGGCTCGACCGGCCCCAGAGATCGGAAACGATGCCGCCCATATGATAGTGCGCGGCCGGCGCAACCGGGATCGGCGCAAGGCGCGGATCGATACCGGCTGACTGGCAGGCTGCGAAAACCGTCGGAAAATGCTCGGGAAAGGCGCTCCCCACCGCGTCGGTCGCGTCCAGGAACGCCCCGCGCTCAGCCAATCGCTCGGCCTGGATCGCGCGCGCCACCTCGTCCCGGGGCGCCAGTTCGCCACGCGCATGGTAGCGGTCCATGAACCCGCTGCCATCTGCATTCACCAGCTTCGCGCCTTCCCCTCGCAGCGCTTCGGTCGCCAGCGGGGCAGGGTCAACGCCCACATCCAGGGCCGTGGGGTGGAACTGGACAAACTCTGTGTCGGCCACCAGCGCGCCCGCTTGCCACGCCATGGCCAAGGCATCGCCCCGCGCAGCCCGGGGATTGGTGGTCACCCGGAACAGCCCGCCAATCCCTCCCGTACACAACACAGTCTCCCGCGCCAGCAGCGGCCGGACCTCTCCGCCATGGGTCTGGGCCACAATCCCCGCGATCTGTCCCCTGTCATCCTGCATTAGGGCCAGCGCACGCATATCCTCGATCAGGGTGATGTGGCTCGCCGCATGCACCGCCTCACTCAGCGCATCCATGATCGCCCGGCCGGCCAGATCGCCCGCCACGCGCGCCACCCGCGGCCGCGAATGGGCCGCCTCCAGCGACAGGACCAGCGCCCCATCCGGCGTCCGGTCAAACGGCACCCCTAGCGCCAACAGGTCCTGCACCCGGCCGGGACCCTCTTCCGCAATCAGCTTGGCCACCACCGGATCCACCAGCCCCGCACCGGCGGCCATCGTGTCCCGCGCATGCTCTTCAGCGGTATCCTCAGGATCCAGCGCCGCCGCGATCCCGCCCTGCGCCCAGGCCGATGAGGCAGCCTTGCCGATGGGCGCGGTCGACACAACGGTGCAGGGGCGGGGCGCCAATTCCAGCGCCATGAACAATCCCGCCAGCCCCGCCCCGACGATCAGGATATCGGTGCCGGGCGGCCCATCGCCGCGCAAGGTGTCCAGGGGCGTGGGGCGCATCAGGAAACGGGGACAGGCTCAGGGCGCCAGAAGCTCACCGTGTCGCGGTAAAGCTGGTCATACCAGGTGCCAGACATCTCGCTGGGCGAAACCTCGGTCAGCGTGAAATGGTCGGGCAGATACGCCTCCACCGGCACGCCATCGGTCAGCGAACCGGTCACTTCGCTTCGGATCAAGAGGAAGTCGGCCTGCTTCACCACCTGGCAGGCCTGCTCCATGGTCGTCGGCACCAGATCATCGGGCCCACACGTCTCGGTACTGACAAATCGGCAGGTGCGCGCCTCGGCCGCTTCCGCCCCCGCCGCGATCTCCATCGTGCCGGTAATGGTGCAGCCCTTCTCCCCAATATCGGTTCGAAACGCCCAGCGCCCGGACGTGGCATCGGCCGCCGCCGACAGCGCCAGTAGTCCAGCCGCCGCACCGCACGCCAGCCCGCGCATCACGACGTCGCCCCCGGCGAGCGGGTAAACTCGCTCGGGTGCACACCATGCGACACCAGGCTACCGGTCATGCGCTTATTCGAATGCAGGGTCAGGATGAAATTGTCCGGCCAGTACTGATCGGTTTCCGGCCCCTCCAGGAACTCCTCCACCTGCGCCGTCACCGTCACGCGGTTATCGGTCCGCCGCGCCGTGCAGGACTGGCGCACCGTCCACTGCACGCTCGGGCATTCCTGCCGCGCGGTCAGCTCGCAGGCATAGGTGCCCGGCTCCGACGTCGTGCGAAACGTCGCCACGCCGCCAAACGTACACGTATCATAGGTCCAGCTCTTGAACGTCCAGCTCCCCGCCAGCTGCGGCGCCGGCGCACCATCGGCCAGCGCTGAAGCTGGCGCCAGGCTCACCAGCCCCGCAAGCGCCAGCGCCCGGATCATGAAATCCCCGCCTCGGCGCGGCGAAACTCCACCGGCGCCGACACCGCCGACACCAGCGACCCGAACATGCGCTGGGCGCTCTGGATCGTCAGCGCGAAATTGTCCGGCACATAGCTCAGCTCCATGTCCTCGTGGCTCAGCTTGGTCTCCAGCATCTCCTCGATCGTCGATCGGATCGACACCTGGTTGCCAAACCGCCGCGCCACGCATGACTGGCGCACCAGCGACCGCCCCCACAGCGAACAGATCTCCATCGCCGTCAGCTCACAGCCATAAACCCCTTCCTCAGGGTTCGGCGTCAGCCGCATCGTGCCCGACATCAGGCATTGCCCATCGCGATAGGGCGAGGTCTGGAACGTCCACGCGCCCAACACATCGCCTGGATCAGGTGCATCGGCCGCTGCCGGCAACGCCAGCACCAGCGCTGCAACCACCATCGCTACCCAGGCCTTCAACCCATTTGCCATGATCTGCCGACCTCCTGATGCACACCTTCACCCACGAGTGTGGCGAGGACCGCGCCGATTTCAAGGCGAGATGCCTACACCTGCGCGGCAGGCTCGGTTTTTCCGCCGCCCGAACCAGCGACAGACCCAGCCACAGCGCCAACCGCAAGGCCAGTCACCGGGCCACTCACAGCACCAACCTCCCGGGTCGTCACCATCGGGATCTCCAGCGGCGCCAGCCCCGTCTCGAACGGTGCCGGGCGCGCCATCTTCGGCAAGGCCAGCATCGCATCAATCGCCGCTTTCGCCCGCACCCGCACATCCTCGTCGATCTCGATCACGTGCTGCATCTCGGTCAGGCAATCAAGGATGTTCTCCAGCGTGATCCGCTTCATGTGCGGGCACAGATTGCACGGCCGCACAAAGTCCACGCCCGGGTTCTCAGCCGCCACATTATCGCTCATCGAACACTCGGTCAGCAGCACCACTTTCGACGGCCGCTCATCCTTCACGTAGTTCGCCAGCGCCGCTGTCGAGCCAGCAAAGTCAGCCGCCTCCAGCACGTCCGGCGGACATTCCGGATGGGCCAGGATCACCACGCCAGGATAGGCCTCGCGCAGATCTTCAACATCGCCCGCATTGAACAATTCGTGCACTTCGCACGCGCCCGGCCAGGTCATGATCTTGATATCGGTCTGGGCGGCCACATTCCGCGCCAGATACTGGTCCGGCACCAGGATCACCGTGTCAGTGTCCCATTCCTTCGCCACCGCTTCCACCACTTGCGCGGCGTTGGAGCTGGTGCACGTGATATGGCACTCGGCCTTCACATCGGCGGTCGTGTTCACATAGGTCACCACCGGATAGTCCGGATAACGCTGCTTGATCAGGCGCACATCCGCACCCGTGATCGAGGCAGCCAGCGAACAGCCGGCCCGCGTATCGGGGATCAGCACCGTCTTTTCCGGTGCCAGGATCTTCGACGTCTCGGCCATGAAATGCACGCCCGCCTGGACGATCACATCGGCCTCGGTATTAGCCGCTTCCCGCGCCAGCTGCAGGCTGTCGCCCCGGAAATCACCGACCAGCCGGAAAATGTCCGGCGTCATGTAGTTATGCGCCAGGATCACCGCATTCCGTTCGCGCTTGATCCGGTTGATCGCCGCCACCAGCGGAGCAATCGCGGGCCATTCGGCTGGCGTGATGAAGTCCTCCACCAGCGGATACAGTTCATCGGTCTCCGCCCGCACGGCGTCGTCATAGCGCAACCCGCGCGCATCCACCGCAGACGCGAGGCCTGCGGGTGTCGGGGCGGGGCATCCCGGTCCTGCATCGATTAAACGGGCCATATTTCGCCTCCTCAGTATCCCTGATCGAACTTATGCTCGATACGAGTATAATATGGGTGTGGATTTGACGGATACAAGACCCGCCTACCCTGTCAGGGGAATTCTTCGCGCCAGTGCACTTATACGCACTTTGAGCAAAACGCAGATAGCGCGCTCACCCCCCAAAGGCAAGTCCGGTCAAGTCCCATTTGATGGGACCGCTAATGTCTTCAACGAGCACGATGCTCCGAATTGGAAACATCGCGTACAGCAGGC
>JBCCBN010000069.1:0-13793 GCA_039034035.1 Pseudomonadota bacterium
TGGCTGTGATTGACGATCTGTTCGCCCCAGATCTGGCTGTTCGGGATCACGATCTGCTGGTTGTCGAAGGTCTGCAGGATGGTGGTGAAGAGGGTGATCTCGTTGACATTGCCGAAGCGGCCCGCCGCATCAATGAAATCGCCGACCTTGTAGGGGCGGAATACCATGAGCATCACGCCGGCAGCCAGGTTTGACAAGGCGCCCTGGAGCGCGAGGCCGATGGCGAGACCGGCGGCACCGAGCAGGGCGATGATCGATGCGGTCTGGACGCCAAACCGGTTGAGCACCGCGATCAGCACGAATGCAAGAATGGTATAGCGCGCAAGGCTGCCGAGGAACCGGAATAGCGTGTCATCGAGGTTTTCGTAGCGCTCGCCAATCGCGCGGACGAACCGGCCAACCCGGCCTGCGATCCACAGACCGACGATCAGTATAAGGATCGCGAGCAGAATATTGGTGCCTAGATCGATGGCGACCGGCATGTATTGATTAATGTCGAGCTGGTTCCAGAAGTCCTGCAATTTAGCCTCCCCTTGCAGTGTAGAAGTCTAGGCATAGGGGACGCCGGCTTCTTCACAAAGACCTGAAAAGCAGCTTTGGAATTCGCGTGTAAAGCGTTAGGGGCCGGTGTTGCGGGACCTCGAGAAACAAGAAAGGCAGGCCGAACAGTGCGGCCTGCCTTTCTCAGGACGTGTCGGAAGTGATCCGAAAGCGGCATGTTCTCTCTTGTAATCAGAGCGCCGCTTTAGAGCCTTGTTTTCTCGCGTTTCCGGACGCTCAACCGGTGCCCACTTAAGCTGGAAACGCTTCAGGCGGCGGTCGCGCCAAGGACGGCCTTGACTTCAAGGAATTCCTCGAGCCCGAATGCGCCCCATTCGCGGCCATTGCCCGATTGCTTGTAGCCGCCGAACGGTGCGTTCATGTCCGGGCCGGCGCCATTGACGAGGATCTGGCCTGCGCGGATCTTGCTGGCCACTGCCTGGGCGTGGGCAACATCGCTGGATTGGACATAGCCGGCGAGGCCGTACTCGGTATCGTTCGCCATCTCGATGGCTTCTTCCTCGGTCTCGTAATTGATCATCACGAGCACGGGACCGAACACCTCTTCGCGGGCGATGGTCATGTCATTGGTGACATCGGCGAAGACAGTTGGACGGGCGAAGTAACCCTTGTTGAAGCCCTCTGGACGTCCGGGTCCGCCAGCGACGAGGGTCGCGCCCTCTTCGATGCCTTTCTGGATGAGGTCCTGGACCTTCTGGTACTGGTTGCCGTTCGAGATTGGCCCGATGGCGCCACGCTCAGCGTCGCGTGGCATGGCGACGGTGACCGATTCTGCGGCGGCTTTTGCGATGGCGACCGCCTCGTCGCGTTGGTTCTTGTGGACGAACATGCGCGAGGGGGCGTTACAGGACTGACCGGTGTTGGTCATCATCTGCATCACGCCGCCGCCGACAGCGGCCTGCAGGTCTGCGTCGGGCAGAACGATGTTGGGCGACTTGCCGCCGAGTTCCTGAGCCACGCGCTTGACCGTGGGGGCGGCCGCCTGGGCCACGAGCACGCCGGCGCGGGTCGAGCCGGTGAAGCTCATCATGTCCACATCGGGATGGGCAGAGAGCGCTGCGCCGACACCGGGGCCATCGCCGTTCACAAGATTGAACACACCGGCTGGGACGCCGGCTTCGTGGAGAACCTCCGCCACGATGAGGGCGTCGAGCGGAGCGATTTCCGATGGTTTGAGGACCATGGTGCAGCCGGCCGCGATGGCCGGGGCGACCTTGCAGGCAATCTGGTTTGCTGGCCAGTTCCATGGGGTGATGAAGCCGCACACGCCGATCGGCTCCTTGCGCAGCATGACATTTCCCTGCTGGGACTCGAACTCGTAGCCGCGAAGGATCTGCGCCATCGACGCATAGTGACCGAGGCCGGCGGGTGCCTGGGCGGCGTTGGCGAGCCACATGGGTGCGCCCATCTGGTCGGAAATGTTCTCGGCGATCTCTCCCATGCGCGCCTGGTAGCCGGCGGCTATCTTCTCGAGCAGCGAGGCGCGGTACTCTACCGATGTCTGGGAGAAGGCGGGGAACGCGGCCCGGGCGGCGGCGACGGCCTTGTCCACATCGGCTGCCGAGCCAACGGAAATCCGGGCGAAGGCTTCTTCGGTGGCCGGGTTTTCCACGTCCATCGTTCGTGGCTCAACCGGATCGACCCATTCGCCGTTGATGTAGAACTGCAGATACTCTTTCATGTCGAGACCTCCCATAGTCTGCTGTGACCGTTCATGATGCGCTGCACTCAGGCGCTGTGAGAGAGTATAGGAAGCGACAACCGTTTTGTCTCGGGTGTCGACGGGGAAACTACCGCGCGTCTCGCGACGAATGGGTAGGGGCTGGGTGAGGGCTGCTCCAGTGGGGGCGCGCGATGAAGCGGGCGAATGAGGCGGTCAGCGCCGATGGTCAGGCTTGCTCTCGGCAGAGGCGCCCCCTAAGAGCGCTTGCCATGACCCCAGACACGACGCTCACGATTAAAGACGTACAAGCGGCCGCCGAACTCATTGACGGTCAGCTCGTCCGCACGCCAATGCGCTTCTCGCAGACCTTGTCGGAGATCACCGGGGCCGAGATCTGGGTGAAGTTCGAGAACATGCAGTTCACCGCATCGTTCAAGGAGCGGGGCGCGCTGAACCGGCTGTCGCACCTCACCGACAATGAGCGGAAGGCGGGCATTATCGCGATGTCGGCTGGCAATCATGCCCAGGGTGTTGCCTATCACGCCCAGCGGCTGGGCATTCCTGCGACGATTGTGATGCCGCTGAACACACCATTCAACAAGGTCAAGCACACGCGTGATCATGGTGCGCGCGTGATCCTCGAAGGGCACAATGTCGATGAGGCTGCGGCCCATGCTTTCGCGCTCGGCGACAGCGAGGGGCTGGTGTTCATCCACCCGTTCGATGACCCCTTGGTAGCAGCAGGACAGGGCACGCTCGCGCTTGAGATGCTGGATGTCCAGCCCGACCTCGAAACGCTGGTGGTGCCGATCGGCGGTGGCGGGCTCATTTCCGGCATTGCGACCGTTGCGAAGGCGCACGAAACCCCGGTGAAGGTTGTTGGCGTACAGGCCAGCATGTTTCCCGGCATGGTTGCAGCCTTGGGCAAGGGAGAGCTGCCCAGGGGCGGTGCATCGATTGCCGAGGGGATCGCCGTGAAGCGGCCGGGCGACTTTACGCGAAAGGTTGTCGATGCGCTGGTCGATGAGATCGTGCTGGTTGAGGAGGCCCATCTGGAGCAGGCGATCACGCTGTTTCTGGATGTGGAGAAGACCGTCGCCGAGGGCGCAGGCGCGGCGGGGCTGGCGGCGCTCTTGGCTTATCCCCGCAAGTTTGCCGGGCAGAAGGTCGGTCTGGTGCTCTGCGGCGGGAATATCGACCTGCGGCTATTGGGGTCGGTGCTGAACCGGGCGCTGGTGCGGGAGAACCGGCTGTCCAGTATTCGCATCATCGGTGATGACCGGCCGGGCCTCTTGGCGCTCGTCTCCCAGGTTATCGGTGAGAATGGCGCGAACATCATTGACGTGGCCCATAATCGCTTGGCGCTGGACGTGCCGGCCAAGGGCGCTGAATTCGATATCCTGATCGAAACCCGAGACGCCCAGCACACCAAGGACGTGGTCGCGGCGCTCGCAGCGGCCGGATACCCGCCGCGCAGCCTGTAGGATCAGGTCTGGCGCAGGTGGGTGAGTGACGTTGGGGAACGCAGGTCGGTGCGTGACGGCGCGGAGAAAGGGCGATAGAACCCAGCGCTTGATTGATGAGGGAGCGTCGGCGATGACCCTGCGTGCCGCAAAATACCTCGTGCTGGGCACAGCGATTGGACTTCTGGCAGCATGCTCTGCCGAGGCGCCAGCCGATCCCGAAACGCCGGCTGCGAGTGCGGAAACATCGTCTGCGGAAGGAGAGACCGCCATGGGCCCCGGGGCTGTCATCGATGAATACCTGCCATGGGATGCAACCGATGAGCGGGTTCAGATCACCGCTAGCGGGCTTCAGTACATCGTGTTGAAAGAGGGGCCTGCCGAAGGGGCCATGCCAACCGATCGCGACCGGGTGACGGTGTTCTATGAGGGCCGTGTTGCCGATAGTGGGGAGAAGTTCGACAGCTCTTATGACCGGGGTAGCCCGGCAACGTTTCCCGTGGGCGGCGTGATCCGCGGCTGGATTGAAGGCCTTCAGCTCATGTCTGAAGGCGATGAGTACCTGTTCTACATTCCCAACGACCTTGCTTATGGGCAGCAGGCGCGCGGGCCTGTGATCAAGGCTGGCGATGATCTGGTTTTCAAGGTCGACCTGCAGGAAGTCGTGCCGGCCCCGGCGCCGCGGGAGATCAGCACAGAAGTCTGGGACACCTATACGCCATGGGATCCCAGCCGGGACGGCATCCAGACCACAGAGAGCGGACTGCAATACTATGTCATCGCGTCCGGCGATCCGGAAAAGGCGATGCCGACCGGCTCTGATCGCGTGGTTGTGTATTATGAGGGCCGTCTGGACGCCAGCGGCGACGTTTTCGACAGCGCGTACCGGCGAGGCGAGGCGGCGATCTTCCCGGCGGACGGGCTGATCCCCGGATGGGTCGAGGCGCTGCAATTGATGCGTCCTGGCGACCGCTGGCTGGTGCATATTCCTTCCGAGCTGGGTTATGGCGCACGTGGGACGCCCGGCGGGGAAATTCCGCCGGGATCGGATCTCAATTTCGAGGTCGAATTGATGGACGTATTGCCGGTCCAATAGGCCGGTGCGAGCGGGGCCCGCTGTGGGGGGCAGGCCTGGGTATCTGATGGAGGCGTGCGGGTGACACGCAAGATCCGTTTTGGTCTGATCGGGACCGGTGCCGATGCCCGGCAACGGGCGGCCGTGCTCCATCAGCGCAGCGATTGCGAAATTGTCGCCACAAGCGGCCCTGGGCAGTCGATCAAGGCCGGCGTCCACTACGAAGATGCCAAGGGGCTGGTGGCGCGGGCTGATCTTGATGCGGTGATCTATGCGGGCGCTTCGAGCGACGCGGCAGACATTTGCGCGGACGCCGCCCGGCGCGGCCTGCACGTGCTGTCGCTGCGGCCGCCCGCAGTGTCGCCGGGTGACATGATCACGGTGCGCGAGGCGCAGCGGGCCGCTCCGATGGGCAAGGTACTGCAATATAGCTTCCCGCTGCATTATCACGCCTCGGTCGGGGTCGCGAAACGGCTGGCCCGGGGCGAGGAATTGGGGTCGGTCCTGACCATGCGCGGTGTCTATGGCGTGGTGATCGAGCCAAAGCTGGAAGCGCGCGGCGGCGCATTGCTCGACCGCGGCATGCACATGATTGACCTTATGCAGGCGTTCGGCGGTCGGTTTGTTGATGCGAAAGGCTTTGTCAGCCAGAAAGCCTGGGACAATCCTGGCGCTGATGACAATGCAATGGCCCTGATGCGGACCAAGGATGGCGTGCTGGCGACGGTGCATGCATCAACGACCAGCTGGCGGGAGACCTTCCGCCTCGAACTGGGCTTTTCTCATGGCTATCTCTGGCTTGATGGCCTGGTTGGCGGCGATGGTGGCTTGTCGCCGGAAATGCTGATCATCGGCCGACCGGATGTGGGGGAGGATGGCGTGCCGCTGGCCAATCCGAATGAGGATATCCGCGAGTTCACCACCGACAATGCCGTCGCGCTGGAATTGGCTGATTTCATCCATGCGGTGAAGGGCCGGGGCACGCAAACGGTGGGGACCAGCTTGCAGGCGTTCGATGCGCTGACGCTGGTGCACCGGCTCTATGGCGATGACCCGACCTGGAGCGAGCCGGGCATGCGTACGGCGGCGGAGTAGTGTGTCAGCGACCGGCCCCGACATCGTGAGCGGCCAAGAGGATACGGGTGGCTTACTTGCACTGGCGGTTGCGGCCGCGCGGGGGGCGGGCGACCTGCTGGCCGCGCGTGGGGAGGGATTTCAGGGCGTGGTGGTCGAGGAGGGTCGCGACATCAAGCTGGCCGCCGACCGTTCGGCCGAGGTGTCGATCGTTGCGCATTTGCGGGCCGGGGCGGACCTGCCCGTGCTCGGAGAGGAAACCGGTTGGCATGGTGAACAAGGCGATCGGTTCTGGGTGGTCGATCCGCTGGACGGGTCAGCGAATTATCAGCGGCATATTCCGTTCTGCGCGGTGGCGATTGCTTTGATGGCGGGGGAAAGGCCGGTTCTGGGAGTGATCCATGATTTCAACCATGGCGAGACCTTTGCCGGCGGAGAAGGCATCCCGGCGACGCTGAACGGTGAGCCAATCCAGGTGAGCGACCGGGCCGATCCCGCGCGGTCTGTGCTGGTGTCGGGCCTACCGGTGAAGGCCGACTTCAGCCCGGAAGCGCTGGCCGCGATGGCGGCGGAATTCGCGGCCTGGAAGAAGGTGCGAATGATGGGATCGGCGGCGATGGCGGCCGCGTATGTTGCCGCTGGACGGGTGGACCGATACGCGGAAAGCGGGGTCCGGCTCTGGGATGTGGCGGCGGGCATCGCGTTGGTGCGGGCGGCTGGTGGCCGGGCTGAACTATCGCTCGGTGCGCCGGAAGCGCCCCGCAGCGTGCGGATCGACAATGGCCTGCTTCCGGTCGCGCCGCTTTCTGGGTAGGCCGGTTTTGCCTTCGTGCTTCCGCTGGGCGCGAAACCGCTCTAAACGGGCGCGACTCTATCCGTCGACCGCATCACACAAAGGGGACGCCCCATGGCTCTGACTGCAGAAACGCTCGCCGATATTGCCTTGAAGGCTGGCGCCGTGATCATGGATATCTATACCACCGACTTCGATGTGGAGCGGAAGGGTGACAGCTCCCCGGTGACCGAGGCCGACCAGCGCGCCGAGACCCTGATCCTCGAAGCGTTGACGGCGGCAGATTCGGACCTTCCAGTGATCGCCGAGGAGGCGGTTGCGGCGGGCATCCTGCCTGAGCATGGCAGCCGGTTTGCCCTGGTCGATCCGCTGGATGGGACCAAGGAGTTCGTCAACAAGCGCGGCGAGTTCACCGTCAACATCGCCATCATCGAGTATGGGCGGCCGGTGATGGGGGTGGTCTATGCGCCCGCGCTGGACCGCCTGTTCGTGGCAGAAGGGCCGTCCTCGGCCTGGCAGGCGACGGCCAAGCCAGGCGGCGATGTTCCGGCAGCTGAGGGCCGGTCTGCGATGACGATCCGCAAGGCGCCGGCGGCGGTGACGGCCATCGCGTCGAAATCCCATCGGTCACTGGAAACCGATGCGTTCCTGGAGAAGTATAGCGTGGGCGAGGTGATCTCGGCCGGTTCGTCGCTGAAATTCTGCCTGGTGGCGGCGGGGGAAGCCGATCTCTATCCGCGCATGGGCCGGACGATGGAGTGGGACACGGCGGCGGGCCAGGCGGTCGCCGAAGCGGCGGGCGGCCGGGTGCTCTGCGAGGATGGAACGCCGCTGCTGTATGGCAAGCGCGAGCGCGGCTACGACAATCCGCATTTCATCGTCTATGGCGACGTGACCCCGGTGTCTGCCTGACCGCTGGGCTGGTCGCTGGTTGGAACAGCGGGGGACCGGTCGCGGGATCGGGATGCGTGGGTCTCTCGCTTCTGGCGCTCTCGCTCGCGCAATTCGTCGGAGAAGGCGCTGGCAAAGACGCCAGCGGGCAGGGCGACGACGCCGATGCCGGCCAGCGCAATGAAGGACGCGGCGATCTTGCCCAGCGTCGTGACGGGATAGATGTCGCCATAGCCAACGGTTGTCAGCGTCGCGATGGCCCACCACACCGCTCGGGGGATGGAGCCGAATTCTTCGCGGCCCTGACCGACCCCTTCGATATAGTAAAGCACGACCGCCGCGATGTAGACGAGCGCCAGCGCCATGGCGAGCGTTGTTAAAAGCTGCCCACCGGACCGGCGGATCGTGGCGCCGAGAACGTCGAAGGCCGGAACGAACCGGGCCAGTTTGATCAACCGCGCCAGACGCAGGACTGGTAGTAGGCCGACCACGGCGGATTCAGCTTGCGGCGCGATGATCATCACCGTCAGTTCGGGCGCAAAGGCGACCAGGTCCGCCAGGGCAAACGGGGTGAACACGTATTTGATACGCCCGCCCACGCCGCGATAGGCCTGGTCCTCGCCGGCAATCCAGAGCCGAAGAACGTATTCGACCGCGAAGCAGACCAGGATCGCGAAATTGGCGAGCCACAGCCCGGTTCGGGCGCTGTCTGGGAGCGTGGGCTCGGTCTCCAAGGCGAGGAGCAGGAAGCTGGCGAGCACCAGGAGCACGATGATCCGGTTGACCGATGACAGTCCCGGCTTCTCGCGGGCGACCGGTTCCATTTCGCGATAGAGCGCGCTGCGGATACCCATGGGGCCTCGCTTTCAAGTGTTCCTGTACGGCCTTCCCCGGACCGTCCCCGATTTACGCCCGTAGCACGCCGCCACAACCCTTGGCGACGGTCTCGACCACCTTGTTCATGACATGGTCGATCTGGTTGTCCTTCATGGGTTCGCCGCGGGGGCTCAGCGTGATCTCGATCGCAATCGATTTCTGGCCAGTGGGCACGCCCTGGCCGCGATAGACGTCGAACACGCTCACATCGGTGATCAGGCCCTTCTCTGCGGATCGGGCGAGGCGCATGATCTCGCCAGCCGGGACAGCCTCCTCGACCAGGAAGGCCAGGTCGCGGCGAATGGGCGTCTGGTCGGGGACGTCATGGACGGGTTTGGTCTTGCCCGTCTTGGCCTTTGCCTTGGGCCTGGGGAGCGCGGCGAGGTCCAGTTCGAAGGCGTAGATTGGCCCCGAAACATCGAGCGCATTGAGCACGCGCGGATGGATGGCGCCGAAGGTCGCGACGGTTACCTTGGGGCCAAGCTTGAGCGCAGCCGACTGACCGGGGTGCCAAGGGCCACCGGCATCATTGACGATCTGGAACCGGTCCGGCGATTGGCCCACCGCATCGAGCAGGGCGAAGAGGTCTGCTTTCAGGTCGAAGAGCGAAACGGACCGGTCGCCTTGCCAGTGGCGCAGGTGGGCCGGCCGGACCATGCCAGCGATCACGGCGGCCTGACCGGTCGGGCTGTCGTCGCGGTAAATCGGCCCTGCTTCGAAGAGCCGAACTTCGCGCTCACCCCGGTCTGCCGCGCGTTGGGCGGCCAGCGCCAGATTGCCCAGCGTGGTAGGGCGCATCTGGTCCAGTGTGCTGGTCACGGGGTTGGCGATCGCAAGACCAGGATGAAGAGCGTTTTCGCCGCCGGCGAACAACGCGGCATGGGCGCGGCTCATGAAGCTCCACGATACCGCCTCCTGATAGCCGCGTGCGGCCATGGCGCGGCGACCGGACCGGATCTGTCCCTGGGTCGGGGTCAGCATGGCCCGGACCCCGCCTTCCGGCGCGGGCAGGGATGTGGTCGGCAATTCGTCGAAGCCGACCAGACGGGCGATCTCCTCAACGCAATCGGCCGACTGCTCGAAATCGAAACGCCAGGAGGGCGGGGTGACATACCAGGCATCGCCGGCATCCTCGATGGCGCAACCGAGATCCTTGAGGAGGGATTTCATCTTCTGGGGCCGCACATTCAGACCGGTGAGCCGAACCACGTCGGCCTTGTTGAACGTGACTGCTCCCTGGGGCTCAGGCGGGGCACCGGCGACTGCCATGTGGGACGCTTTGCCGCCGCCATATTCGAGCACCAATGCACTGGCCTGGGCGAGGCCGTCGGCGCAGCTTTGCGGATCGACACCGCGCTCGAACCGGTATTTGGCGTCCGAGTTGATCGCCGTGGCGCGCCCGGTGCGGGCGGTGCGGAGCTGATCGAACCAGGCCGCTTCGAGGAAGACGTTCGTGGTCTCGTCAGACACGGCCGTGCTTTCCCCGCCCATTACACCGCCCAGGCCGATCACGCCGCTATCGTCGGCTATGACGCACATGTCGGGGGTGATATCATAGGTCTTGCCATCAAGGGCGAGGAGCGTTTCGCCGGCTTTGCCCAGTCGTGCCACAACCGGGCCGGTCAGCTTGTCGGCGTCATAGGCGTGCAGGGGCCGGGCGCGGTCCAGCGAAATGTAGTTGGTTACGTCGACGAGTAGGGATTTGGGCTGAATACCAACCGCCCGCAGGCGCTGTTGCATCCAGTCTGGCGAGGGACCGTTGCGGACGCCCCGGACGAAGACACCGTGAAAGACCGGGCATGCGGCTTCGTGATGGAGCTCGATCTGGATTGGGCAAGCGAACGCGCCGGGCACCGGCTTGGTCTTCGGCGCGACGAACCGTCCGGCGCCGGCGGCGGCCAGGTCGCGCGCTATGCCCATGACGCCAAGCCAGTCGGGCCGGTTGGGCGTGACTTCGAAATCGATCACGGGGTCAGTCAGCCCGAGGGCTTCGGCGGCGGGTGTTCCCAGCGGAATGCTGTCCGCCAGGTCGGCGATCCCATCATGGTCGTCACCGGCATTCAGTTCCTTGGTGGAACACAGCATGCCCTGGCTCTCGACGCCGCGGATCTTGCGGGGCTTCTTGTCCAGCGTCAGGTCCATGCCGGGGATATAGGTGCCGAGCGGCGCGTAGATGGCGGTCATGCCGGTGCGGGCATTCGGCGCCCCGCAGACGATGGTTTTCGGACCATCAATCGTGTCGACATCGCAGACCCGCAGCCGGTCAGCATCGGGATGGGGATTGGCCGCCCGCACTTTGGCGACGGTGAACCCCGCCAGCGCGGCGGCGGGATCCTGCACGTCCTCGTACTCCAGGCCGGCCTTCAGCATGGTGGCGAGGATTTCGTCGAGTGATTTCTTGGTTGCGAGATAGTCCTGCAACCAGGACAGGGAGAACTTCATGGATTGGGTCCCAGGGCTTTGTAGCCAGCGGCATAGGCTGCCGCGCGTTCGGCGTCCACATGGCGCGGGGCTTCAGCGGCGAAGTGGAGGTCCAGAATGTCGACAAGGCTGAAGGTTTCGAAAATCACGGCCATATCTGGCGACCAGGTGCCTTCACGGGTGAAGAAGGCTTCGTGGCCATCGCGCCAATAGGCGTGGCTGAGGTCACCTTCGCCTTCGAGCGCGGCCATTTCGGAGGTGACGTCGCTGAACGGGAGGGTGTCGAGCCCTGTGGTCTCGATGATCGCCACGGGGGTGCCGTTTCCGCTGAGGCAGACCTGGCGTTCACCGATCGCGGCGTCGGGACCGTGAACGGCCGCGCTGCAGGTCGCGGTCTTCAGCCGCGCCACGACGAGGGCGGCGAGCCGGTCTGCCATGTGGCGAGAGTCGCCGAACTGGAACGTCGGCAAATCTTGCCAGCTGTCGTCAGCCGTCATTCCGGCCCCCTTTCCAGCGGTGTTTTGCCCTCGCACATGGCGACCGCTCCTAGCTGAGGCCGCCACTGACCGATGGGGTGGACCAGGGCGCGAAGCCATAGTGGCGGGTCCAGGACGGATCGGCTTCGAAATAGGGGCGCAGGTCCGGCATGCCGTATTTCAGCATAGCCAATCGGTCGACGCCCATGCCGAAAGCGAAGCCCTGATACTCGTCAGGGTCGATGCCGCAATTCCTGAGCACGTTGGGATGGACCATGCCGGAGCCGAGGATTTCCATCCACTGGTCGCCCTCGCCGATCGCGATGGCGTCGCCCTGTTTGCGATACTTTACGTCCATTTCAGCTGACGGTTCGGTGAAGGGGAAGAAGTGGGGGCGGAAGCGAGCCTCCACCGTGTCCACTTCAAAGAACGCCTTCACGAAATCGATGAGGCAGCCCTTCAGGTGTCCCATGTGGATGCCCCTCTCAATCACCAGGCCCTCGACCTGGTGGAACATCGGCGTGTGTGTGGCGTCCCAGTCATTGCGGTAGACCCGGCCCGGCGCGATGATGCGGATCGGCGGCTTTTGCGCCATCATCGTGCGGATCTGGACGGGCGATGTGTGGGTGCGGAGCACTTTCTGTTGCCCCTCCTGGTCGGGGACCATGAAGAAGGTGTCGTGGATTTCCCGCGCCGGATGGCCTTCGGGGAAGTTCAGCGCGGTGAAGTTGTGCCAGTCATCCTCGATGTCCGGCCCTTCGGCGACAGCAAAGCCCATATCGCCGAAGATGGCGGCAATTTCCTCGAAGACCTGCATGACCGGATGGAGGGCGCCTGGCGTTTCCGGCGGTGGGGGAAGGGTGAGGTCCAGCGTGTCGGTGCGGAGCGACGCCTCAAGGGCGACGTTTTCCAGCGCGGTCTTGCGAGCCTCGATCGCTTCGGCGACACGGGTTTTGAGCGCATTCAGCTTTGGGCCCATTTCCTGCCGCTCGTCCGGGCTCATCTTGCCGAGCGTTTTCATCAGACTGGAAACCCGGCCTTTTTTGCCGAGTTCCGCCACGCGCACGGTCTCGAGTGTGTCGAGATCAGGAGCGGCTTCAACGGCGCTCAGGGCTTCTGCTTCAGTGGTATCTATCTCGGACATGGCTTCAGGTCTTGTCGGTGGTGGGCACTACGGCCATTTCTGGGTCTAGCCATTTGGCCATAACGATGCGCGGCGTTTCCGCATAGTCTTGTCGGTCGTAGAATTGCGAGACGGCTTCGTTCCCCGGCCGGATCATGAGTTGAATTTTGCGAGCGCCCCGATCGCTCGCCCAGGTCTCTGCGGCTTGAATGAGGCGGCTTCCCAGGTGCTCCCGGCGATTATCCGGTGCCACGGCGAGGTAGTAGATCCACGCCCGGTGGCCATCATCACCGACCATGACGCTACCGACGACCTGGTCTGCCTCCAGCGCAAGTATGATGTCGGAAGAGGCGCTGGCGAGTGCGCGCGCGAAGTCCTGCTCCGGCAGGTTGTGGGACGCGATCAGACCCGCCTCGCTCCAAAGGGCTATGACGGCCGGCGCGTCAGCCTGAATTGCGAGCCGGAGGACGGGCGCGCCGGGCATGGGACTGCTTAGGCGAGTGCACCCTTGGCCTGTTCGACGAGCGCCTTGAAGGCATCCGGTTCGCGGACGGCGAGGTCGGCCATGACCTTGCGGTCGACTTCCACGCCAGCCTTTGTAAGGCCGTCGATGAAGCGGGAATAGGTCAACTGGTCATCATGCAGCCGCACGGCAGCATTGATGCGCTGGATCCACAGGGAGCGGTATTTCCGCTTCTTCACCTTGCGGCCGACATAGGCGTATTCGCCGGCTTTCCAGACGGCGGCATGGGCGGTGCGGAACGTGTTCTTGCGGCGGCCGCGATAGCCTTTGGCGGCGTCGAGGATCTTCTTGTGACGCGCGTGGGCGGGGACTTTGTTGCGGGAACGGGGCATGGGTCAGGCTCTTCTTCGGTATCGGTTCAGGATCGGTGGCACCGGGTTTACGATGCAAGGTCTCGGCATGATCGCTTTGATCTTACCAGGCGAAAGCGCCTACAGGCCGTAGGGCAGGTAGCGCTTCACGCGGGCCTCGTCGGCTTTCGCCGCGACGGACGTGCCCCGGTTTTGGCGGATGTACTTGCCATTGTGGCTGATCAGGCGGTGGCGCTTTCCAGCCACGCCATGCTTCAGCTTGCCGGTGGCGGTGATCTTGAACCGCTTCGCAGCGGCCTTCTTGGTCTTCATCTTCGGCATGTTTGGCTCCTTTCGAGGACAGCACTCACCCGGGTAGGGCGGCCGTTGGAACGCGCCATGGCAATGCCGTCGCCAGGGCCGTTCGAGAGCGCGTCTTATGGCGGAGCGGTGGGCGGAATACAAGTGCGAATTCAGGCCCGTTCGTTAATCGCCAAAAGTGGTGCCGTCGCCCTCTTCATCGGTGATGATGACGGCTGGATTCAACGGGTCGCGATGCTCAAA
>JBCCBN010000070.1:0-13774 GCA_039034035.1 Pseudomonadota bacterium
CTGAAAATCAAGGTTAATTCCACGTTCAGAAAGTCATGAATGGAAGTTTAGCAACGTTGGGCTATATTTACTGTAGGAGACTCGATATTTTATGTTCATGAAGAGGCCCAATGGAGGTTTCATCCAATTACCTCAAAACCCTGCTTACATTCTCTTACCAAGATGGGCTGGATTTAGAGAGATCACGTTTACCCACTTTGCTCGTACGTAAGATAACCCAATGATGGGATAATCCTCTTCCACATTGACTGTCAGCTTGGACTAAATCTATGCGAAGATCGCCTTATCCCAATCTTGAGCAGTCTATGCACGTTTATTGAAGCAGCCACAAATTCATGTTCCACCTCCATTTTTTATAACTATGGCGTATCATCTACATTGCTCCGCATTTGTAACCTTAGAGATCGCCGGCTTTCTTCTGTATTTAGAGCGATGTCGCTTATTCTTCTCACAAATCCTTTATGTAGATAATTAAATATCCCGATTTGTTCGGAAAGAATGTCTAGAACTTCTAAAAGAAAATCTTCTCGAGGGAGAATCTTAGTAACTTCATAAGGCGTTCGATGTGTTACAACATCAAATGGAGGAGGCCCCTCAGCGCTTCTTCCAAAACGTTCGATCTCACTTCTTACGTCCTAGCGATGCGATGGCCCGGTTCAGCTTCGCCACATAGGAAAAGTCCGTGTCGCCAACCACTTGCTCGCTGAAGCGCGGGAAGACAAATCCATCCAGCGAGGATTTGTAGAGTTCCAGGGTCACCAGCTTCTTGGGCAGGTAGTATTGGACACCGGTATTGGCGCCACCTTCGGCCGCCCGGTCCATCTGGCTACCCAGGCTTGTACAGCCGGTTGCAGCAAGGCACAGCGTGCCGGCAGCAACAATGTCCCAACCTCGTGCGTTCCGCACCATACGCATCCCCTCTACTCTACCCCCTTAACACTCTGTTAAGGCTTATCGGCCCGGAGGTGTCAACGAAAGAGCGCCCGCTCAGGCCAGCAGGGCCATGCAGAAATAGGACCGTTCATCCAACCAGGAGGCTTCGAACCCCCAGTCGCTCTCGGCCAGGGTCGCCGATAGGGACTCGACGGGGAACTTGCGTGAAATCTCCGTATGGATGGTCTCGCCGGCTGCAAACTCGATCCGCTGGCCCGCCACCGTCACCATCTGCGCCCGGCGGCTGACAATATGCATCTCGATCTGGCTGGCCTCATCATTCCAGCGCGCCTCATGGGCAAAGGCGGAGAGGTCGAAATCAGCACCGATCTCCCGGTTGATCCGCGCCAGCAGGTTGAGGTTGAAATCGGCCGTGATCCCTTTGGCATCATCATAGGCGGGCACCAGCACATCCGGCGACTTTCGCAGGTCAAACCCCAGCAGCATCTTCGCTTCCGCCCCCAGACAGGCCCGGGCCGTGCGGAAGAACTGCACGATCTGCGCGTCCGTCAGATTTCCAATGGTCGAGCCGGGAAAGAACCCGCAGCGATTGGCCAGGGGCAGGGTCGGCAGATCCACCCGGTCCAGGAAATTCCCCACAATCGGCACCACGTCCAGGTCCGGATAGTCCGCCGCCAGGGTCGCCGCCGAGAGCTTCAGGAAATCCTCCGAAATATCCAGCGGTGCATAGACCGCCGGTGCCGCCAGCGCATCAAGCAGCAGCCGGGTTTTCACCGCCGCGCCCGCGCCATACTCCACAATCACGGCACCCCCGCCGATCCGGCGCGCCATATCGCCGGCATGGGCGGTCAGGATCGCGGTTTCGGTGCGGGTGGGGTAATACTCCTCAAGCTGGGTGATCGCCTCGAACAGTTCCGATCCGCGCTGGTCATAGAGCCATTTCGACGAGATCGCCTTCTGCGGCAGGGCCAGCCCCGCCAGCACTTCCCGCTGAAACGCCGGGTCTGACGCCGGTCCCCCCGCTTCCCCGTCCGCCATCACGCATCCTCCGCCAGCCGCAGCCCGGAGAACTGCCAGCGCTTGTCCGGCTGGAAGAAATTCCGGTAGCTCGCCCGCACATGCCCGGCCGGCGTCACGCAAGACCCGCCCTTCAGCACCATCTGCCCGCTCATGAACTTGCCATTATACTCGCCCACCGTCCCCTCAAGCGGCGCATAGCCCGGATAGGGCAGATACGCGCTCGCGGTCCATTCCCACACATCGCCATAAAGCCCAGCCAGGCCCGCACTGGCCCCCTGCGGCGCCGGCCTCAGCCGCCCGCTTGCCAGCTGGTTCCCGCCATCGGCGTCGGCACCCGACGCGCACGCCGCCACCTCCCACTCCGCCTCGGTCGGCAGCCGCTTGCCGGCCCAGCGCGCAAACGCTTCCGCCTCGAAATAGCTCACATGGCAAACCGGCGCCGCCAGGTCGACCGGCTGGAACCCGCGCAGCGTCATCGCCCACCACTCGCCTTCGCACAGCTCCCAATAGAGCGGCGCCTGCCAGTCCTGCTCACGCACCGCCGCCAATCCATCCGACAGCCACAGACCCGGCGTCTCATACCCGCCATCCTCGATGAACGCGATCCACTCGCCATTGGTCACCGCCCGATTCGCCATCCGCACATCCCGGATCAGCGTCTCATGCCGCGGCATCTCATTGTCGAAGCAGAACCCGCTCCCATCCTGCCCGATCTCGGCCACCCCTGCCGGCAACGCCGTCCATCCGAGCCCGTCCTCACGGGCCGGCCCCACCGCCAGCGGCTCCGGCGCACGGAAGGCCGGCCGCAGAGGATTTTGCGCAAACAGGTGCAGGATATCCGTCAGCAGCAATTCCTGGTGCTGTTGCTCATGGTGCAGGCCCAGCACCACCAGCGCCGCCAGCGCCTCATCCCCACGCCGACGCGCCATCAGATCCGCCATCGCCCCATCCACATGCGTGCGGTAGGCCCGCACCTCATCCAGCCTCGGCCGCGTGATCAGCCCCCGCTTCGGCCGCGCATGACGCTCACCCGCGCCCTCATAATAAGAGTTGAACAGGAACCCATACCGCGCATCAAACGGACGGTAATCCGGCACCTGTGCGGCCAGCAGGAATGTCTCGAAAAACCAGGTCGTATGCGCCAGGTGCCACTTCGCCGGGCTCGCATCCGCCATCGACTGCACCGTCGCATCCGCATCGCTGAGGCCGGCCGCCAGCGCCTCGGTCTGCCGCCGCACCGCGTCATAGCGCACATCCAGTTGGGCGGCCTGTGGATGCAGATTGGCCAAACGGTGATCCATCGGCAATTCCCCTTTTGCGAGCATTTAGGTCGTTAAGACCTTGTTTACCACCCTCCCCGTCCCCTCTTACGGAACCGTCACAAGCACGCTAAAGCCTTGTGCAAGACGGCAATTGCGAGGAGCGCACCCAGCACCATGGCCAAGATCCATCTGCACAAGGACGACCTGCCCGAAGGCCTCGACCTCGGCAAAACCGTCGCCGTCGACACCGAAGCCATGGGCCTCAAGCCCGGCCGTGACGCCCTCTGCGTGGTCCAGCTATCGGCCGGCGATGGCGAGGCCCACCTGGTCCAGCTCGGCCGCGACTATGACTGTCCCACCCTGAAATCCCTGCTGGCTGACGACACCGTGCTCAAGCTCTTCCATTATGCCCGCTTCGATGTCGGCATGATGATGTTCTGGCTCGGCATCACGTGCGCCCCGATCTGGTGCACCAAGATCGCCTCCCGCCTCGCCCGCACCTATACCGACCAACACGGCCTCAAACACCTCGCCCGCGAGGTCGCCGGCATCGACCTCTCCAAGGCCCAGCAAAGCTCCGACTGGGGCGCCGACACCCTCACCCAGGCCCAGCTGGAATACGCCGCCTCCGACGTGCTCCACCTGCACGAGATCAAGGCCGGCCTCGAACAGATGCTGATCCGCGAAGGCCGCCTCGACATTGCCGAGAACTGTTTCGAATTCCTGCCCACCCGCGCCGCGCTCGACCTTGAAGGCTGGCCCGACACAGACATCTTCGCCCATAGCTAATCGCCATGAGTTTCCCGGCCCTGTATCAGCCGCAGGGACCGGTCAACTCGCCCTCCATGACAAAGCTCGACTCCATGGTCATGCCATTCATCGTGCCGGTCATCTCCATCGATCCGGTGCCGGCGCGGCGATCTTCAGAGACCGTGAACGTATAGTCGCCCACCATCTCGATCCCGTCAGACGTACAGGTGATCGTCGTCGACATGGTCCGGCCTGAAAAATCAATGTCGCCATAGGCGCACTCATTGCCGCCATCCTCTTCCATCTCCTCGATCATGCGCTCGGGCGTGATCGTGGCGTCCTCCGGGGTGACACATTCGCTCGAACTCGTCGTCCGCGACGGCATCGCCATGGTCTGCCCACCGCCCATATTCAGCGATCCGGACATCGTATTGTCGAAGGACCACTGGCCCGGCTCGATCGAGATCGACTCTTCGCCAGCCGCGGTCCCAGCCAAAACCAGTGCAGCCGCGATGGATGTGATGACAGTCTTCATGGCGCGTCCCTTCGCATTGCGGCGGCCCCGAAGACCCGCCTGATCTCCTGAAAGGATACCCATTTCTTCCCTGCCCCGCCAGCGCCGGGCTGCGCGTCAGCCGCCCGGCGCTCCAGCACATACTCCGCGCGCTACCAGGCTGCCCGGTAGAGAGCTTCATAAGCCGCCGGGTCAGCCGGGCGCGGATTGAACCCATTGATCGGGTCAGCGGCCGCATCCTCCACCAGCGTCGGCAACAGGTCATCCTCCCCGCCCAGATCGCGGATCGAGCGTTCGATGCCGATATCGCTGCGCAGCGCCAGCACCGCATCAATCGCCGCTGTCCCGCTCGGCGCCGCCGATGGGTCCAGCAGCTTCGACACTTCGGCATATTTCTCGCCCCGCGCCGCCATGTTGTAGTCCATCACATGCGGCAGCATCGTCGCCAGCGTCTGGCCATGCGCCGCATTCAGCCGCGCCGAAAGCGCATGCCCCGTCCCATGCACCGTGCCCAGCCCCGCCACATTGAACGCCATCGCCGCCATGGCCGAACCCATCAGCATCTCTGCCCGCGCGTCCACATCGCTGCCATCCTCGACCACGCGCCTGAGATTGCCCGCGACCTTGCCAATCGCCTCCAGCGCGATCCGGTCCGAATAGGCATTCGCCGCCACCGACACGAAGGCTTCGGTGGCATGGGTCAACACGTCAAACCCGCAGGTTGCGGTCGGATAGGTCGGCAGCCCCACCGTGAGATCGGCGTCCAGCACGGCAAAGGCCGGCAGGATGCTGGGATGAACCACATAGGTTTTCCGGCCCAGCCCGCTCCGGGTGATCACACAGGCGCCATTAGTCTCTGAGCCCGTCCCCGCCGTGGTCGGCACGGCGATCACTGGCGCGGTCGCCGGCTTCGGCGTGCCCGCCTGCATCGCCTCGACCGTCCCGCCATTGGCCGCCAGCAGGGCCACCGCCTTGCCGCAATCCATCGAAGAGCCGCCCCCGATCGGGATCACGCAGGCATTATCCAGCGACGCCAGCATCTTTGCGCCCGCCTCGACATTCTTGTCAGTGGGGTTCGGTTCCACCCCATCAAACACGTCCACATGGATATTGGCGGTCCTCAGCGCGTCGATCACCGGCGCCAGCACGCCCGATGCGTGTAAATTCCTGTCCGTCACAACCAGGGCAGCATGCAGGCCCAACGCCTGGATATGCTCGCTGAGGCCAAGGCTCGTGCCCTTGCCGAACACCAGGGTTGGAAGGGGGGGTACGGTAAAGGTCTGGTTGGACAGCATCATGGTTTTCCTCCGGCAATTTGGGCCGGCGTGCTTCGTGGCACGCCGAATTGTCCCGCCAGACCGCCATGAAACCGGCCCGTCCGCAAGCTCTGCCGCCCCATATCGAACCCCGCCGGCCCCAAAACTTATCCGGCCGGGTCCAGCCCATGCGATAACCCTCCGCTCATGCGACACGAAACGGCCTTCTCCCCTCTTTTTGCACTCTGCCCGCTCTGGCTTTGGCCGATGCTGGTGTATTCCCTCATTGGCTTGCGGGAACACGCCCAGCGTCTGGAAGCCCGCGGGGCAACGCATTGGGAAGTCCGCCTCACCGGGTGGGGCCAGGCCTATATCGCCAAGGTCTACTGGCCGGACGCGCCAGCCGACTGGAGAGACACGCTCTACCGCACCGTCCTCGGCGAACCGGTTCCTGATCCCCAGCCAGAGCCCCAGCGGCCCACCCTCGGCATCGTCACCAATGACGGCCAGACCCAATGGGCGCTCGCCAATCTTGGGGCCATGGAGGGCGTTGCCCGCCATACCCCGTCCCTGCGCGAAACTTGCGCCAGCGGTCGCTGTCAGCCCTCCCCCTCCCTTGCCCAGCCTGTCGCCGAACCGGCCCGCGCCCCGCCCTGACCGGCCCTACACTCGACTTCAGCCCGAAACACCGCCCCGGCCCCGCCGCGGCGGCCGCCAGTGCTGGAAGGTCTGCGCCCCGTCTCTAAAGCGGTTCCGACTTTGGCGGAAACGCACTGCGGGCAAGGCCCGCCGGCCCTTATGGGCCGCGCCCGCGCAGGCGTTTGGCGATAGCCAAACTGCCGTGAGCGCTAAACAATGGCGAGACCGATTCCGTTGAAAACGGAAACGGTCTAGCTGTCTCCCACAACAATCGTCGAGACCGGTGTCGTCAGGTCCTGATAGTCCTGGCTCGTCAACTTGAACGCCCAGCCTTCCGCATCGGCATTGATCGAGGCCGCCCGGGCCGATGCATTCCCGGCCTCCACCGCGCGCAGCACAATATAGCCGCCCTCGGGTTCATCATAAGCGCTGGCGACAATTTCCAGCCCATCAAACGTCACCGTCACCAGCGAGGCCACCGGCGCGGTCGTAAGGCTAGCAGCTGGTTTCGCATCAATCGGGGCAAACCGCGAAAGGGCCAGCGCCGGTCCGGTCGCCGATAGCGGGGTCAAAAGGCGTAAATCGACAAAGGGCGGCGCCGGCGAAAACGCCTCAGGCCCCGCCCCGGCCCGGCGCGAAAGCACCACCCGGTCGCCAAACCGGTCGCGGATTTCGGCCATCGCAATCGTGTCGGCCGCCACTTCAACGACCGCGAAATCCATCCAGGCGTCGCGGCTGTAGAAAGGTGGCAGGTCGCCCCGCACCCGGTAGGCGGTGGTCTCATCGGGCCGCCGGGCATAGATCTTGTCATCCCGCCGACCGGTCACCAGCGCCGAAAGCAGCGCGCCATCCTCGGCCAGGAAATGGACCAGCGCCCCGTTTCCGCCAGCCTCGGGATCGCCCACCCCGATCTGGTCATGCTTGCGCGGATCGCGCGTTCGCGGCCCGCCCCAGCTCAGCGATTTCAGTCCTTCGGCCAGGGTCGAAAGCCGGTCATTCCGGATCGGATATCCCGCCGCGGTATCCATCGCCCACCCATCGGTCGTGCGCACCAATTGGTAGGTCTCATCAGACAGGGTCACCACAATCTGCCCGGTTCCCTCAATCAGGGCATCCACCCTGGAGAAAACCGGGGTATCAAACCGGGCATCCCGCGTCGTCGGCGGCCGATCTGCCAGCCGGCTGACACCGCTGACCCCCGCCAGAACGACAACCGCCCCAGCAAGACCCGCCAACCATCGCCGCCGCGCCCGCTGAACACTTCGGCTTCTCATGCGCGCCCCCGTCGCCGGACATAGACAAAGGCCCCAATGGCGAGAACCACAATCGGCATCAGCCAGATGTTTAGGAGTTTCAGAACCGCTTCCAGCGCATCGATGTCCTTGCGATAATCCCGCTCAATCGCTCGAAGTCGGGCTCTGGCAGCGAGAATATCATCCCGCAGCGTCTGAACTTCCGCCCGTTCGCCCGGGCTCAGTTCGGCTTCGAAGTCTCCGGCAATAAAGCCCGCCTCCTCGGCCGCTCGCTGGAAGGCGCTGAGCCGGGTTTCAGCATCGGCCAGGCGTTGCTCAAGGGCTGATTGTTCGGCAAAGAACCGCGCTTCCGCCCGCGAACGAAGCGCATCGATCCGGCTCATCGGACGCAACGCTTCGGCCCGCGACCGAAGGGTCAGCAAGCCGTCATCGCCCAAGAGCGCGTCAACGGCATTGAGAATGAACGTCCCATTGTCGCCTAGCGCCGGGCCGCCATTGGGGTTGAGGTAGAAGCCATCATCCAGCAGATCGACATCGGCGACGAGGATCACCGCGCCGGTTCCGGCGCTGGTATCGATATGGCCCGGCAGATCCGCCGCCGCCGCCCGGCTGAGATCATCGATCAGTGGATCGCCCGTGATCGGAACCGGCGGGGCACCGCCTGGAAAGGCCGTCGCGAACCGGCCCGAAAGTCGCGCCGCCAGAACTTCTGGCCCATCGCCTGCCTGGTAAGCCAATATGATATCGGCAGGGTCGGGATTGCGCAGGGCGAAGTCCGCATTGATGGCGCTCGGCGCCGGCCCGGTCTGGATCAGGGGCGAGAAAGCCAGGCCGCTTTCACCGGAAACCGAGAGCGTACCGGACGCCCCGAAATTCACGCCCCGCCGGAGGTCGGCCGTGATCGGGTCATCGGTCGCCATCCCCTCGAGCGGCGCGGAGATAAACAGCGGTTGACCCGCGACACTGGTCCGCCCATCGGCATCTTCAACCTGGACCGGCAAGGCCGCACTGACATCGGCGACCACCGTTTCGCTCAGTCGCACGCCCCAATGGTCAAGCAGCTTCGGCAGCGACGACCGCGATTCCCGCACCACCGGGTCCAGCAAGCCGGCGCCGCTTGCCGCCAGGGCTGCCGGATCGGCCAACACGATCAGCCGGCCCCGGCGAAGCAGGAACTGATCGATCAGCCAGAGCTGGAAATCGTCCAGGTCGCCGGGCGGATGCGCGATGATCAGGAGCGAAAGATCCTCGGGCAGGGAGACAAAATCAGGATCCACCGGCACCACATCATGGCGAACCGCCAGGTCGCGCAGAACCGCATAACCGGTTTCCTGGCCATCGCCTTCCATCCCCCGGAGGCCGGTCAGCACACCGATCCGGGCGAGAGAGGGATCATCGAGCCGGGCGATCAGCCGGGTCAGCTCATATTCGAGAACCGATTCCCGTTCCGGCGCGAGAAACGGGATCGTCCGCAGATCGTCGACGGCGTTTCGCGCATAGAGGCCGAAATAGAGCGGATCGGTCCCCTCGGTACTCACCGGCGGCAAACCCGCGGCGAGGATTGCGTCCTCGTCTTCGGAGAACGGGTCAGGATCGATCTCGGTGATCCGCAACTTGCCCCGGCTGAGGCTTTCATAGCTGGCCAGCAATTCCCGGACCCGAGTGGCATGGGCCCGTATCGCCGGATAGGCCTGGCCCTCCTGCCGGGTGTAGACGAAGGTCAAATCGATCGGTTCGGTAATGCCGCGCAGGGCTGAAACCGTGCCCGGTGAAAGCGAGTACAGGCTACGCTCGGTAAAATCGATCCGCGCCGGCGCCAACAGCGATTGCACGATCGGGTTGGCCAGTCCGAAAACGGCGGTCGCCAGCAAGGTAACTGCAATGAACCAGAGCCGGCCCTGGGTAAAACGGTTCGCAAAGTCGCGCAGCACTTGTCTCATGGCTCCCGCCTCCGGGTGGCCCATAAGCCGTTGAGGCTGGTGAACAGCGCGATCACGCCGACAAAGAACAACACGCTCCGCAGCTCCAGCACGCCGCGCTGGGCCGCGTCGAAATGGGTGAGAAAGGAAAACTGCGCAAGGCTGTCAGCCAGTGCCGGTCCCAGCAGGCTGGTGGCCGTTGACAGGATCAGCGGCCAGCCAGCAGCAGTGAAGACAAAGGCGATCATCACCGCGATCACAAAGGCCAGCACCTGGCGGCTGGTCAGCGCCGAAATCGCCGCGCCGATAGCCAGATACCCGCCGGCCATAAGCAGGCTCATGAAATAGGTGATGGCAATGGCGGCATGGTCGGGCTCGCCCAGATAGGCGACCGACACCCACATTGGCAAAGTACACGCCAGCGCGGCGGCGGCCACGGTCCAGGCCGCCAGGAGCTTGCCAAAGACAAGGCCCGGCATGCCAATTGGAAGGGAAAGCAGCAACTCATCGGTGCCCAGCGCCTGCTCATCGGCCCAAAGGCGCATTGCGAGGGCCGGCAGGAAAATCGTGTAGAGCCAGGGGTGCCAGACAAAGAAGGGCGCCAAGTCTGCCGTGCCGGTCTCGAAGAAGCTCGCCGCTTCCCAGGTGAACAGGCCCAGCGCGATCAGGAAGATGGCGATGAAGACATAGGCGATGGGCGCGCCGAAATAGGCGGCCAGTTCGCGCCGGTAGGTGGCGGCCAGGCCGCGAAAGGGATTTGCCAGCCAACGCACGGGTCAGGCCGCCTCGCCATGGCCGGTGAGATCAAGAAAGGCCCGCTCCAGGGTGCGGCCCTCGGACAGGCTTTCGGGCGTTCCATCGGCGACCACCAGCCCTCGGTCCACGATCAGGACGCGGTTGCACATGGCCGGCACCTCTTCCAGCGTGTGGGTCGAGATCAGGATCGCCTTGTCCGGCGCCATCCGAGCTACCAGTGCCCGGACTGCGCGCTTCTGGTGCGGGTCCAGCCCATCGGTCGGCTCGTCCAGCACCAGCACCGGAGGGTCATGGAGCAACGCACCGGCAAGGCCGACCCGGCGGCGATAGCCTTTCGACAGCGCCCCAATCCGGCGCCGGGCGACGCTGTTTATCCGCGTATCAGCGATGACCCGATCGATCGCATCCCGGCGGTCGGCCTTGGCAACTCCGCGGGCGGAGGCCAGGAATTCGAGGAATTCGGTCGCCGTGAGTTCAGGGTAAAGCGGAGCGCCCTCGGGCAAGTAGCCGAGCCTCGATTGGGCACTTTGGCGGTCATCAAGGATCGAGTGCCCATCAATCCGCACATCGCCCCGGTCGGGCAGCAAAACGCCCGCAACCATCCGCATTGTGGTAGACTTGCCCGCGCCATTGGGTCCGAGAAAGCCGAGCACGTCGCCCCGCTCCAGGGTAAAGCTGATGCCATCCACGGCCAGCTTGCCATCATAGCGTTTCACCAGGCCGTCGACCGTCAGCATGCGTGTCTTGCACCGTCGTTATGCCCCGAGCCCCTGTTACGCCGCGCCGCGCCGGTTGGAAAGGGGGTGAAAGACGCCGCGAAATCGCGCGTCGGGCAAGATCGGGTCTCCCGCTTGGGTGCCGGCTTGTGTAGAAGCGGAGCGGTACTGGCAAGCAAGGGTGAAACACCATGAGCATCACAACGCAGACGTTTGACTATTCGGGCGACGGCGAAACCTTCGAAGGCTATCTCGCCCTGCCGGAAGGCGGCCCCAAACCGGTTGTGCTGGTGGCCCATGCCTGGGGTGGGCAGTCTGATATGGAGCGCGGCAAGGCCGACCGGATCGCTGCCGAGCTTGGCTATGCCGCTTTCGCGATCGATGTCTATGGCAAGGGCAAGAGCGGGTCCACGGTGGAAGAGAACCAGGCGCTGATGACCCCTTTGGTTGGTGACCGGGCCAAGCTGCAGGCCCGGCTCGCCGCGGCGGTGGAGGCCGCGAAGGGACTGGACGGCGTCGATACCGGCAAGCGGGTGGCCGCCGGATACTGCTTTGGCGGCCTGTGCGTGCTGGACATGGCGCGGGCGGGGATGGAGATCGACGGTGCGGCTTCGTTCCACGGCCTCTTTAGCGCGCCGGACAATCTCTCCGGCTACAAGATCGGCGCGAAAGTGGTCGCCTATCATGGCTGGAAGGACCCAATGGCAACCCCCGATGACGTGATCGCCCTTTCGAGGGAGATGGCGGCCGCCGAGGCGGACTGGCAGCTCATGGCGTTCGGGACGGCCTATCATTCGTTCACTACGCCCGGCGCGAACAATCCCGACATGGGCACGATGTACGAAACAGCTGCCGATGAGCGGAGTTGGTGGGCGTTCCAGGGTTTCTTGAAGGAAGTGCTGGGTTAACCCGGCCCGGCTCGCCAGGTGCAAACATGACCGAGCGCACGCTGTACTTCATTCGCCACGGCCAGACCGAGTGGAACCGCATCAAGCGGATGCAGGGGCAGTGGAATTCCGACCTCGACGATCACGGCCGGGGCCAGGCCGATGCCAATGGGCGCCTGCTTTCGGGTTTCGGCCTCGACGCGCTCTACTGCTCGCCGCTGGACCGGACCCGGCAAACCGCCGGTTTCATCACCCGCCATGTGCCGCTGCCGGTCACCTATGACGACCGGCTGATGGAGTGGGATAGCGGTGACTGGTCCGGTCATATGTATGCCGATCTGCCCGATCGCTGGCCCGCCGAATGGGCCGCGTGGAAAGCAGACCCCTTCCACGCCCGCGCACCGGGCGGAGAGAACTACCCAGACATGTTCGACCGGGCGCAGCCCTTCCTCGCTGAGCTTCTCGAAACCGGCCACCGGCGCATCGGGATCATCTCCCATGGCATGATTGGCAAGGTGATGATCGCGGGCCTGGCCAGCTATGATGCGGCGGCGACCTTGGCGATCCACCAGCGCAATGACGTGGTGTTCCGGGTTCAGATGGTCGGCGACACCGTAACCGGGCTGCACCATTTTGCGGCGGGGAATGGCCCGTTTGAAGGCCTGCACCTGACCGAGACCACACCGGGTCCGGCCTGAGTTTCAAGCGCCGGCGCCGAGGTCGCGCAATTGGGTCCAGGTATAGTACCCGCTGTCATGGCCGTCGGAGAAGACGATCTGCACGGCATAGCGGCCAATGGGATTGGCGCCGGTCACGGTGACATCGTCCGGGATCGGGGGCTGGGGCGGTCTGGGGCCGCTGCCATGGCCGCGGACGGCCGCAGAGGGGCTTTCGGCACGTAGGTGCCGGTAAGGGATGGTGACGGTTTCGCCGTCATCATACTCGACGACCAGTCGCGCGGCGGCTTTCTGGAACCGCAGCCGCGACGGCCAGGGGGGCCTTGCTGCCGGTTCTGCAGCACTCATGCGGCGGGCGGCGTGTCGAGGGAGCGGGCTTCCTCTTCCAGCAGGATCGGCAAACCGTCGCGGATCGGATAGGCAAGGCCGGCCTTGCGGGAGATCAGCTCATTTTTCGCCCGGTCGTACTCCAGCGGGGTACGGGTCAGCGGGCAGATCAGGATTTCGAGCAGGCGGGGGTCAACGCCGGATGCCCGGTCGGGGAATGCGGTGGTCTGCTCGGCCATGGGCGGGTCTCCCGGAAGTCGCGCCTGCAGCCGCAGGGGCTGCACTATTGAATCTGGCCCTTATCGCCCGGAATATCCATCTGCAAAAGAGCGATCAGCGTTTCGGCGCGCTCGCGCACGCTTTCAGCCTCTAGCAAGGCCTGCTTTTCCACGGTCGAGAAGGGGCAACTGGCGCTCAGCGCGTTGACCAGAGTTTCGATCGGCGCGTCTTCCATGGCCGACCAGTCCGCGCTCATGCCGTGGCCGGACACATAGGCCGTCAGCGCCTCGATCAGATGGGACCGGCTGGGCATGTCGGTCACATCCGGCGCGCGCAGGTCCCGGTCGAACGGGGCCCAGTCTGGCGCCGCCTGGCGATAGGGCGTCGCGGCATCTTCGACTTCATTGACCGTGAACCGGCAAATGCCGGTGAGCACGATGAGGTAGCGGCCATCATCGGTTTCCGAATAGGAGGTGATGCGCCCCCCGCACCCGACCCCCGCCACCTCTGGCAGCACCTTGTCACCGCCGACCGACTGGACCATGCCGATCATCCGCGAGCCCTGCATGGCATCATCGATCATGTTCAGGTAGCGCGGCTCGAAGATATTCAGCGACAAGGTCCAGCGGGGAAACAGCATGGCCCCCGCAAGCGGGAAGATCGCCAGGGTTTCAGGCAGGTCGGC
>JBCCBN010000071.1:0-13369 GCA_039034035.1 Pseudomonadota bacterium
GAGACGGCGAGCGCCAATCTGGCGCGGGTCGAGACCGAACTGAAAACTGCGGATCAGGCCGTTCGGGATGCGACGCCATCTGGCGGCACGTTGGCGGACCTTTCCGAGTTGGAACAGGCGCTGACAGTGGCCAGAGAGGCCCTGAGCGCGGCCCGCGAGGGCGAAACCGAGGCGCGCGGTCGGCTAACTGACCTCACCCGCAACCGGGAACAGGCCCAGAAACGGCGCGCCGGCCTTGAACGGGACGTCGCCACTTGGCGCGACCGACACGGCGCCGCCGATGCGCGAATTGGGAAGCTCACCGATCGCCGACGCGGTGCCCTGCAAGAAACCGAAGCCGCCAAGGCCCGGCCCGACGCGCTCGCCAATGAGATTTCCGCGCTGCAATCGCGCGTCGATGCGCTGGATACCGAGCGCATCAACGCTGCAGATGCCCTCGCGGAAAAAGAACAGCTCCAGCGCGAGACTGATACGAAAGCCCGCACCACCGCCAATGCGGCTGCAACCGCGCGGGAAGCGCTGGCGGGCGCGAAGGTGAAGCTGGAAACAGCTGAAGCCCGCCTCGATGAACTGGTCGTGCAAGCGCGCGAAGCGTTCGAACGCACGCCGCAAGGCCTGCTCGCCCTGGCCCGTGCCGGACTGGACGAAGACGCGCTCGAAAGCCTGGACCAGAAAGACGCAGAACAGCGGGCGTTGATTCTGCGCCGAGACCGTGACGGCCTTGGCGGTGTCAACATGGACGCCGAAACCGAAGCTGAAGACCTCGCCGAGCGGCTGGGCGGCCAGGCAAGCGAGAAGGAAGACCTGACAGCGGCCATCGCGAAACTCCGCGAAGGGGTCGACAAGCTCAATGCCGAGGGCCGCGAGCGACTGATCGAAGCCTTCGATACGGTCAATGAGCACTTCAAGGCCCTCTTCACCGCCCTGTTCCGCGGCGGGCAGGCCGAGCTCAAGCTTGTCGATGCAGACGATCCGCTGATGGCCGGCCTGGAAATCATGGCCCAGCCGCCGGGCAAGAAGCTCGGCACGCTCAATCTAATGTCCGGCGGGGAGCAGGCGCTGACGGCTGCGGCCCTGATCTTCGCGGTGTTCCTCTCCCGCCCCGCGCCGATCTGTGTCCTGGATGAGGTCGATGCACCGCTGGACGATGCCAATGTCGACCGCTTCTGCCGAATGCTCGACGAGATGCGCTCGCGCACCGACACGCGCTTTGTGATCATCACCCACAACCCAGTGACGATGAGCCGGATGGACCGGCTGTTCGGCGTCACGATGCGCGAGAAGGGCGTCTCCAAACTCGTGTCAGTCGACCTTGGTGCCGCTGAAGAGCTGGTTGCGGCAGAATAGCGCGCCATGGCTGAGCCAGACGACCTCAAACAGCGGATCGAAGCGGCGCGGGACGCGCAGAAACCCAAGGTAGCTGCCGATACCACAACCGGAACAGCGTCCGGCGCAGCGGCGGCGCTTGGTCACAGTATCGGGTTGGTGGTTGCACTCATTCTCGGGGCTGCTATCGGCTACTTCATTGACACGGCCCTGGGAACCGCGCCATTCGCCCTCTTGATCTTTCTGGTGCTTGGCGCGATTGCCGGGTTCCTTAATATCATCCGGGCCGGACAACAAATGGCGGCGAAGGCCCAGGCCGAACAGGACGCGAGAGACGCGTCGGACTAGAGCGAGTGGGTTGGCACATGGCAATTTTCCAGGTGGCTGAGGGCGTGGACCCGATCTCCCAATTCAAGATTTACCGGCGCACTGAAGACTGGGCGATCGGCGGATGGAACGTGGATATCACGAACGCCTCGCTGTTCATGTTCCTGGCGGCGGCGCTTATCATCGGCTTCTTCTGGATGGCATCGAGCCGTGGCGCGCTTGTGCCGAACCGGCTGCAATCGGCCGGGGAGATGAGCTACGAATTCATCGCCAACATGATCCGCTCAACGGCCGGGGAAGAAGGCCTGAAATTCTTCCCCGTCGTGTTCACGCTCTTCTTCTTCATTCTCGCCGCCAACTACATCGGCATGTTCCCCTACGCCCACACGACCACCAGCCACATCATCGTCACCGGCGTGCTCGGGCTCGGCGTGTTTCTGCTGATCACCATTGTCGGCTTCTGGAAGAACGGGCTCGGATTTCTCAGGCTGTTTGCGCCCGCCGGCGCACCCTGGTGGATCTATCCGCTGCTGGTGCCCATCGAGATCATTTCGTACTTTGCGCGCCCGCTAACCCTGGCCTTCCGCTTGTTCGCCAACATGTTGGCTGGGCACATCATGCTGAAAATGCTCGTCTCTTTCGCAGCGATCATGGCCGGTGCGGGCTTTGTCGGCATCCTGGGTGCCATCGCCACCACTGGATTCGCCGTCGCGATCACCGCGCTGGAAATGCTGGTCGCCTTCCTGCAGGCCTATGTGTTCGCCATCCTCACCTGCGTCTACATCTCCGACGCGCTTCACCCCTCTCACTAAGGCAGCCACCCCCCAATCCGAGCGGCGACACCGCCCGCCAATCTGGCACCTTGACCGCAACCAACGAACGCGCTTCACGGAGTGCGGCTGAACCAAACAGACAACAACTTCCCAAACAGGAGACCCCCCAATGGAAGGTGATATTGTAGAAGGCTTGAAATATGTTGGTGCTGGGCTGGCAACAGCTGGCGCAATCGGTGCGGGCATCGGTGTGGGCAACATTTTCGCCGGCTTTCTTGATGGCGCCCTGCGCAACCCGTCCGCTGCGCCTGGCCAGGTCGGTAACCTCTTCGTCGGCGCCGCGCTGTCGGAAGCGCTCGGCCTGTTCTCCATCGTGCTCGGCTTCCTGATCCTGTTTAGCTAAGATCAGGCAAAGGCGAAATAGCAGTCGCCACTGGGCGACTAGCCGCAACCCTGCAGAGGCACTCTTCACATGGTCTTGATGCTCCTGGCTGAAACGGCAGCGTACAGCGAAGACTCAAGCGGCTTTCCGCCATTCGAGCCGTGGCACTGGCCGTCGCAGGTCTTCTGGCTGATCGTAACGTTCGGCGTGCTCTACCTGGTCCTGTCGCGAGCGGTCCTGCCGAAATTCGCGTCCACGATCGAACGCCGCGGCAACCAGATCGCCAATGATCTCGACGAAGCCGCCAGCCTTGGCGAACAGGCCCAGGAGGCGGTTCAGGCGCAGGAAGTCGAACTCGCCAGTGCCCGGTCGCGTGCCAGGGCGACCGCCGCCGACGCCCAGGCCGAGATGGAACGCGAGATCGCTGCCGAGACGGCCAAGATCGAGGCCAGCCTCGAAAAGCAGATGGCGGAAGCCACGGCCAAGATCGACGCATTGCGGGCAGACGCCATGTCCAATGTGCAATCGATCGCCAGCGAAACGGCCCAGGCCATGGCATCTCGCCTCGGGGTCAGCGTCGACAGCAAGGCCGCCGCGTCCGCTGTCAAATCGGTTCTGGATCGGTGAAGGAGGAACGCCCCATGCCCGCACTGTTCCGTACCACCCTGCTGACGGTGTCCGCCGCAACATTGGTCGCTCCGGCGTTTGCTGCCACGGGTTTTGCGACCTTCGCAGACCCAGCGAAAGCGTTAGCGCTCCTGGCCTTGATCCTCTTCTTCGTCATCTGCTGGCGTGCGGGCGCGTTTCGGCTGATCGGCAATGCCCTGGATGAACGGGGCAGAACGATCGAGGCCCAGATCGAAGAGGCCCGTTCCCTCCGTGAGGAAGCGGCCAAGATGCTGGCCGAAGCCGAGCGCAAACAGAAAGCCGCCCAGGATGACGCGAAAGCGATTGTCGAGCAGGCCAAGGCCGACGCGAAGGCCATGATGGAGGCCACGCGCGAGGAGCTCAAACAGCGGATCGAGCGCCGTCAGGCCCTGGCCGAAGCCCGCATCGCCCGCGCCGAAGCCGATGCGGCCGCTGAAGTCCGCCGCACCGCCGCCGATGCCGCCACCGAAGCCGCGCGCACGCTCCTGGCTGGCGACAATGCGGCGGATCAGTTTGAAGCTGCGGCCAGCACAATCGAAAAAGCGCTCAACTGACGGCCGGACATAGCGGCGTGAAGGCAAGTCGGGGCGCAACGGGAGACTGCACCGACATGACCCAGACCGTCCCCGATGGCTTCACGCCCCACTTCCGCAAATCCGCCGTCACAGACCCGTGGGAACCGCTCTACTCAAAATTGGAAGAGCGCGCCGTCATCATCGGCCTGCACATCGGCGCCGCCCACTGCAATTCGCGCGGGCTCGTCCATGGCGGCGTCATTGCGGCCCTTGCCGACAATGCGATGGGATTGTCTTGCGGCCGGGCAATCGCTGCTGATGGCCGCCAGATCAGCGGCCTTGTGACAGTCTCCCTGTCGCTGGATTACCTGGGAGCGGCAAAACTCGGCGGCTGGCTGACCTTCGAACCGGACGTGATCAAGGCCGGCGGGTCACTCGCCTTCGTCCGGGCGCTCATCAAGAGCGACGGAACAGAGATTGCCCGGGCAAGCGCGACGTTCAAACTACCCAGCCGCTAGGGCACTTTCCAGCCATCGGCGCCGGTATCCGGCCCGACCGCCCCCTACCCTACCGGTCAATCATCGTGCAAATGCGCCTTGTCGCGGCCGAACACCAGCTTCATCAACCAATCTGGCGCATAGCGTTCGACGGTGGGGTGGCGCTCAAGCACACCTTCCATCCAGCGCCGGCCCCAGAGGGAATTTCGGCCCAGGAGAACGACCCCGAGGATCACGACGGGCAAACCGATCGGGATGAACGGAAACGGCGTCAGGATCGCCAGCGGTACGCCGATGATGATGAAAACCAGGCCCAGCACCGCCAGGGTCTGCCGGATCACCGTCCGCACGCCGGTATTCACCAACTGCAGCGGGGCGGTGGCCACACCTCTGCCGTTCTGGCCGGGGGTCTCGTCGATGTTTCTCATCTCATCCATATGGCTCAGTTTCCGCGTCGCGCCAGCCTTCACCCGACCTTCTTTCCCAGATCGGGCGATAAAGTGTCGGCACGATAGTGTGATCATGGAATTGTGAAAGCCCGCCGTCCCACTTAAAACCCTTTCGGTATCGCGTATCAGGGAAGGGTTAATCATTGAGGCTTGAGTCCGTGCAATCCATGCGCGCGCTGGCCGCGATGGCCGTGTTCTTCTTCCACCTCGAATTCATCGAGCGGGAGATGATCACGACTTTCCAGGGCACTGAAGCGCCGCTGATCGGTGGTGCTTTCCTGAACGGCTACGCCGGGGTCGACCTGTTCTTCGTCATTTCCGGCTTCATCATCGTCTACGTTACTGGCCGGGCCGAACCGGGGCGTTACCCGCTCGGCAGTTTCCTGTTCGCCCGGGCCGCCCGGATCTATCCGTCCTGGTGGCTGTTCGCGACGGTGATGGCGGCCTATTTCTGGTACAGCTATGGCGCACCGTGGGATGTGGAGGAAGTGGCGAGCGAAGACCGTTCGCCCGTCTGGCACCTCTTCGCCTCCTACGCCCTGTTTCCACAGGATGATTTCCCACTCCTCGGAGTTGGCTGGACGCTCGTCCATGAAATGCACTTCTACCTCGTGTTCGGCATGCTCCTGCTGCTGCCCTATCGCTGGCGTGTGATCGGCCTCTTCGCCTGGGCGGGACTTGTGCTTGCCGGCGGACTGGCGGGATTGGCCGGCCCCTTCGCCAAGGATCTGGTGCACCTCATCTTCTCGCCCCTGACACTCGAATTCCTCATGGGAGGCCTGGCCGCTCTCCTGGTGGTCAATGGCTACCGCTGGCGACCGGGATTGTTTGCCGTGGCCGGCGTCCTGGGGCTCGGCCTTGCAATGGTGTTCCACGACCTGTCGGCAAACCCGGACTGGACACTGGTGTGGGGCCGCGTGATCTGGTTTGGCATACCTTCGGCAGTCCTGGCCTACGGCTTGGTCAGCCTCGACCTTGAAGGCCGCTTCCGTAGGCTGCCCGGCATCAGCGCCCTCGGCGACTGGTCTTACGCCCTCTATCTCAGCCACATGCTGGTTCTGAGCGCGATCCACCGGGTCTACTTTGCCGCTGCAAACATTGGCGAAGCCTATTTCGGCGTTCCGACTTGGGCCGCCAACCTGCTTCGGGTTGGCAGTCCTGGGCCCATGGACAACCTCTTCCTCATGGTCAGCGGCCTAGCCGCCTGCCTGATCACCGCCTGGCTCACTTACCGATTCTTCGAGCAACCCATGTTGCGCCTCGCCAGCCGGGCGCGTGCGCGGCTTTTCTCTGGCAGGGCCCTTGGCCTGGAACCCCAACCCATTCGCGCCATGGTCTGGTAGCGCCGGCTACTCCGCGGCTGCAAGCCGTTCGGGCGGCGCCTCGGGCGGGGTCCATTTCAGCACGGGCTTGCGGGCGGCACGGGTTTCATCGAGCCGTTTTAGCGGCGCCATCACCGGCGCCTGCTTCAACGAGCCATCACCCGCCGCCGCACGCCGGGCAATCCCGGCCATGGCGTCACAGAACCGGTCCAGCTCAGCCTTGCTCTCGGTCTCGGTCGGCTCCAGCAGCATCGCCCCATGCACCACCAGCGGGAAATACATGGTCATCGGGTGATAGCCCTCATCGATCAGCGCCTTGGCGATGTCGAGCGTCTCGATCCCGTCGGCCACGAACGCATCAGAGAACAGCGCCTCATGCATGCAGAAGCCCTCAAAGGCTGGCGTCATCACATCCTTCAGCCGTGCCTGCACATAGTTCGCATTCAGCACCGCATCCTCGGCCACCTGCTTCAGCCCGTCAGCGCCATGGCTCAGCATGTAGGTCAGCGCGCGGACAAACATGCCCATCTGGCCGTGGAAAGCGACCATGCGGCCAAAGCTCTCCTGGCTCTCGCGGCGATCCCCCTCGATGAGCTGGTACTGGCCATCCTCGTCACAGACCACGAAGGGCACCGGCGCGTAGGGCGCAAGCGCATCGGACAGCACCGTTGGCCCAGAGCCCGGCCCGCCCCCGCCATGGGGTGTCGAGAAGGTCTTGTGCAAATTGATGTGCATGGCGTCGACACCCAGATCGCCAGGCCGCACGCGCCCAACAATCGCGTTGAAGTTCGCGCCGTCGCAATAGAAATAGCCGCCCGCATCATGGATCAGGTCCGCAATTTCGCGAATGTCCCGCTCGAACAGGCCGCACGTGTTGGGATTGGTCAGCATGATACCGGCCACATCGTCGGTCACCGCCAGCTTCTCGCGCAGGTCTTCCATATCGACCCGACCATCGGGTCCAGCGTCGATCTCGTCGACCTCGAAGCCGCACTGGATGGCCGTCGCCGGGTTCGTGCCATGGGCCGAGGCCGGCACCAACACCCGTTTACGGGTCCCCAACTCCCCACGCACCTCGAGCGCCTTGCGGATCGCCAGCATGCCGCACAGCTCACCATGGGCGCCGGCCTTCGGGCTCATCGCGACCGCGGGCATGCCCGTCAGCGTCTTGAGCCAATGGGCCAGTTCATCGATCAATTGCAGCCCGCCCTGCACGGTGGATTGTGGTTGCAGCGGGTGGATGTCGGCAAACCCCGGCAGCCGCGCCATCCGCTCGTTCAGCCGCGGATTGTGTTTCATGGTGCACGAACCTAGCGGGAAAAAGCCGAGATCGATGGCATAGTTGCGCTGGCTGAGGCGCACATAGTGGCGCATGGTTTCCGGCTCTGAGAGGCCTGGCAGGTCGACATCGCTCTTCCGGGCGAGCCCCCCAAGGCGCGAGCCCTTCCGCGCCGGTTCGGGCAGGTCAACGCCGGTGTCGTGCCACCGTTCCATCTCGAAGATCAGCGGCTCAGCCTGCAGCAAGCCGCGGGAGCCGGAAACGGTCTCGGCCAACGGTGTCACGTTTGTTTCAGCGGGGGCCGTCGGGCGGCCAACGGAATTCATGGTCATCAGACAACCTCCCTCAGGGCGTCGGCATAGGCGGCAATATCACCATCGGTTGTGCATTCGGTGGCGGCGCAGATGATCACATCGTCCATATGCCCGCCCGGCAGCAGGCGGCTTGCCCGGACCCCGCCCAACACGCCACGCTCTTCGAGCATCGCCAGCGCGGCCTCGGCGTTCATCGGCGTCTTGAACGCAAATTCGTTGAAGAAGCGCGGGCTGAGAATTTCGACGCCCGGCACGCCCTCCAGCGCGTCGGCCAAGCCGCAAGCCGCATCATGGTTCAGCTCCGCGAGCCGTTTGAGCCCAACCCCGCCTAGAAGGGTCATGTGCGCGGTAAACGCCAGGGCGCAGAGGCCGGAATTGGTGCAGATGTTGGAGGTCGCCTTGTCCCGGCGAATATGCTGTTCCCGGGTCGAGAGGGTGAGCACGAAACCGCGCTTACCATCGGCATCCACCGTTTCTCCGCACAAGCGCCCCGGCATCTGCCGCATCAGCTTCTGGCTGGCCGCGAAGAGGCCCACATAGGGCCCGCCAAAGTTGAGCGGGTTGCCGATGGACTGGCCCTCGCCGGCCGCAATGTCGGCGCCCATTTCTCCCGGCGGCGGCACCATCGCAAGGCTCACCGCTTCGGTGAACACCGATACGAGCAAAGCCTTCTCGGCATGGGCCGCATCGGCCACCGGCGAGAAGTCGGTCACCGTGCCGAAGACGTTGGGGCTCTGGCCGATGACGCAGGCGGTCTGGTCATCAACCACGCTGGCAAGGTCGAGTTCGCCATCGATGGCTGGCGGGAGCTGAATGACTTCAATGCCCTGGGCCTCGCACAAAAGGCGGGTAGCGGCGGCATAATGCGGGTGCAGCCCGCCAGACAGCACCACCTTCTTCCGGCGCGTCACCCGGCACGCCATCAGCGCCGCCTCGGCGGTCGAGGTCGAGCCGTCATACATGGAGGCGTTGGCCACATCCATGGCGGTGAGCTCAGCCACCTGGGTCTGGAACTCGAACAGCGATTGCAGCGTGCCCTGGGCGATTTCCGGCTGGTAGGGCGTGTAGGTGGTCAGGAATTCCGACCGCTGGATGATATGATCCACACTGGCCGGCACATGGTGTTTGTAAGCCCCGCAGCCGACGAAGAACCGGCCCTCATTTGCCGTGCGGTTGCGGATGGCAAGATTGGAGAGGTACCGCTCAACCGCCAGTTCGCCCAGGTGGTTAGGCAAGCCTTCGATCCCGCCGGGCAATCGGGCAGCTTCGGGGACGTCGGTGAAGAAGTCATCCACGCTGGCCGCGCCGATTGTGGCAAGCATCTCGGCCCGGTCGGCCTCGGTGAGGGGGAGGTATCTCATCGTTTCAGGCTCCGTATTCCCGGGCTTGACCCGGGACCTGTTGCAGCGGTGGGCATCGTTCGAGGCGACCCCGAATCAAGTCCGGGGATCGGGGGTCGGCGGTGGCCACTACGCCTCTCCTTCGCAGTGCTTGGCGTAGGCATTGGCGTCCATCAGATCGTCCAATTCGGAGGCATCGCTGATCTTGATCTGGCAGAACCAGCCCGCGCCTTCGGGGTCGGCATTGACGGTCTCGGGCGCTTCGGTGAGGGCACCATTGGCTTCGATGATTTCACCCGATATCGGCGCATAGACATCGGAGGCGGCCTTGACGCTCTCGACCACAGCCATGTCGTCGCCCTGGCTGAACGAGGCGCCGGGTTCGGGCGTTTCAACGAACACCACATCGCCAAGCTGTTCGGCGGCATAGGCGGTGATTCCGACCGTTGCGACCATGTCGGCGCCTTGGCCTTCGACGGTGATCCATTCATGGTCCTTGGTGAATTTCGTGGTCATGGAGAACCTCGTCTAGCGTTTGTATCTGTGGGGCACGAAGGGGAGTGCCGCGATCTCGGCCTTGCGGGGCTTGCCGCGGACCATCAGCTCAATCGGGGTACCCGGAGTCGCAAGGTCTGCGCGGACATATCCCATGGCGACGGGACCATCGATGCTGGGGCCAAAGCCGCCCGACGTGACTCGGCCGATTTGTTCGCCGCTCGCGAAGATCTCGGTGCCTTCGCGGGCGGGGGCACGCTCGAGCGGCCGGATCCCGACGCGCGCTTCGGCAGGTCCATCCGCCAGCGCTTTGAGAATCCGTTCAGCGCCGGGGAAGTCAGCTCGCTCGCGCCGGGACTTCTGAATGATCCATCGAAGACCCGCCTCAACCGGGTCGCGGCTTGGATCGAGGTCCTGGCCGTAGAGACAAAGCCCCGCTTCCAGGCGGAGGGAATCGCGCGCGCCAAGACCGGCAGGCTTTACCCGCTCATCCGCCAGCAGGGTTTCGACCATTGCCAAGCCGGTTTCATTATTCGGCAGCAAGAGCTCGAACCCGTCCTCGCCCGTATAGCCCGAGCGGGATACTATGTACCGTTCGCCATCGGCCTGCACATGGGCACAGCGCATGAAACCGGGGGTCTCTGCCACGGGAAAATGCGGCGTCAGCACCGCTTCGGCGGCCGGTCCCTGGAGCGCGACCAGGATGCGGTCATCGGCGCGCTGGACCATCACCTCGTCGCCGATTTCGGTGGAGATGTGGGCCCAGTCGGCGTCTTTCACGGCCCCGTTCACGACCACATAGAACATGCCAGCGAGGCCAGGGTCCGGCATTCGGTTGACGATCAGATCGTCGAGAATGCCGCCCGTCTCGTTCAGCAAGACTGTCAACCGCCCCTGCCCCGGTTTCAGCGCGGCGATATCGGACGGGACAAGCCGCTCTATGAGCGCGGCCACCTTTTCATGGGCGCCGGCCTCGCCCAGCCCCGCTTTCGGGAAGATGAAACAGGGCCCCATATGGGAGACATCGAACAGGCTGGCCTGGTTCCGGGTCCATAAGTGCTCGGCCTTGACGCCTTCGCCATACTGGACCGGCATCTCATAGCCCGCGAACGGCACCATTTTCGCGCCGTGGCGACGGTGCAGATCGTTGAGCGGCGTGCGCCTCATATCTTCGTCGGCAGTTGCCATCGGCACCGGTCCCAAAGCCGCCGACGATACCGGAAGCCGGGGCGCCACCGCTCCGGTCCTGGCCCTGTCGGCCGCCCCCGCTGTCTCGGTGCCTGAGAGATTCCACCGATCCTGCTTGCAGGGTTCGGCTTGCTCCTTCGGCGCGGCCACCGGGAGACTTCCCGTGCCACTTTCCAGCGTGTTGACCCAACTCCCGGTCCTTTTGCCTGAGCGTTTCCGGGGCGGTTGCGCCTTCGGCGGCAGGCCAGCGCGATCGCTGATCCTGCACTCTCCCGGGGGTGGGCTGACTATTCGTAACTAGGGCCGATTCCCGCAGGCGGCAAGCACTGGCGATGGGCGAGGCGGCGCCGCTGGCGTATACTGCTCTGCAATGCCTGATTCCCAAGCACTCCCCGGCGAAAATCGCCCGATCATCCGCCGCTTGCCGCCCAATGCGGTGAACCGGATCGCAGCTGGCGAAGTGGTCGAACGCCCCGCTTCGGCGATGAAAGAGCTGGTCGAGAATGCCCTCGATGCCGGGGCCAGCGCGATCTCGGTGAGCCTGGAAGAGGGCGGCCTCTCCCGGCTGGCCGTCGAGGATGATGGCTGCGGTATGGATGGGGCGGATCTGGCGATTGCCCTTGAGCGCCATGCTACGTCGAAACTGACCCCTGATGGTGAGACCGGTGCGGTGGACCTTTTGAACATCCACACGATGGGGTTCCGGGGCGAAGCGCTACCATCCATTGGATCGGTGTCCCGGCTCGCTATCGTCTCCCGGGCTGCCGGATGCGAGGCGGCAGAGATCAATGTGGACGCCGGCACGCTCGACGGACCGAAGCCGGCGGGGTGGACCGGCAAGGGAGCGACGGGCACCCGGATCGACGTCCGCGACCTTTTCTATGCGACCCCGGCGCGGCTGAAATTCATGAAGTCCGAACGGGCCGAAACCATGGCCGCCACCGATGCGCTGAAGCGATTGGCCATGGCCCGGTCCGATGTCGGCTTCAGCCTTGAGAGCAATGGCCGCTCGGTCTTCCGCTACCCCGCTGAAACCGGCCTGTTGGACGAAGGCCGGCTGGCGCGGCTGGGCGCGATCATGGGCCGGGATTTTCGCGACAATGCCATTCCCATCGAAGCCGAACGGGACGGCGTGCGCGTGACCGGTTTTGCCGGCCTGCCAACCCTCAATCGGGGCAATGCCCAGCACCAATACCTGTTCGTCAATGGCCGACCGGTGAAGGACCGGATGCTGAACGGGATTGTCCGGGCAGCCTATCAGGACTTTCTCGCCCGGGACCGCCACCCGATGGTGGCCCTGTTCGTGGACCTGGCGCCGACCGGGGTGGATGTGAATGTCCATCCGGCGAAGACGGAAGTGCGGTTCCGCGATGCCGGCAATCTGCGCGGGCTGATGTTGGGCGCCCTGCGCCACGGATTGGCCGCTGCGGGACATCGCGCGAGCACCACGGTGGCCGGTTTTGCGCTGGGCAAGGCGCGGGCCGAACCGGCGCCGCAGCCCGATATCTGGGCCCGGTCGAGCCTGCATGCCGACGCTTCCGGGTCTTACCAGACTTCTGGTCAGACCTCCGGTCCTGGCCCTGGCTTTGGCCCGGGTCGTTCCCAGCCCATGCCCGCTCCCGGTTTCGGCGCAGATACTGGTCTTGCCAACCGATCAGGGGTCGAAGAGGGCGCCGGGGCGCTGCATCCTTCGGCGCGGGTGGAAGATGCTTCGGTTGCCGCCATTCCGGCGGCGGACTTCCCGCTGGGCGTGGCACGGGCGCAGCTGCATGAAACCTATGTGGTGGCGCAAACCGCCGATGGCATTGTGATCGTCGACCAGCATGCGGCCCATGAGCGGCTGGTGTATGAAGACATGAAGCGCCAGATGGCGGCGGGTGGCGTGAAACGGCAGGCGCTGTTGATCCCGGATGTGGTGGAGCTGACCGAGGATGAAGCGGCCCGGGTGACCGCGCGCGCCGAAGAGTTGAAAGCGCTGGGCCTCGAGATCGAGCCCTTTGGAGCGGGCGCCGTGTGCGTGCGGGCGACGCCGGCCCTGTTTGGCCAGATGGACACCGCTGGCCTGGTCCGCGACCTGGCCGATGATTTCGCGGAGTATGGCGCGGGCCTCGCCTTGAGCGAACGGTTTGAAGAGGTGATGGGCAATATGGCCTGCCGCGGCTCGGTCCGCGCGGGGCGGCGGCTGAACGGTGAAGAGATGAATGCGCTGCTCCGCCAGATGGAAGCGACGCCCCATTCGGGCCAGTGCAATCATGGCCGCCCGACCTATGTGGAGCTGAAACTGCACGATATCGAGCGGCTGTTCGGGCGGCGCTAAACCGCTTGTTCGCGCTCGCGGCAGGTTGGCTGTCGCCAATCACCGGCAGGGGCGCGGCCGGACGAAAGCGTTCTGATCTTCCCTCATCCATTGAGTGCGCCAGCACGTTTGGCCGCCGTGGCGGGGCCGCGTCGGTGGGGCGATCTGAAGTGTCGCTCTGTCTGGGAGCGTGGTCAGGTGTGCGGGAGGGGGAGGCC
>JBCCBN010000072.1:0-13356 GCA_039034035.1 Pseudomonadota bacterium
AAGGGCGACCGCCCGCCGGGCGGTCAGCCCGCCCCCGCGGAGGCGCCGCGCGCCGTGAGCGACATAAACATGATTAATCAGAGCAGCGCCGGCACCACCCGGTCCGGCGGTTTATGGCCATCAGCGAAGGTCTTGATGTTGATGATCACCTTCTCGCCCATCTCCACCCGGCCTTCCAGCGTGGCCGAGCCCATATGCGGCAACAGCACCACATTCGGCAGCGTCGTCAGCTTTTCATTCACCTCGGGCTCGCGTTCGAACACGTCGAGCCCGGCGCCGGAAATCTTTCCGCTTTCGATGGCGCGTGCCAGCGCCGCCTCGTCGATCACCTCGCCTCGGGCCGTGTTCACGATGAAGCTTTCGGGCTTCATCAGATCGATCCGGCGGGCGTTCAGCAGGTGGAACGTTGCTGGCGTGTGCGGGCAATTCACCGAGACGATGTCCATCCGTGACAGCATCTGGTCCAGGCTTTCCCAATACGTCGCCGACAGCAATTCTTCGATCCGCGGGCTCACCGGTTTGCGGTTGTGATAGTGGATCTGCAGTCCGAACGCCCGGGCGCGCTTGGCCACCGCCTGGCCGATCCGCCCCATGCCGATAATGCCCAGGCGCTTGCCCGCCAGCCGGCGGCCCATCATCCAGGTCGGCGACCAGCCATCGAAACCGCCGTCACCCAGCACCCGCGCCCCTTCGAACAGGCGCCGCGGTACCGAAAGGATCAGCGCCATGGTGATATCGGCGGTGTCATCGGTCAGCACGCCCGGCGTGTTCGTCACGGTGATCCCGCGTTGGACCGCGCTCTCCACGTCGATATTGTCCACGCCGGCGCCAAACTGCGCGATCAACCGAAGTTGCTCACCCGCGCGCGCCATCACTCGACCGTCGATCTTGTCGGTCACCGTTGGTACCAGCACATCGGCCCGGCCCATCGCGTCCACCAGTTCGGCTTCCGAATAGGCGTGATCGTCCTCATTCAGGTCGGCATCGAACAATTCCTTCAACCGCAGCTCCACCGGACCGGGGAGCTTTCGCGTTACAACCACTTTCAGTTTCCGGTTCGACATCTGACACCCTTCACACAGACTTCCCCTTTAGAGCATACTTCGTTGAAATAGCATCATCGGGTCGCTGGATTTTTTTCGCCAGCAACAGCGCCCCTGTCCGACTTTCGGTAGCCCAGACTGATTCGCTCGAAATTTACGACAGATTCATGCCTCGGCGTACAATGGGTGGAAAGATAAAACACCCATCGGGGATGGTCTGGTGCTGAAACGTCTATCGATTGGCCTGCTGCTGGCGGGCGTCTTACTGCTCTCGCCTGCCGATTTCGCGAACGCCGAAACCGCTGCCGAGCGCCACCAGCCTGTCACCATCAGCCATTTCACCGGCAAGCCCGTCCCCCGGTTTGAACAGCTCACCGCCGACCGCGTCTATGGTCGTGCCGGTCCCAGCTTCGACCATCCGGTCCTCTGGGAATATGCCCGCACCGGCCTGCCTGTCCTGATAATCAAGGAGAGCATCGAGTGGCGCCGCGTGCAGGATCCCGATGGTGATGAAGTCTGGATCCATCACAGCTTGCTCTCGGGCGGCGCCACCGCACTTCTCACTCGCGATGCCGTCCTGCGCACCAGCCCCGCCACCGATGCTGCTCCGGTCCTGCGGGCCGAAACTGGCGTCATCGCCAGCCTTCTCGCGTGTCAGGCCGGTTGGTGCCGCATCGTGCTTGATCGTACCAAGGGCTGGGTCCCAGAAACAGCGCTCTGGGGCGCGCGTCCACCGGGTGACCCGCTCTAGCATCCGCATGAGCCGCCCCTTCGGTGAGGCGCGCGTCAGGATCGTTCCGGCTCAGAAACCGCCTCCGAAGGCCGCGCCCGCCGCTGGGCGATATAGACACCGGTCAGGATCAGCCCCGCCCCGAAAACCTGCAGCGTGGTCAGCACTTCTCCGAACAGCTGCCACGAGATCAGCGCCGCCGCCACCGGCTGAACCAGCACCAACACCCCGGCCATTGCCGGCGGCGTATGGCCAAGCCCCGTCAGGATCAGCCCCTGCCCGCCGACCTGAACCACCAGCGCCAGGAACAGCGGCGCCGCAAACCCGCCAGCGCTCACCGGCAATAATGGCTCACCCGACACCAGGAGCACCATGCCCCCAACGCACAGCTCAACCACTGTCAGCCAGAAGATCGCATCGATCCCACTCAGCGTCCGCCGGCTCAGCGCCGAGGCCAGCACATAGCCGCTCACCATCACCGCCGCCCCGAGCGACAACAGATCGCCAACCAGATCCCCCTGCCCCGATTGCCCACCGCCCAGGCTCAACAGGCCCGCGCCCGCCAATGCCGCGGTAAACGCCGCCGCCCAAGCCAGGCTCGGCCGTTCGCCCAATACGGCCCAGGCGAGGAGGCCCACGCTGATATTGCCCAGATTCACAATGAAGGTCGCATTCGCAACGGTTGTGCGCTCCAGTCCCCAATGCCAAAGCGCGATGTCGAGGGCGAAACACGTGCCCGCGATGATCACGAACCGATTGGGCCGGGCCGGCTGCCGGCGCTGCAGAATGACGGCGAGCGCGTAAAGCACAGGCACCGCAAACCCGTAGCGCCAGAACGCAATCGCTTGTGGCCCTAATTCGTCCAGCCCAAGGCGCAATCCGATCGGCGCAAACCCGATACAGATCCCGCCCGCCAGCACCAGGATCGGGCCTCGCATCAGCGTGCCCGCCGAACGCCTCGCGTCGCTCATGCCGCTCCGGCCATTTTCCGCACCGCGTCCTGCCCGTACCCAGCGTCCCGCAGCGCGGCGATCGCCATCGACCCATCCCGCTTGGACAGGCGTTTACCGTCCGGCCCAAGCAGAAGCCGGTGATGGCGGTAGAGCGGTGTCGGCCAGCCCATCAGGGCTTGCAGCACGGTGTGGATATGCGGTGCATCGATCAGGTCCTCCCCACGGATCACATGCGTGATGCCTTGCAGCGCATCGTCATGGCAAGCGGCAAGGTGGTATGCCGCCGGGGAATCCTTGCGCGTTAGGGCAATGTCTCCAAATCGTTCTGGTTCAGCTTGTACCCAAACCATTTTTTCCTCCGTTTCGACACCGAAACGAAGAGGTTCCACCGCGCTGCCAAGGTGCTCCAATGCCCGATGGAGCGACAGGCGCCAGGCGAACGCATCACCCCGGTCGAGCCGCGCGCTTTCCTCGCCGGCTGGCAGCGCTTCACTCTGAAACGGGGCGTCGGGCCGACCGTCGGTCATGGCTTGGATGTCCTTCCGGGTTCGGAAACAGCGATAGACAAGCCCCTTCGCCCGCAGCGTCTCGACCACCCGGGCATAGTCGCCAAGATGATCGGACTGCCGACGAACCGGCCCGTCCCAGGCCAGTCCAAGCCAATCGAGATCTTCCAGAATACCCGCCTCGAATTCCGGCCGGCACCGGCCCAGATCGGTGTCCTCCAACCGTAGCAGGGCCTCCCCGCCCGCCCTGTCGGCGGCGGTTCTCACCTGGATCGCTGAAAAAACATGGCCAAGATGTAATCGGCCTGTAGGCGAAGGGGCGAAACGTGTGCGAAAGCTGTTCATTGAGGCATTCGCATGGAAAGATGCCCGTTGCGGTCTGTGGAATTCGCAAGAACCACAGCGTTCACCGGGTGATTGTTGCTTGCAAGGGTGCTCTAAGCTGCTGTATCGGCCCCTGACAAGGCTCTAAAGACCATGTCCGAAACAACTTTCCTGTCCTCGCTTGCCGACTTCATGGGCCGCTTCGTCTATGATTCAGCACCGCTGGCCGCCATTGGCGCAGCCGCTATCGTGGCGGTGCTCGGCGGATTGGTGCTTGTGGCGGTCCGGCTCGGCCTGCGCATGGCCGCCCGCGCTGGACGGGCCTCCAATGGCACGATCCGGCGGGCCGCGTCCCTTCCTGGCTACCGCATCCTGATCGGCGACATTGAAGGGCGCGGCGGCAGCGGCCTGCGCAAGTCGCTCGAAGCCAGCCTCGACTCCCATCTCGATCTCTTCAATTTCGGCGCGCTGTTCAAGCTGTTCCACGTGGTCTCGCCCAGCGGCCCACCCGATGGCGCCGTGCTCCGGGCCGTCCGCAAACGGCTGGAGAAGACCGGCGCTGACATGATGATCTGGGGCGTTCGGCGCCGCTACGGCGTGGATGGCCTGCTCGTCTATGGCGTCTCCCGGGGCGGGGGTCTATCGGCGGAACAGGCCGAAGGGTTCACCCTCACCCTGCCCGGTCGGGCCGACGCCTATGGTGATGATGAGCGTATCGCGGTCGCCTATGCCCTGGCCAAGGCGCTTCAGCCGGCGCTTGGCCATCCCGAATCCTTCCGTCCCGAACGCATCAAGGAAGTCGCCGACGTCCTCGACACCCTGCTCGACCGTGATTTGCAGGTCGACCCGGCCCTACGCCGGTCCCTGGAAAAGGATTTTTCCGCGATCACGCTTCATCTGGCCGATACCCAGCCCAACTGGACGCTGATGGAAAAGGTGATCCAGCGCCGCCGTGCCACGCTGAATGAGCTCAAGCAGGAGCCCAACAGCAACGATCTGATGCACGCCCGGCTCGATCTCGGCCAGGCGCTGTTGAGAATGTCGGAGGTCCGGTTCGATCCGGTCGCCGTCCGCGAAGCCACCGTGGCGCTCTCCGCCGTGGTCGAAGCACTGCGGTCCCACCCGGTCATCCGCGAAGCCCAGCGCGCCAGCGACGGCCTTGCCAAGGCCCAGTCCCTCGTCGAAACCCGCCGCCGCTTCGCCGTCAACTTCAACGCCTGAGCAGCACCAGCACCCTCCACAGCGCCAGGGTGTCTCGCGCGACCAACCCGCTATGAGCGCCCCTCACCCCCGCCAGCGCACCGCACTCCCAAAGGGCGACCGCCCGTCGGGCGGTCAGCCCGCCCCATTTCTCCAAGGATAATGCGGAGGCTTCGTAGACGGTCGCGCAGGGATTGTTTGATCCTGCGGATCAAATAAAGGCGAAGAAGGCCACGGCAGTGGCAGGCGCAGCCGATCTGCCGCGAGCGAAATCATGCAATCCTAAACGGTCGCGCCCGTGCCGATCGGGCACGAGACGCCCGTCCCGCCAATTCCGCAATAGCCGTTCGGGTTTTTCGCCAGATATTGCTGGTGATCGGCCTCGGCAAAATAGACCGCGCCGAGCGGAGCGATCTCCGTGGTGATCTCGCCCGTCCGTCCAGAGGCGGCCAGCGCGGCCTGATACGCGGCCTTCGACGCCAACGCTGCGTCCAGCTGTGCCGGCGATGTCGTGTAGATCGCCGACCGGTATTGGGTGCCCACATCATTGCCCTGGCGCATGCCCTGGGTTGGATCATGGTTCTCCCAGAACACTTTCAGCACCTGATCGTAGGAAATCACCGCCGGATCGAACACGACTTCGACAGTCTCGGTATGACCTGTCCGCCCCGAGCAGACCTCACGATAGGTCGGGTTCGGTGTCGATCCGCCGCCATAGCCAACGCTGGTCAGCCAGACCCCTTCGGTCTGCCAGAAAATCCGCTCAGCGCCCCAGAAACACCCCATGCCGAACACGGCCCGTTCCAGATGGTCGGGATGTGGCCCTTGCAGGGGGCGGTCGAAGATAAAGTGACGCTCGGCCGTGGGGATCGGGTCGGGGCGCCCGGCCAGGGCCTCTTCCGGGGATGGAACAGTGTCGGGCTTGCGGGAAAACAACATGGCGCGGGGGCCTCCTCAGGCTGGGATCGGGCAAGGCGAGCTCGCTGCTCATCATATGGCCCGCACGCGATACCGTTCAACGGTCCCGCCCCAAGCCTCGCGCGCCACGCTCGCGCCTGGAACCTCGCACCCATGCCGATCGGGCTTGCAGCCATGGCCAACGCGTTTATATACGGCGCTTCCGGTCCAGCCGGGGCATGGTGAGGTGGCCGAGTGGTCGAAGGCGCACGCCTGGAACGCGTGTAGGCGGGCAACTGTCTCCAGGGTTCGAATCCCTGTCTCACCGCCACGCCGCCCGGTTTCCTTGGGCCCGCGGCAGCATGCCCCGGCGCTCATCCACAGCCTTACCGATATTTCAGTCGGCCGGCGATGAACGGGATGCGAAGGGTTCACGGCGCCGCGGAAATTTCCCGCGCCCGCCAAACTTTTTCCCAAGAGTCATTACCAGAGTTTCAGCAACTCTTAACCGTTCCCCTGCAATCACGTCGGCGAGCAAACCTGAAACTGGAGGGGTTCCCCATGCTTCGCGCCATCCTTACCGCTGCCACCGCCACTGCAATTTTCGCTGCACCGGCCTTTGCCACCGGCCTCGTCGCCGAACAGTCCGTTATGAAAGTCGTCGAGGTGACCAATCCCTCCGGCGAGGTTGAAACCGAACTTGTGAATGCATCGGTCGTGGCGCCAGGCGAAACCGTCCAGTACGGCCTGACCTACATCAATGAAGGCGTTGAGCCGGTCGAAGACATGGTGCTCACCATGCCCGTGCCCGACAGCCTGCGCTATCTCGAGACCACCGCCGAAGCGCCCGGAACCGATGTGTCCTACTCGGTCGATGGCGGCCTCACCTATGGCCAGCGCGCCGATCTCACCATCGAAGTCGATGGCGCAGACGTCGCCGCCACCGCAGCTGACATCACGCACATCCGTTGGGCCTTTGTCGAGCCGGTGAACACCGGCGATGACGGCTCGGTCAGCTTCCAGGCGATCCTGCGCTAGGCAGCCAGTCTTCAAATCCCACCAAACGCCGGCCTCGATGGGGCCGGCGTTTTTTCTTTGCCGCATCGGCCCGTGGCGCCGCCGCATCCAAACCGAACTAGTTGGCGCGCTCGCCACCAATTCAAACTCCGTATACGGTCTAAATCACGCCCCCTCGCAAACGGCCTGACCGGCCAGGTGCAATTTGTTTGCAAACAACTGCAGCGGGCCATGAAATTTTAGCAACGCGTTAAAACAATTCAGCCAATATCCCGCCGTTACCAACACAGCCAAAAGGGCGGGCCAATGAAACTTCTTCAACAACAAGCATCTCGGTTGGCTATATCGGCCGGCTTGATGGCGCTCGCAGCGGGCGGCGCCCATGCAGCGGAAACGGCGAACGGTACAGCGGCCGGTACGCCGGTCGATAACACCTTTACCCTCGATTATGAGGTCAACAACACGCCGCAGACGCAGATCACGCCGGCGAACCCAACCCGGTTCACGGTTGACCGGATCGTCGATCTCACCCTCGCGGTCGACCCCGTCGGAGCCCAGGACGTGGCGGCCGACGAGCAGGGCGTCACCTTCGAATACACCATCACCAATGATGGTAACGACATCCAGGCCTACTCCCTGCATCTCGAAGACATCGCCGATGATTTCGATGCCACGATCGATAGCATCTCCTACGCCATCACGCGGGGCTCAGCTGTCGATCTCGACGGTAGCGGCACCGCCCTAGACAATTGTGAGGGCACCAGCGTCACCGGGACACTCGAAACCGATTTCGTCACGGTCGGCACCGCAGCATCAGGCCTTGATGATGATGACCCCGACGATGGCGCGGCAGACATTACCTGCCCGATCTATCCCGATGAAGAGATCGTGATCACCGTGACGTTCGACATCCCGGCCGGCCTGACGGTGGGCGACGATGACGATTTCAACCTGCTCGCACAGTCCCGCGAACCCCTGTTCTGGATCAATACCGGCACCGCGAACAGCGGCCTGGTGGCACCGATCCTGGGCGAACCCATGGACGCAACGCCCGGCACCAACGATTCGGCGGCCGTGGAAAACGTCTTCCTCGACTCCGTCAATGGTCCGCATGCTGATGATGACGCTGCCGATGGTAACCAGTCGGTTGCAAATGGCTTCGACATCATCGCGCAGTTCCTGACCGCGACCAAGGAAGCCTGGGTCATGGACACCGAGCTGACCGGCACCGAGACCTGCGACGACAATGGGACAACGGGCTATCCCATCGCCATCGGCGATACGGCACCAACCGATGAGTTCCCGATCCCGGGCTCGTGTGTCGCCTATGTCATCGAAGTGGTGAACTCCGATGCCGATGTCGTCCGCGACGCGACCTCGATCGACCTGTCGGACCAACTCCCGGTTGAAGTCCAGTATTCAGACCATGTCATGGTAGACTTCGACAATGACGGCACCCCGACGCTGACCACCTGCGCCGGCACCGATGTGGCCCCGGCCCAGTGTACCGTCGATATCGCCGATGCCGAGTTGGACTCCGGCAATACCGGCGCGCTCGTGATCTACGCGACCGTTCGCTAACTGGCCTTTGCCCCAGCGCTTCCGCCCATGGCGGTGGCGCGATGGGGCAAGGCGACGGCAGGCCGCAAACAGCGGCTGATACCTCTGATTTATTCACCCCGCATGTCCCGTGCGGGGTGAATTTTTTTTGGGTTCGCTTGAAGTTTACCGCGTGTCTTCAACCCAGCGTTTACCAAGACCTGCGCAAATACTCCCGCAGACAAAGCCGCGAATAGGCGGCGAAATTTAGGGCAGGGGACCACACAGATAGGTCACCGCCCAGGGTAGATGGTGGTTTATTATGGCTTTCATTGGAAAGTCTTCACGTGGGCTATTGCGCTTTGCTTTGGGACTGGTTGCGATTGCAGTCGCAGCCACCAGCCATGCCGCCACGCCCATCGGAAGCGACGTGTCGAATACCGCGCAGTTTGCCTATGACCATGACGGCCGGAAGATAACGTTCCCAACCAATGAGGCGACCTTCTCCGTGGTCGCCCGGCCCACCCCGTCGAGCATCGATTTCTTTCGCTATGCGCCAACCGCGCCAGACGGTATTTCCGTCGCGCTGAACGGGTCAGACTATCTCAGCGCCGATGGGTTCGACGGCGTTCCCTCGCCAATCCAGAGCGGCGGCCCTGGTAGTGGCGGCAACCCCGGCACCGGAACGGGCTTCATCGCCATGGACGCGCCCCGCACCCTTGGCGGCATCCCCATTGATGTCTCCGGCCCGGTCACGCTGATCCCCTCGGAAACCTACCTGCCTGGCGAATTGCTGATCGTCCGGATCACCGATCTGGGGCAGAACGGCCAGCCCGATGTCGTCGAAACCGTTGTCGGCACCCTGTCATCGGACAATGGCGACACGATTACCCTGCGCTTTTACGAGAGCGGGCCCAATACTGGCCAGTTCTTCGCCTACGTTCCCACCGATGCGGTGAATACAGACACGGCCGACGCGATCCTTGGCGCCCCCCGCCATGCCCAGCTCACGGCCCGCTATGTGGACGCGTTCGACGCCACGGAAGTGTCAGTCGATACTGCCCTGGTCGATCCGTTCGGCCGCGTCTTCGATTCGCTGACCGGCGAACTGGTCGACGGCGCCCGCGTCACACTCATCAATGATGCCACCGGCCAACCCGCCGAAGTGTTCGGCATCGATGGCGTCTCGCCCTATCCCTCGAGCGTGATTACCGGCAGCACCGTTACCGACGAGTCCGGCCTTGTTTACCCCCTCGAGCCCGGCGAATACCTGTTCCCGCTTATTGCGCCCGGCGATTACAGTCTCCAGGTCGAGCCGCCGGCCCAATACCGTTTCCCATCAGTGTTCGACGCGGCAGACTTCACAGACCTGCCCACCGCTCCGTTCGATATCGGCGACGGCTCCTATGGGTTACGTTTCAATGTTGATGGGTCCGGCGTGGTCATTCTCGACATTCCCGTCGATGGCAGCCAGAATCTCACGGTCCGCAAGCAGGCCGGCGTCACCGAGGCTGCAGTCGGCGACTTCATCGCCTACACGCTCATGGTCGACAACACCAATGATGGATCTCTGCCGGTGATCCTGGAAGATACGCTGCCGCCGGCCGTGCGGTACATGGAAGGCTCGGCCACGCTCAATGGCCAGGCCATGGACGATCCCGAGATCAGCGCCAATGGCGGCGTCCTGACCTTCCGCGGGCCGCGCATCGCGCCCGGCGAAACCCAGACCTTCGCCTATGTCGTGTCGGTCGGCGCCGGCATCCCGGACGAGGGTGACCTGGTCAATCTCGCCCAGGCCGTCTCGCCCCGTGGTGCGCCCCTCTCGAACACGTCTGAAGCCGTGGTTGCGATCCGTGAAGACCTCTTCCGCTCGCGCCTGACCCTGCTCGGCCGCGTCGCCGAAAACGCCTGTGACGTGGACGATCCGTGGGCCCGCCCCCTCGAAGACGGCATCGGCGTACCCGGCGTTCGCCTCTATCTCGAAACCGGCGAATTCGTCGTCACCGATGAAGACGGCCTCTACCACTTCCAGGGCGTCGAAGAAGGCACCCATGTGGTCCGCATCGATCCGGCAACCCTGCCCGATGGCTACACCCCCGTCGTGTGCGAGGAAAACACCCGCTTTGCCGGCGACCCCACTTCGCAATTCGTCGATGTCCGCGGCGGCACGATCTGGCGCGCCAATTTCTATCTCATGCGCACCGGCGACACTGAAGCTGACGCCCGGGCTGAAGACGCCGCCGCTGATACCGAGTTCAACGACCGAACCGAATACCGCGACTATGACCAGGCCTGGCTCAACACCCAGACCGGCCAGCCCGCCGATACGGTCGAGTGGATCTATCCCAATGTCGAGCGTACCCCCTCGGTGCCCAGCGTGAATGTCGGCATCAAGGCCGCCTTCGGCACCCAGATCCAGCTCACCGTCAATGGCCGCCCAGTCAGCTCCGGCAACAGCCAGCAAACCGTGGTCTCCACCGACCGCAGCCTAGCCCTCCTGCGCTGGCGGAGCCTCGACATCATCCATGGCGAGAACACGATCGAAGCCGCCATCACCCACACCGATGGCCGCACCGAAACCATGGTCAAATCGGTCTGGTACGTCACCGAAGCCGATCGCGCCGTGCTGGTTGATGACCAGTCCGTGATGGTCGCCGACGGCCGCACCCAGCCTGTCATCGCCGTGCGCATGGAAGACGCCAATGGTCGTCCCGTCCGCAAGGGCGCCCGCGTCCGGATCGACCTGCCGGTCCCCTATCGCCTCGCCAGCGAGGATGCGCTCGACGCCCTGCGCCCGGCCGGTCGTCCTGGCGCGACCTTCAACGAGGTCACTGTCGGCAATGACGGCATCGCCCATATCGAACTGGCGCCGACCCTGGAAACCGGCCGCCTCCGCTTCGCCGTGCCGCTGAACAATAACCGGTTCGAAGAGATCGAAGCCTATCTGGTGCCCGAGCGCCGCGACTGGATCGTGGTCGGCCTCGCCGACACCACCCTCGAAATGGTCGATGGCGAGTTGGAAACTCCAGGCCGAGCGGCCCTCTTCGCCAAGGGCATGATCAAGGGCGACTGGTTGCTTACGGTGGCCATCGACACTGCCACGCGCCGGGGCCAGGAAGACCGCGAAATCTTCAACCGCATCAACCCCAACGCTTACTACACCCTCTATGGCGACCGCACCTTCCAGGGCGATGACGCCGAGAGCCGATACCCCGTCTTCGTGCGTATGGAGCGCGAGACCGCCATGCTGATGTTCGGCGATTTCAACACCGCCCTGAACGAGAGCGAGCTGATGCGCTACAATCGGCGCCTGTCAGGCTTCAAGGCCGACTATGTCACCGACCGGTTCGAGGCCACCGCCTTCGCGTCGGAAACCAACCAGCGCTTCCAGCGCGAGGAAATCGGCGCCGACGGCACGTCCGGCCCGTTCGACCTGGCCGGCGCCCCCTATGTCCGCACATCCGAAACCGTGATCATCGAAACCCGAGACCGGTTCCGTCCCGACACTGTGCTCTCGACTACCAATCTCGAACGCGACCGGGATTATGAGATCGACTACACCAATGGCACCCTGCGCCTGCGGTCCCCGATCCCGCCCACCGATGTCGACTTCAACCCCAATGTCATTGTCGTCGAACTGGAATCGCGCACCAGCGGTGAGCGCGTGGTGACCGCCGGTGGCCGCGCTGCGGTGCGTGGCCTGCGGGGCCGCCTCGAAGCTGGCGCCAGCATCATTCGCGACGAAGCCGGCCGCCAGGCCTCCGATGTTCCCGTCACCCTCGCTGGCGTTGATGTGAAGGCCGCGGTGACCGACACATTCGAAGTGCGCGCAGAAATCGCCACCTCCGTCACCGATGACGGCCCCCGCGGCCAGGACAGCGTCACCGGCAATGCCTTCCTGATTGAAGGTGTGGAAGTCCGCGAACGGGTCGGCGGCCGCGCCTTCCTGCGCCAGGAAGACCAGAGCTTCGGCATCGGCCAGTCCGCCAGCAGCACCGCCACCATCCGCCGCATGGGGATGGAAGGCGATGTCATCATCAGCGAAACCGTCGATCCCAACACCAATGACGCCAAGGTCCGCTCCGTCGTCGCACAGGCCCTGCGCGAAGAAGCGCTCGACACCGGCGAAAGCCGCGACCTGGGGGAGATCGCTGTGCGCCAGACCTCTCAGAACCTGACCGCTGGGCTCGGCCTGCGCGCGGTGACCGAAGACCTCAACACCGGTTCGCGCGAATCCCTGCTCGTCACCAGCGAAGCCCGCAAGACCCTGCCCACAATCGGCCTCACCCTGGGTGTCGCCCATGAATCGCCCATCGGCTCCGGCAATGAAGCCGGCGACGAGACGGCCCTCTTCCCCGAACGCACGATTCTCACCGCCGACCAGGCCCTGTTCGCCGGCATCGACCTCAACGTTCGCCACGAAATCCTAGACGGCGCCAACACGTCCGGCACCAACACCCTGGCCGGCATCACTGCCAAGCCCTGGCGCGGCGCCCGCCTGAATGCTGGCCTCGATGAACTGACCCAGGAATCGGGCCGCCGGCTCGCCTCCAATATCGGCCTCGACCAGACCGTCCAGATCACCAGCGCGTGGAGCGCCGGCTTCGGCGTCGCCAACCGTGCGCGCATAAATGGCGATGATGACGGGTTCGACCCGCTGGCCGATGATGCCGTTTCCCCCTTTGAAGGTGCCGCGCTCAACCCGCTGTCGCGCGATGAAGGCTTCAGCTCGGCCTATGTCGGGGTCGGCTATCTCGGCCCGGTTACCGCCGGTTCGGTCCGGGTCGAGATCCGCGACTCCGCCGATGAGACCCGCCACGCGGTCGGCCTCGGCGCGGCCCGAGAACTCAGCGAAATCTTCTCCTTCGCCGGCGCTATGCGTCTCGAAAATTCCGATCAGGGCCCGGGCCTGGAAAGCACGGATGCCGAAATCCGGCTCGGTACCTCATACCGGCCTCGCGGCGAAGGCGTGATCGTCCTCGACCGGTTCGATGTCCGCGTGACCGAGCGTCCGGCCAATGGCCAGACCACCAAGCTGATCAATAACCTCGCCATCAACCAGCGGCTCAGCGACGCCACCCAGGCCTCGACCTTCTGGGGCGTGAAATACACCACCACAGAGCTCAACGACCAGACCTTTGACGGCT
>JBCCBN010000073.1:0-13309 GCA_039034035.1 Pseudomonadota bacterium
CGATCAGGCGGGTGAAGACGCCGCCCAGCGTCTCGATACCCAGTGACAGGGGCGTCACGTCCAGCAGGACCACGTCTTTCACATCGCCCTGCAGAACACCGCCCTGGATGGCGGCGCCTATCGCGACCACTTCGTCAGGGTTCACGCCCTTGTGCGGCTCCTTGCCGAAGAAGCCCTTCACCGCTTCCTGCACGGCGGGCATCCGCGTCATGCCGCCAACCAGCACCACTTCGTCAATTTCGGTGGGCTTCTTGCCGGCATCGGCGAGGGCTTTCTTGCACGGATCGATGGTGCGCTTGATCAGGTCGCCGACCAGGCCTTCGAACGTGGCGCGGGTGAGCTTCATGTTCAGGTGCTTCGGCCCCGACGCATCGGCAGTGATGAAGGGCAGGTTCACCTCATAGGTCGCGGTGGACGACAGCTCCTTCTTCGCCTTTTCCGCCTCTTCCTTGAGACGCTGGAGCGCGAGCTTGTCGGATTTCAGGTCGATGCCCTGATCCTTCTTGAACGCGTCGGCCAGGTGGTCGACGATCCGGAGGTCGAAATCCTCACCGCCGAGGAAGGTGTCGCCATTGGTCGACAGCACTTCGAACACGCCATCGCCGATTTCTAGGAGGGAAACGTCAAACGTCCCGCCGCCAAGGTCATAGACGGCGATCACCTTGCTCTCGCCCTTGTCGAGGCCGTAGGCGAGGGCGGCAGCGGTGGGCTCGTTGATGATGCGGAGCACTTCGAGGCCGGCAATCTTGCCCGCATCCTTGGTGGCCTGGCGCTGGCTGTCATTGAAGTAGGCCGGGACGGTGATCACTGCCTGGGTGACCGTTTCGCCGAGATAAGCCTCGGCGGTTTCCTTCATCTTGGTGAGGATGAAGGCGCTGATTTCCTGGGGCGCGTAATCCTTGTCGCGGCCTTTCACCCAGGCATCGCCATTGGGACCCTTCACAATGTCAAAGGGGCTGAGTTCCTTGTCCTTTTGGGCGGTGGGATCGTCAAAGGTGCGGCCGATCAGGCGTTTGATGGCGTAGAAGGTATAGTCGGGATTGGTCACGCCCTGGCGCCGGGCCGGCATGCCGATCAGGCGCTCGTCGCCATCGGTGAAGGCGACGACGGAGGGGGTGGTGCGTGCGCCTTCGGCGTTCTCGATGACTTTCGCCGTGCCGCCTTCCATGACGGCGACGCAGCTGTTTGTGGTGCCGAGGTCGATACCGATGATCTTGCCCATGGGTCTCGTTTTCCTTTCGCTGTGGCCACCGGATGGGATCGGTTGGAAGGGCCTGCTGGCAGCGCCCGGACCCGCATGGTGCCTAGGGTTACGATTCGAATATGGGGCGAGAGGGAGGCCCCTCGCCGCTCCGCCTAGCGATATGGGAAGTCGCCCAGCGGTCTCAAGGGGCGAGGCGCAATTGCATCGCACGCAGGATCAGGGGCGGGAAACCGGCCGTGGCGAGTGGCCTCGTTCAGGGCGTGGCCGATGGTGGGGTCTATTCGGGGTAGAGCCGGCTGATGCCGCGCTCATAGCGCTCGATGATGCGGCCTTCATCAAGCAGCCGGGTGGCCATCAGGCGGGCCTGGCGGGACAGCAGGTGGGTCCGGATGCCTTCGCCGGTGGCCATGACATGCGCTTCCAGCGCATACCGCAATCGGCTGGGGCACTCACAGGCCCGCTCGATCGCGTCGATGGCAAAGAGTTCCTTGGTGGATTGGCCCATCAGGCAGCGGCTTTCGGTTCCCTATTCGTTGGACGGGAGTATGACGCAACCGGATGAACTTGCTGTTAAAATGTTGCATGTGCGGCATGCATTCACTGCGATCTGTGACAAAAATGCTGCAATTGCGTGGTTGGCAACCTGTAGCGGATGCTCCGCTTACGGCCGCAAGCGCTCGAAATCATCAAGGCGCAGGGTCAGGGTCTCGATCGCAGCGCATCGGGCGGTCTGGTCGGCCGGAATGCTGGCGGGAGGGCCTAGTTGGCCGGCCCGGCGCTGACGGCGACCATGGCGGCGCGGAGGGTGCGGTCGCCGATCTTCCAGCCGGTCTGGAAGGTCTGGGCGATGGCGCCCTGGGGCTGGTCGGACGGGATCTGACTGACGGCCTGGTGCAGGTTCGGATCGAACGTGGCGCCAGGCGCCGCATCGATGGCCGTGACACCGTTGCGGGCGAGCGCGGCGTGCAGTTCCTTTTCCGTCATCTCGATACCGCCGAGCAGGTTGCGGCCCGCTTCCGACAGGCCGGCCCGGTCCGCGTCCGGCAGGGCCGTCAGCGCGCGGGAGAGATTGTCGGAAACCGATAGCAAGTCCTCGGCGAATTTCTTGATCGAATAGGCCTTGGCGTCGGCGATTTCCTTCTCGGCCCGCTTGCGCGTGTTTTGCGCTTCGGCGAAGGCGCGCAGGACCTGTTCCTTGCTGTCGGCCAGCTCCAGCTCCAGCGCGGCGATCCGGGCTTCAGGCGTTGGCTCGGCGGCCGGTTCCGGCGCTGCTTCTTCGCCCGCCTCACCGGCGACCTGCTCGGGCGCCAGCGTTTCCTCGGCATCGACCAGGCCTTCAAACTTCGTCTTTTCGTCGCTCATCGCTTACGCATCCTTCGTTCGTTCGGGCCTGAGAAGACCGCCCAATACCTGCGCCGTGTAGTCCACCATGGGGATCACACGGGCATAGTTCATTCGGGTCGGACCGATCACCCCCAGTGCGCCAATCACCTGCCGGTTTGCATTCATATAAGGCGCCACAATCACGCTTGAACCCGACAAGGGAAACAAGGTGTTTTCGGCCCCGATGAACAGGCGGACACCGTCGGCAGCCTGGGTCGAGTCGAGCAGGTCCAGCACCCCTTGCTGCCGTTCCAGCGCATCGAAGAGTTGGCGCACGCGGTCAAGGTCTTCAGCGGCGCCGGCGTCTTCGAGCAGATTGGCGTGGCCGCGGACGATCAGGCTACGGTCGGACTTGGCCGGGCTGCCGCCCCAATGCACCAGCCCCGCCTCGACCAGCCGGGCGGCGGCCTCGTCAAGCTCTGCGCGGCGTCCCGATTGTTCGCGCTCGATCTCGGAGGCGGTTTCGGCGAGGGTCCGGCCCTTCATGCGTGCGCTGAGATAATTGCCCGCTTCGGTCAGCGTCGATGACAGGATGCCCGCCGGCACCTGGACCAGCCGGTTCTCCACATCGCCGTCCTCGGTGACGATCACGCACAGTGCATCGCCCTGGCCGAGCTGGACGAACTCCACGTAGCGCACCGGCACGTCGCGCTTGGGCGATGAAACCAGCCCCGCGCCGCCCGCCAGCCCCGACAGCAGGCTGGACGCTTCTCCCAGCATGCTCTCCAGGGTCATTCCGGTGTCGCTGAGCCTTTCGTGGATCGCGGTACGGTCGGCGTTGGATGGCTCGCCCATCTCCATGAATCCGTCGACAAACAGGCGCAGGCCAGCATGGGTCGGCACCCGACCGGCCGAGGCATGGGGCGCGGCCAGCAATCCCAGGTCGGACAGGTCAGCCATGACATTACGGATGGAGGCCGGCGACAGGGAAATCCCCTTGGACAGGGTGCGCGAGCCGACCGGCTCGCCGGTGTCCAGATAATTCTCGACAATCGACCGGAAGATGTCCCGGGACCGGGCATCCAGGGTCTGCATCACCGACCGCGTGCGAGCGTCATTTGCCATCGAGTGATGGAATAGGGTTTGGCCCCAATGGTTTCAACCGCGCAGCGGCACGCCTAGTCCACCATAAGGCGGTAGCCGATGCCGCGGACGGTTTGCAGGTGGAGGGGTTCGCGGGGGTCGGGTTCGATCTTTCGGCGGAGGCGCGTGACCTGGACATCGACGCTGCGTTCCGAGCCTGAGGCGATCTGGGCGAGATCGGTGCGGCTGACCGGTTCCCCCGGCGTATCCGAAAGGCGCCTGAGCAGGGCGATCTCGGTTTCGGTCAGCCGGATGCGGCCCTTGCCCTCGCCAAGCTCGCCGCGCTCGCGGTCAAACACCCGGCCTGACAGGATGACGTCCTCGGGCGGGGGCGCCTTCTGGGACCGTTTCAGGACCGCCGAAACCCGCAGGGCCAGTTCCTCGGGTTCGAACGGCTTGGCCATATAATCATCGGCGCCGCGTTTCAGCCCCTCGATCCGATCGCCGGCGAGGCCCCTCGCGGTGAGCAGGATGACCGGCGTTTCGCCAGCCTCCCTGATGGCCGATAGCAGTGACAATCCATCCTCGCCGGGCATCATGATGTCGAGGATGGCGAGATCGAAGGCCAGGGTCTCCATCATCCGGCGGGCCATGGCCGCATCGCTGGCGGCGGTGACGAGATAGCCGGTCTTGACCAGGAACCGCTTCAGCAGCGTGCGGATCCGGTCATCATCATCGACCACGAGGATATGCGGCTCGGTCACGCCGTGTCCTCATCATTGACCAGGGCATCGAGCACGCGGCTGGCACCCGAGACCGCTTCGGGGCCGGCGGCCCGGTAAGCCTCCCGCAGGCGCGACCGGAGCGTATCGACCACCGGAGCGACGCGCTCTGTGCCCGGTTCGGTCAGCGACAGGACCCTGCGGCGGCCATCGCTGCCGGAGCGGCCCTTGTCGACCAGGCCCCGGGCGTCGAGGCGGCCGAGCAGGCGGGCGAAAGTGGGCACCGTCATGCCCAGGCGTTGCCGAAGGGCGGATACATCGCGGCCCGGCCGAAAGAAGATCGCCAGCAGGATTTGCCACTCGCCGGCTGGCAGGTCGCTGGCGGCCAGGGCTTCCTTCACGGCGCCCAGCAGGGCCCGCTCGCCCTCGAGGATCAGACCGACGCCGCGGTCCAGTTCCTCATCGCGCAGATAGAGCCTGGGGTCGGCGGCCTGGCCGCCGTCGGTGTTGCCGCGTCCACGTGTGTTGACTTCACTCACCATCATCCGACAATGCTCACCGGCGCGCACCGCTTGCAAGTGAACTGAGGATCTACGCCATGGCTATTGTGCCCTTCGACGACCGGGACGGATTCATCTGGATGAATGGCGAATTCCAGCCCTGGCGGGAAGCGAATGTGCATATCCTGACCCATGGCCTGCACTATGGCTCGGCGGTGTTTGAAGGGGAACGGGCCTATTCGGGCGAGATCTTCAAATCGCTGGAACATTCTGAAAGACTTCACAATTCCGCGCGGATCCTTGGCTTCGACATTCCGTTCTCAGTCCAGCAAGTCGAGGACGCCAAGGCCGAGGCGCTGGCCCGGGCCGGACTGGAGACCGCCTATGTGCGCCCGATTGCCTGGCGCGGCTCGGAGATGATGGGCGTGTCGGCCCAGTCGAACTCTATCAACCTGGCCATCGCGGTCTGGGAATGGGGCGACTATTTCGAAGACAAGATGAAGGGCATCCGGATGAGCCACGCCCAGTGGAAGCGGCCCTCTCCGGAAACCGCCCCTTGCGATTCCAAGGCCGCCGGCCTCTACATGATCTGCACCCTGTCCAAGCATGCGGCTGAACGCGACGGCTATGCCGATGCGCTGATGCTGGACTGGCGCGGCCAGATTGCAGAGGCGACGGGGGCGAACATATTCTTCGTGCGCGATGGGGCGATCCACACGCCGACGCCCGATTGCTTCCTCGACGGGATCACCCGGCGCACCGTGATTGGCCTCGCCGAAGCGCGGCAGATGGAGGTGATCGAGCGCGCGATCTTCCCTGACGAACTGCCGACCTTCTCGGAATGCTTCATCACCGGCACCGCGGCCGAGATCACGCCGGTGGCGGAAATCGCCGAGCACCGCTACAAGCCCGGCGCGCTGACAGAAACGCTCGTGCACGATTACGATCGTCTGGTGAACCGGCTCGCGGCCGGCTGACGACACGCTGACGACAGGCCGGTCTGGCTTCACCTCGGGCGGACATTCGTCTACTCACCGCGCTGGAAACCGACCGACCCAAACCGGGAGACACTGCCATGGCAGGCCACAGCAAATGGGCAAATATCCAGCACCGCAAGGGCGCGCAGGACAAGAAGCGCGCGGTGCTGTTCTCGCGCCTCAGCAAGGAAATCACGATTGCGGCCAAGCTCGGCGGTCCGGACCCAGATGCCAATCCGCGCCTGCGCCTGGCGATCAAGAATGCCCGGGGCGAATCCATGCCCAAGGACAATATCAAGCGCGCCGTGGACAAGGGGGCCGGCGGGGGCGGCGATGCCTATGAGGACATTCGCTATGAGGGTTTCGGCCCCGGCGGCGTCGGCATTATCGTTGAGGCGTCCACGGACAATCGGAACCGGGCGGCCAGCGAGATTCGCTCGGCGTTTTCCAAGAATGGCGGCAATCTGGGCGAAACCGGTTCGGTCTCTTTCGGGTTCGACCAGGTCGGCGAGATCATCTATCCCGGCGAAGTGGGCGATGAGGAAGCGGTGATGGAAGCGGCCATCGAAGCGGGGGCGGAAGACGTCGAGAAGGATGGCGAGATCTACGCGATCTATACCGCCCGCGAAGACCTTCAGACCGTCGCATCGGCGCTGGACGAGACCTATACCGACATCGAGGCCCGGTCGACCAAGCTGGTCTGGCGGCCGCAGAACATGGTTCCGGTCGAGGGCGACCCGGCCGATACGCTGATGAAGCTGCTCGATGTGCTCGATGAACTGGATGATGTGCAGAATGTCTATGACAATTCCGAACTGTCGGAAGCCGAGATGGAACGGCTGGCAGGGTAGACCGCAACAAAGCCATTGAGCCCGGACTTCAAATCCGCCATGGGTCGCGGCTTCTGAAATTGGAGCCTTCACCCATGCCCCTTATCCGTCCCTCTGGCCGCGCCGCAGATGATTTGCGCGAGATCACCCTCGAAACCGGCGTCACGCGCTATGCGGAGGGCTCGTGCCTCGCGAAATTCGGCCACACCCATGTGCTGTGCACCGCGAGCTGGCAGGACAGCGTGCCGCCCTTCATGCGGGGCCAGGGGCGGGGTTGGGTCACCGGCGAATATGGCATGCTGCCGCGGGCGACCCATACGCGGGGTTCGCGGGAAGCGGCCCGGGGCAAGCAGTCTGGCCGGACCCAGGAGATCCAGCGCCTGATCGGGCGGTCGCTTCGCTCGGTGACGGATCTGGAAGCGCTGGGCGAGAACCAGATCACCATTGATTGCGACGTGATTCAGGCCGATGGCGGCACCCGGACCGCATCGATCACGGGCGGCTTCGTTGCCCTGGCGATGGCGTGCAAATATCTCCGCACCGAGGGCGTGATCGACAAGAATCCGATTGGCAAGCAGGCGGCGGCGGTCTCGGTGGGCCTGTTCCAGGACACGCCGGTGCTGGACCTGGACTATCCTGAGGATTCGGGCGGCGAGGGCGACGTGAATGTGGTGATGAGCTCCGATGGCGGGTTCATCGAAGTCCAGGGCACTGGCGAGGAACGACCGATGACCCGGACCGAACTCGATACCCTGCTGGCGCTCGCCGAGAAGGGGTGTACGGAGCTTTTTGCCCACCAAAAGGCTGCGATTGACGCCGCTTAGCACCGATTTCGCGCACCCTGACGTCTCGATGGCGGCGCCGGTTGTTTGCGCCAAGGATGGGCGCGACCCTTGGAGGTCGCGCCCAGCCGGTCAGGTGACTTGCGCGCCTATTCGGGCGCGTAAGGCAGGGACGAGTGGTGAAGATTGATCTTCAGGTCGCCCGCATCATCGACGATGTAGCCGAAGCTGTACTCGACCTTGGTTTCCGATCCGTCCGGGCCGGTGAAGTAGTAATTGCCCATCGCGGTGGCCGCATCATCGGTGGTGAAGATGCCATTGCTTTCCCAGCGCACATCGGTCCAGCCCGAGATGGCAAAGCCCTTATCCTCGGTCCCTTCGGCGCCGATGAAGTAGGACAGGGCCTCGTCGAAGGTTTCCCGGAACTGGTCTTCAGCGGCCAGGGTCGGTTTGAACATCACGGCGGTGTCGCCATACGCATAGAGCGTGTTGATATGCTCGGTGGCGCGGGCTGCGAAGTCGCCGCCTGCGGTGTGGACGCTTGCGATGGCGACGATGCCCTCGCCCCATTCTTGCTGGGCGGCGACAACGTCTGCTTCGGTCACGCCAGCGGGTGCGGCCATGGCGGTCTCGACCGTTTCGGTGACTTCGGCCATTGCGGATGTCGCGTCTTCGGCAACCTCGGTCACGACCTCTGGGGTTTCGGTCACTTCGTCAGCATTTGCTGTCGTCGCGCAGGCGGCCAGAACCAGGGCACTCACACTGGCGGCGGCACCAAGAACTCGCTTCGTCATCAGGAACTCCTTGATTTATGGATGACTTTCCCAAGCGGGTTGGATCGTTTCACTTGGGAAGACAGAGGCGGATGGATCGGTTTGTCGCCCGGAAGGCCGTTTCCAAGACCCAGCCGGCAAGCGGCCGATAGACCGGCCGCAGGACTGACCCTGAGGCTGGCCGAGGAACTGGCCGTGGCGAGAGACCCTCTTCTTGTCGAACTCATGCTCGGCACCCCACCCGCTCTCGTCGGTTAGTTAGGTAAAGATCGGCCCGCAGCAAGATGTTTCGGCAGAGAATCGACACCGATCAGGCGAGCGCGGCGACCCGGCACATCTCCGGAGGTCTCGTCCGAGGCTGACGCTGGGGAACTTTCCTCCGCCCCTGCAATTGTGTTGGCTCGGCCGGTTTAACCCGAGTTGTGTTGACCCGGGTCGCCATATCTTATTCCCTTTGCATGGGGACAGGCAGGCTTTGAGGGACACCGCATGCGCGCAGGACTGACAGCATTGGCGACGATCTTCCTGGTGGCGGGCTGTTCCGGCGGCGGGGGTGGGGGCGCGGATGCTCCTGATCCGATACCGGCCCCCATACCGACGCCCACACCCACCCCAACGCCTACGCCCACGCCAACGCCGACACCCATGCCGTCCTCGAATGCGGCGCCCGAGATCGTGGTCAATGAGCAGGTCGAGCTGACCGAGGTGCGCGATTTTGCCGATGGCGTGTTCGAAGTGTCCGACGCTGATGATGATGTGCTGTCATTCGAACTCTCTGGGCCCGATAGCGATCTCTTCCTCCGCCCGAGCGGCACGACGCCTGTTGGCACTATGACGAGCGTACCGGTCGAGCTTCGGCTCCAGGCCGATGGGCCGATCGATTTCGAGGCCCCGCGTGACGAGAACGGGGACGGGATTTACGAGATCACGCTGACGGTGAGCGATGGCGAGACTTCGGTGTCTGCGGATGTGGCCCTGTCGGTCCGGGATTCGCGGTATGGCGATGATTTCACCTCTGATGAGGCGATCACCGGGCTCAACCAGCCACTACAGACCGTGCCGGTGCCCGACGGTAGCGCATGCCGTGCGGCGTTCATTCTCGAGAAACCCGGCGTGGTTCGCTATGAGGACGATCTGCTTGGCGATGCGGAAGCGGAAACCATCGCCCTGGATCTCACCGGGCAGATCTCCACCGATAGTGAACGGGGCCTGCTCGGCATGGCCCTCTCGCCGGATTTCGAAACTGATCGCACCGTCTATCTGAGCGTCACCAATCTTGCCGGCGCGTCGGAGATCCGCCGCTACCGGATGTTCACGAACCGGGACGACATGATCGATCCATCGACCGAGGAATTGATCCTCCGCATTCCCCAGCCCTTTGCGAACCACAATGCCGGCTGGATCGGCTTTGCTGCGGATGGGACCTTGCTGATCCCGACCGGCGATGGCGGCGGGGCGAACGATCCGCGCGACAATGCCCAGGACCCGTTCCGCCTGCTGGGCAAGGTGTTGCGGATCGACGTGTCGGGAGACGGGTTCCCCAATGATGACAATCGCAACTTCCGCATCCCGCCGGATAATCCGTTCGCCGATGGCCAGGATGGGGATCCGGAAGTCTTTGCGCTGGGCCTGCGCAATCCGTATCGCGCCGATTATGACGCGGTGTCCAACACGCTCTACATCGCCGATGTGGGCCAGGATGCCCGCGAGGAAATCAACGCCCTGTCGCTGGACACGGGCGGGGGCACGAATTTCGGCTGGCCGCTGTTCGAAGGCTTGCTGCCCAATACCGGCGATGACGATACCGGGCTGACCCCGCCGATTGCCGAATATGGCCATGGACTCGATCCCGGCCAGGGCAGCTCGGTGACCGGTGGTTTCCTGGTTCGCCAGGACCCCGCAATCGATCCACTGCAGAACGAGACGCACTTCGTGTTCGGGGACTTCATCTCCGGTAACTTGTGGAGCTTGGATATCGGCAAGCTCCCCGCATCAGGAACGGTCGATGCTGCGACCTTTGCTGCGCTTGAGCCCGAAGGGCCGGTGCGGCGCCTCTTCGGCCGCTCCCTGGGTCAGATTACCGATGTGTCCCAATGCGGTGCCGAGACCTTGCTGGTCACAACCATTGATGGACGGGTGACCACAGCCAGTACGTTTTCTCCACCGGGGAATTAGAGCATCCTGCCAGCGTTCAGCCTGTTTTCGCGGGTTTTTCGGCTTCATCGTCGGCGGTGGCGAAGTGCTCGGCGACGGTCTCGGCGAGCTTGTGGGCCACCGCGTCCTTGCCCATACGGGGCCAGGGGTCCCGGCCATCCTCGCGGATCAGCAGGACTTCATTCTCCGCCCCGCCCATGACATCGCCGGACACATCATTGGCGACAATCCAGTCACAGCCCTTCCGCTTGCGCTTGGCTTCGGCCAGGGCCTCCACATCATGGGTTTCGGCGGCAAACCCGATCACCAGCCCGGGCCGGTGCTTCCGTTTCCGCGACAAGGTGGCGAGGATGTCGGGGTTTTCGGTCAGGTTCAGGGTCGGCTCGGTCTTGTCTCCGCCCTTCAGTTTCAGCTTGCGGCTGGCGGATTTCGCGGGCCGCCAATCGGCCACCGCTGCCACAGAGACGAAGATGTCGGCCGGCAGGGCGGCTTCGCAGGCCTTGAGCATGTCGCGCGCAGTTTCGACGGAGACGCGGTCGACCCCCGCCGGTACGTCCAGGCTGACGGGGCCCGATACCAGCGTGACCTTCGCGCCTCGGGCGGCGAGAGCGCCGGCAATGGCGTAGCCCTGTCGGCCTGAGGAATGATTGGAGAGATAGCGCACCGGGTCCAGCGGCTCCCGGGTCGGACCGGCGGTGACGAGGGCGTGGCGACCGGCCAGGGTCGGGCCGCTGAGATCTGGGGTGGCGAGCCTTGCGGGCCTGCCGGCAAGGGCGTCTTCGATGGCGCCGGCAATGGCGGGGACTTCGGGGAGCCGGCCGGGGCCGAACTCGCCGCAGGCCATGGCGCCTTCATCGGGGGCGAGGACGATCACGCCGTCTCTGCGCAACGTCTCGACATTTCGCTGAACCGCGGGGTGGAGCCACATGCGGACATTCATCGCCGGGGCCATCAGCACCGGCTTGTCCGTGGCGAGCAGTGCCGTGGTGGCAAGATCATTGGCGTGGCCGTTCGCGGCCTTGGCAATCAGGTCAGCTGTGGCGGGGCAGACCACCACCAGATCGGCCGAACGGGACAGCTCGATATGGCCCATCTCGGCCTCGTCGGTCAGGTCGAACAGGTCGGTGAACACCCTGTCGCCGGAGAGGGCGGCGACCGATAACGGCGTCACGAACTCAGTTCCGCCTTTTGTGACGATGCAGCGGCTCTTGATGCCGCGCTTGGCCAGGGTGCGGATCAGTTCCAGCGATTTGTAGGCCGCAATGCCGCCGCCGATGATCAGGAGAATACGGGTGTCCATGGCGGTCAGATGGGCTCCGGGCAACAGTTTCCCTACCGTCTTAACCACGCAAATGTTGCAAAAACGACGCCGGACGCGCCGAAATCGCTCACAATCGGGTCAGAACCGCCGGGCCTGGGGTGCGCCGAGCACGTTTGGCGAGGTGCCCGTGTTGAACCCGTAGGGTAGGTTTCCTCCGTTCAGGATGATGATCGTCTGCCGGTTCGATGCGCCGTGGCGGGCTTGCGGGACCGGCGCCGGCGCGGCGGCAGCGTAGCAACGATACCCGCCTAGCGTGCCGACCGGTTCGCGGTCCTGTGCCCGGTAGCTGCGGGTGACCGAAACCCCCTTCTCGCTGGCCTGGGTCGAGATCGGTCGGCAGTCGAGGGTCAGCGGTCCGCCGGCCAGAGCCTGGCCTGCCGATTGGGCATCGGCCAGCCCGGCCGTTGCGGTGGATAGGGCGGTGGCGGCGCCGAGGAGGAGCATGGACGAAATGGCGAGAGAACGCATGGGGTCACCTTGGGTCTGGTCGGCGTGATCCCCGCGATACGCCGTTCGTTACGATTGCGGAACGATAGGTCGACGGTTGGCGAAGCGCGAGCGGTTTCCCTATCGCCGCGAGCGGCGCGGCGGGGCTCTAACGCTGGCAGGTGCCGCAAAAAAACGTGGACCGGCCGGACTGGACAATCCGCGAAACCGGACGCGAACAGGTGAGACATGGCTGGTTTTCGCGGTCATAGACGCGGAACCGATGCTGGAAGTAACCCAGCGCGCCATCGGTGGCGGAAAAGTCCCTGAGGCTTGAGCCGCCCGCCTCGATGGCTTCGGCGATCACCTCGTTGATGACGGGCACCAGCCGTGCGGCGCGTTTCGGGCCGATGCTGGCGGCCTTGCGGCGCGGGGAAATGCCGGCCCGGAACAGCGCTTCGCAAACATAGATATTGCCGAGCCCGGCAACGACTTTCTGGTCAAGCAGGGCGGCCTTGATCGGGGTCTGGCGGCCCTTGAGGGCCGAGGTGAGATAGTCGGCGTGGAAACCATTACTTAGGGGTTCGGGGCCGAGGGATTTGAGGCGTGGATAGCCGTCAAATCCGGCCGTGGGCCAGATTTCCATGAAGCCGAAGCGGCGGGGATCGTTATAGGTCACCGTCACCCCGCCTTCGAGATTGAAGACCACATGGTCGTGGACCGGATCGCGGGCGGTCTCGTGGACGAAGATGCCAGGCGTTTTTCCCTCGACCACGAACCGGCCCGACATGCCCAGATGCATCACCAGGGTTTCCCCGCTTTCGAGGTCTGCGCAGAGGAACTTGGCCGACCGGCCGAGCCGGGTCACCGCCTGGCCGGTGACGCGCTTTTCGAACCGGTCTGGCAGCGGGAACCGCAAATCAGGGCGATTGGCGGTCAATTTCAGGACGCGGCGGCCTTCCATGACCGGGACAAGGCCGCGGCGAACCGTCTCGACTTCGGGTAATTCAGGCATGGCGATGCATATAGCCCTCTAAGCGCAAGCCCACTATGGTCCCGCCGATGGAAGATTCACCCCTCCCCGAAAAGACCGTCTCGTTCGGATACGAAACGGTATCGCCGGACGAACAGGTCAGCCGGGTCAGGGGCGTGTTCCGCTCGGTTTCGGACCGCTACGACCTGATGAATGACCTGATGTCTGCGGGCATTCACCG
>JBCCBN010000074.1:0-13160 GCA_039034035.1 Pseudomonadota bacterium
CCCCAGGGCACCCTGTTCGGTCGCAACACCTCGGCCGGCGCCCTCAACATCAAGACCAAGCGCCCCAACCTCACAGAGGTCGAAGGCTTCGGTAACATCACATCGGGCAATTACAGCCTGTTCAACCTCCAGGCTGGTGTCAGCGTCCCGATCATCGAGGATACGCTGGCCGTTCGCGTCTCCGGTTCGCTCCGCTCCCGCGACGGCTTCGTGACCGGCCCGACCGGCGATGAAAGCCACAACCGCGACCGCACCGTACTCCGCGGCCAGGCCCTGCTCGACCTCGACAATGCCGGCACCGTCCGCGCAATCCTCGATTATTCCGAAGCCGAGGAAAATTGCTGCTTCGCGGTCTGGTTCCAGGACTCCGCCGGCCTGCCGGCCTTCGGCGCCGCCGGTCTCGGCGCAGATGGCGGGGCGCCGAATGTCGGTCCCACCGCACTCGATGGTCTCAGAGCCAATGACAATGACTTCTTCAACCCGTTCGAGCAAACCGGCTTCTCCCTCGAATACCAGGTGGACACACCGGTCGGTGAGCTGACCTATATCGGCTCCTATCGCGACTTCGAAGACGAAACCTTCCGCTCCACCGACTACACCCAGCTCGAGATCTTCACCGTCGGCCGGTCCCCAGAAGCCCAGGCCCTCCCAGGCACCGCCTTCACGCCGAGCGGCAACGTCACCAAGATCGAAACCCAGACCCACGAACTCCGCATCCAGGACACGGCCTTTAATGACCGTCTCGACTGGCTGGTCGGCCTCTACTACTCCGATGAGAGCATCGACTCCCGCGGATCGCTCACCCTGCTCGACGACTTCCAGGCAGGCGTCAGCGCCGGTCTGCTCGGCTCGCCGGTCAACCTGTTCAACATCTTCTCCGGCGGCGTCGATGCCTCTGGCGACTTTGCTGACAATGCCTTCCTGCAAGATGGCGAATCCTTTTCGATCTTCACCCACAACATCCTCGCGATCACCGACAATCTCGATCTCACCGTCGGCCTTCGCTACGTGGAAGAGACCAAGGATGGCAGTTACGATCAGGTCGGCGGCGAATTTGATGCCTGCCTGAGCACCTTCAACACCCTCGCCACCTCGCCAGACACTATCCCGGCTTCGCTGGCAGGCGCGTCGGTCGCGATCAACTGCTTCATCTTTGCCGCGCCCACCTTCGACGAAGCCAATTTCGGGCCCCTCTTCGGCGCGTTCTCCGGCTCCGGCCTCGACGCGCTTCTCCCCCAGGAGTTCGACGATACGTTCGAAGATGAGGAACTCGTCTACACGGTGAAGCTCGGTTACTCCTTCACGCCCGATCTCAGCGTGTATGGCGGTGTGACCCACGGCTTCAAATCGGGCGGCTTCAACCTCGATGCATCCGCGGCTGCAGGTGGCGCTGACCCGCGCTTCGACTCGGAGATCGTCGATGCCTATGAGATCGGCCTGAAATCGACCCTGTTCGACGGCCGGGCCCGGGCCAATATCGCGATCTTCCACCAGGACCTTGAAGACTTCCAGGTGCTTGAATTCACCGGTGTCCGCTTCCAGACCTTCAATGTCGGCAAGGCGGAAGCCAGCGGGATCGAGATCGAGACCGAAGCCCAGCTCACCAACAATCTGTCGGCCAATCTGAACTATACCTATTCAGATGCCCGTTACCCCGACGATTGCGACGAGCTCGACCCCATGGCCGCAGATTTCAACATCAACGCGGCCAATCTCTGCGGTGCAGCGCTCACCAACGCCCCGGAAAACGTGGTCGTCGGCGGGGCAACCTACGAGTTCGAGTACAACAACCTCAACTGGTTCGCGAACGCCAACGCCCGCTACGAGGACGAGCGCCGCACATCGACCCAGCCAACGGTACTCGGCACGGACACCCCGCTGCCGGGCGATATCCAGGAAGCCAACACCAAGGTGAACCTCCGCATCGGTGTGGGCTCCATCGATGACCGGTGGACCTTCGAGATCTGGGGCCGGAACGTGACCGATGAGATCACCAAGAACGTGACCTTCTCGGTGCCGCTGCGCGGCGACGCCCGGGCCCAGTTCACCCAGGATCCCGCCACCTATGGCGTTACCCTGCGAACCAAGTTCTGATCGGCGGAGCCCGGGTTCGGCCCCGCCGAACACCGGGCGCCAGTTCACACAATACCCGGTGCAAACCGGGACCCATCTCCCGGGACCCTCCAAGGTCCCGGGTTTTTCTTGCCCGCCACCCCGCCATGCTCGCGCTCCCGACCCTGAACACGCCACAACGCGCCAGCCAACCGCCCGTTCAGGCGCCCTGTGCCAGAACCAGCCTTAGGACACAGCAGGAGTATTGAAATGCCCCTCCCCGGAATTCCCAGCCGTAAGGCTTTCGGCCGCCGCTTCGCCGTTCTCGCGCTCGCCGCCGCCGTGCTTGTGTCGGGCCCCGCCGTCCTCCGCGCCGCTGCCGATGGCGACAAATCCAGCCAGCATTACAGCCAGTCCGACCGCGCCTATTCCAGCCGCCACGGCGATTATGGCCGCCATGCCGGACCCGAACTCGTCATCTATGGCGACCGGCGCTTTTCCGGCCCCAGCGCCGTGATCGATGGGCCGGCAGACCTGCGCGGCTCCCGCTTCAACGACCGGGTCTCCTCCATCGAAGTCCTCTCGGGCCGGTGGGAAGTGTGCACCGATCCCGGCTTTCGCGGCCGGTGCGAGATCATCGACTATGACGCCGCCCAGCTCACCCGCATCGGGCTGAACGACAAGATCACTTCCCTGCGGCCCATTGGGCGCCGCTATGCCGGTGGCCAGACCGATCGCTTCCGCACCCCACGCCACGATGCCGACCTGTTCGGCGGGCGCCATGATGCCGGCTACGGCCATCGCGGCGCGAATTTCTCCGGTGCGCCGGTCGTGCTGTTCACCGACCCCGATGGCCGCGGCCGCGCCGTGCCCATTTACGGCCCCGAACGCCACCTCAACCCCCTGCGCATGAATGATGTCGTCAGCTCCATCGACGTCCGCACCGGCGCCTGGCTGGTCTGCTCCGACCCCGATTTCCGCGGCCGCTGCGAGGTCGTCTCCGGCTTCGCACCCCGCACCCGCAGCTTCGGGCTCAACGATAATATTTCCTCCATCCGTCCGGTGGACTATGACCGGGGACGCCGCAAACGTTACTAACGCCCCGAACGGAGCCGCCCCCCGGGCCATGCCAAAGACCAGCCGCAAGCCCAACCGCCCAAAGGCCGCCCAAGGCCACCCCCGGAACAAGCCTGGTCCGCGAGAAGAGCTGGTCGTCGTCGGCGCCCTCGCCGGCGCCCACGGCGTTCGCGGCGACGTCCGCGTCCGCAGCTTCACCACCGCGCCAGAGGATGTATTCGCTTACGGCCCCCTCCTCGATGACGCCGGGTCCGTGTTGCTGGAAGCCCAGGCGGTCCGGCCCGCCAAGGACCATTTCGTCGTCGTGCCCGCCGCATCCGGCCGGTCCCGCGAAGACTGGGAAGCCCTGAAAGGCACCCTGCTCCATGTCCCCCGCTCGGCCCTGCCGCCGGCCGAAGAAGACGAAGTCTATATCGACGACCTGGTCGGGCTCACCGCGCAGTCCGAGGCAGGGGTGCCCCTCGGTACGGTCAAGGCCGTACAGAATTTCGGCGCCGGTGACCTCCTGGAAATCGCGCCCTCAGGCGGCGGCAAATCCGTCCTCATCCCCTTCACCGAGGCCGACATCCCCACCCTGAACCTCGCTGCCGGTCACCTCACCCTCGCCACCTGGGACATCTGGACCAGTGACGCGCCATAGATCGATTTCGCTCCCGGCGCGCGGCGCCTCCGCGGGGGCGGGCTGACTGCCCGGCGGGCTTTGCCCGCTGAGGAGCGCGGGATAGACGGGCCTCTTTCCCCACTCAAACCCCGGCCAGCCCGACTTCCACCCAACGGCCCAAAAGCCCCGCCCCGCCGGCGTTTGCGCCGCAGCGTGCGCCTCCCCGCCACCATCGCAACCCCGCCCCGATCCGACCCTATTGCGGCGCCGGTATTGTGTTGGCCATGACGCTCGATCACCCTTCCGACAATCCGGCCTTCGCGGCCCAGTGGACCGCCCTCTTCGCGATGATGGAGGCGCTCACGGTCCTGTTCCGGCCGGCCGGGAATGGCGAGTGCCTGGTCCTGCTGCCCTGGTGGCGGCGGGCGCGCCAGGCGCTCATGGGTGTCGAGCGGGTCTTTCGCCGGCTCATCGCCGACATCGCCGAAGCTGAGCTGGAGGCTGCACAGTCCGCTGCGCCCGCGAAAACCGCCAAAGCCGCCGCCCCCGCTCCGGCTTCCCCGCGCCCAGGTCCCGCACCTGCACCCCAAGACGCACCCCTTGCGAGTGCCCGCCATCCGCTGGGACGCTTCCAGTTGCATGAACGCCCGTCGCCCGCCCGATACGGCGGCGCCCGCGGGCCAGACCCGCTTCACGATCCCTTCGGCGTCCTCGAATTGTCGCTGGCGGGCGAAATGCGCCGCTTTGCACGCCTGGTCGTGGCGGTCTCCAACCCGGCTCCGCTGATCGGGCCATGCGCCGCATTCTGCAACGACGCCAACAGGCGGGTCTGGATGGCCCGGCGCGGTTTCCGTTCCGCGCCGACTGGCAACCGCCTCATCTCGACGATCTGCAGCCGCCCGGTTCTGCGGCGCCAGACCGGCCCCCCGCCGGGTCCATACACCGCCCACCCGACCCCGGCTAGCGCCCGGTTCCGCACCGGAAAACCTGCTCAAACCCGTTCCAACGGCACACGCATGGCGTGTGACGGGACGCCCGTGTCGGCGGGCCCCGAACCTTGCTCAAGTCAGGAAGTTCCAAGAAACCCAAGGCATTGCATCGAGATGGAACGCCACGTTTTCGCAACCGCAAGATTGACTCATCCCGCCGCGCGCGGCACGTTTTTTCAGAGTGTGATCGCCAAAGAACTCGCACCAAAGCAATGAGGAAACGCAATGGCTGACGCCTCGAAATACGAAGAGAATGTGAAAAAATACGCCTCTGGCTACAACCAGAAGGCGGCCGAAAAGATTGTCGGACATCTCGGGATCGCCCTGCGAAACCGGGACTCGTCCCTGGTTTCGTGCTCCGACACCGGCGAATTGGATCGGGTGCGCGAGAAATGGCTGCGCGGAAAGCTCGGCCTTGCCCATTCGACGCCCGATCTCGACGCCGCCATCCTCGCGATCTGTGACAAGATGAAACCGGAATCGAACACCAAGTCCCGGGTCACATTCTACTACCTGCTCGCCGAGCACTTCGGAAAGCTTGACCATCTGGCCGGATAACACCGCTTGCCCTGACAGACCGGGAGCGGCAAAACAGCAAGTCAGAAACGATTTGTCCCCTCCCTCCTCCGGGAGGGAAATCCACCATGCTCCACCGCCTTTTCGCCGCCCTGCCGATCCCGCCCGAAATCGCCGATCCACTCAGCGACCTGCAGGAAAACCTGCCGGGCGCAAGCTGGCGGCCGATCGAGAATTTCCACGTCACGCTGCGCTTCTTCGGCGATCTGGATACGCTGACGGCCAAGGCGCTCGATGCCGACCTGGCGAATATCCCCGCGCGCCAGATGCAGCTGGAAATCAACGGCATGGGCTGGTTCGGCCGCCGTGAGCCAAGGGCTGTCTGGGCCCGTATCGCGCCAAATGACAGCCTCGACGCCCTTGCCGGCGCTTGTGAACGGGTCGCGCGCCGGCTCGGCCTGCCCCCGGAAAAAGGCCGCTACACGCCCCACATAACCCTGGCCTATTGCCACAATACCCCGCTGGGCGCGGCAAGATCCTGGTGCGAAACCCATGGTGCTTACCGCACCGGCCCGTTCTGGATCGACCGGTTCCACCTGTATGAAAGTCGCCTGGGAAAAGGGCCCTCGCGCTACACCGCCGAGGCCGATTATCCCTTGTCGTGAAACCGGGTCGGCAGTTTCGCCGGTGGCGAGCCCGATTTACGGCTGGTTCAGCCCGTCCGAAACCGCATTGGAGCTGCCCCGGGACGAAACAGCCGGCACAGGCGCCGCCGTCGGCCAGACCCGTTCGTCGAGAAAGTCGCGCACATCTTCTGCGCTTTCGGCAGCGACTTCTTCCTGGGGAATGTGGCCCACATTTTCATAGATCACGATCTCCGCGCCCGGGATCACATCGGCAAATCGCCGGCCCGAAGACACCGGAACCAGCCGGTCCTGGTCGCCATGCAACACCAGCGTCGGCGCCGAAATCGTTGCCAGCGCTGCTTCGCTCGCCATCGTCCGGTCCCCATCACCACTCAGCAGGTGAACAATGGCCCGCCTGTGGCCCGGTCCCCGGTTCAGCGCAGCGTACCGGTCAACCATCGCATCGGTCACAAAGCTCTGGTCCACAAAGCTCGCTTCCAGCCCGCTTTTCACCATCGGCCGCACGTCAAGATCCTTCACCACGCGGCGCACCAGACCATTGCCCAGCGCCTTGAACACCAGCGGGGTCCCCTCCAATTCCGCCTCGGTCGGCGGCCAGCCGGCCGCTGCGACCAGGATCAGGCCTTCCACCTTTTCCGGATGCTCCAGCGCATAGGCCCAGGCCGCGTGGCCACCCATGGAACTGCCCGCCAGCGCAAACCGGTCGATCCCATTCAGCCGCGTGATCGCATCGATCACTTCAACAAATCCTGACGTGCCCACCGCTTCAAGATCGAAATTCCGGCTCAGCCCGTGGCCCGGAAGATCCAGCGAAAGGATCCGGTAATCCTCACCCAGCGCACCCACCCAGTCTTCCCAGGTGTGCAGGGACGCCGAAAACCCATGCACCAGCACCAGGACGGGCCCATCCTCGAGGCCCTCATCGCGATAGTGAACCCGGCCGCCCGTTTCTAGCGTGATGAATTGCGAGGTGGGCGAAGTGTACGCCACTTCCAGCGTCTCATAGGGCAAGTCCGGTACGCGGAAAGCCAGCCACGCGGCGCCTACCAGCGCGACGAGACTGAGCACAACGACGCCCAGAAAACGTCCCATCAGATCCTACCTCGCACGCGTCACGTCACTGTCATGTTTCAAACCGGCTCGACTGGGCCTTGTCAAAGGAAAGTTTGACCGCTGCACACTTGACACTGCGGATCGCGATGAAGCGTCGCGGTCCGGCTCCGCCCGCTCAATCCGTCCACCATCCACAGTCGCCCCACCAGCGTTTCCCCGGCGCCGGTGATCCACTTTACCGCCTCCAGCGCCATGCGCGTCCCCACCATGCCGGTCACTGCGCCGACCACGCCAATCGTGTCGCAGGTCTCCGCATCCGGCGGCGCTTCGGGCACCAGGCACCGGTAACACGGCGCGTCATCCTCCACCCCCGACGCAAACACCGACACCTGGCCCTGCCAGCCCTCGGCGGCCCCGGAAACCAGAACCCGCCCGGTCGTATGGGCATGATCGTTCAAGACGAACCGGGTCGGATAATTATCCGAAGCATCGATCAAAAGATCGCCAGAAAGCGCGCTCCCACCGGTGAGCCGCTCGGTCATGACGGTGACATCCAGCGCGGAGTCGAGCGTTTTGATCCGCTCCGCCAACCGCTCGGCCTTCAGCGCGCCAACATCGGATTGGGAAAACTGCACCTGCCGCTGCAAGTTCGATCGCTCGACACGATCATCATCCCAGATCGTGATCGACCCGACCCCGGCAGCGGCGAGATACAAAGCACAAGGCCCCCCCAAGGCTCCGGCTCCGACAATCGAAACCGACGCGTTCCGGAGCTTCCCCACTCCCGGACCGCCAATTTCCTTGAGCAGGATATGGCGCCGGTGGCGGTCGAGATCTTCGGGGGAAAGTGGCATCGATGGCTTCCTGCTCCCCCGGCAAACGAGCCGGATCAGAAACCCCGTCCGGCCCGGCTATTCCCCGATCCTACGCCTGGTCGCCCGGACGGTTCACGGACTCTCCCTTCAGGATCACGGAATCACCGCTTTCAGTGTCCGGATCCCCGTTTTTCCGGTGCATCGCCATCACCACGCTCGACAGTGCGAGGATCGCAATCAGGTTCGGAACCGCCATCGACGCATTCGCCAACCCGCCGAGCATCCAGACAAATCCCACCTCCGTCAGGGCGCCGACAAAGATCACCCCGACCCAAATATAGCGGATCGGATGGGTCGCCCATTCGCCCAGCAGATAGGTTATCGCCTGTTCGGCATAATAGGACCATCCGATGATGGTCGTGAAGGCGAACAGAGCCAGGCAGATCGTCACGATCCAGCCGCCAAACGGCAGGGCCGCATTGTAGGCCGCATTGGTCACCGCCGAGGCTTCAAGATCGGCCTGCCAGGCCCGCTCGACCCGGTCGACAGAGCCATCCCGCGCCGACGCAATCGCCGCATCGCTCACCAGGTTTGGCGCTGCTGCCTGACATGTCAAAAGCAATTCCGCTGCGTTCGCCCCGTTTTCGGCAACCAGAACCTCCCGGTCGATCACATAGGCGCCGGGGAACCAGTCATCATGGTCGACCCCATCCGGGAGGCTCACGAGCCCCTCGCGTTCGCAGGCATCATAGGCCGCCATGGCCGGGCTGCTCCTGAAATCGCCGGGGACGGACAGCACGACAAGTGCCGTCATCGTGCAGATCACCAGCGTATCGATGAAGACGCCGATCATGGCAATTTCGCCCTGGGCCACCGGGTTCTTGATCGACGTGGCCGCATGGGCAATCGGCGCAGAACCCTGGCCCGCTTCGTTGGAAAACAGGCCCCGGTCCACCCCGAACCGAACCGCCATCACCATCGTATAACCAGCGAGCCCGCCGGCTGCTTCCTGCAAGCCGAACGCCGATGTGATGATCGTCATGAACGCGCCGGGGATGGCGCTGAAATTCATGATCAGCACGATCAGCGCCGCACCCACATAAAGCGCCGCCATCAATGGCACGACTCGGCCCGCGACCGATCCGATCGACTTGATTCCGCCAATGATCACCGCAAAGACCAGGACCGCGAGCACGGCGCCCACCGACCAGGACGGCACCGCCATGCCAAGGTCGCCGCCGCTGCGGACTACGGTCTGGGTGATCGAGTTCGACTGGGTCATCCCGCCAGTTGCAGCGGCCGAGAAAATCGTTCCGATACAGAAGAGGATCGCGACCAACGTCCACTTCTTCGAAAGCCCGTTCTTGATGTAGTACATCGGCCCGCCATTGATGCGGCCATATTCATCGGTCTCGCGGAATTTCACCGCCAGCGAGGATTCCGCAAACGCCAGCGCCATGCCGAAAAAAGCGGTCACCCACATCCAGAAAATCGCCCCGGGGCCGCCAAGCGTAATGGCCGTGGCCACGCCCGCGAGATTTCCCGTCCCGACCTGTCCCGAAAGCGCCGTCGAGAGCGCCTGCCAGGGCGTGATTGCATTCGGCGAACCGTCACCTTTCCGGCCGCGCCACAGCTCCCCAAGCGCTGGACCGAACCGCCGCAGCGGGCGAAATCCCAGCCGCAGCATGAAGTAAAGCCCCGCCCCCAGAAGGATCACAACGACGGGCCCAGCCGGCAGGATCGTGGTGTCCCCCCAGGTGCCGCCCCAAACGAAATCAGTCAGTTTGACGATAAAGTCTTCCATGGGCCCCGTAGCCTTCCTCTGTTTGGCGCACATTAGAGCCGTTTCGCGCCGGGTGAAGCAAAGATGACAGGTTTTCACCCGATCTTGCCCCGATTGGCCGCTTATTAACCGGCGCCTAAGCCGTCGATGGCATGAGCAGGGGAAGACGAGGATTGTGCCATGGCCAGCAGCAGCTATTTCGACAACCCCGATGGGCCGAAGAAAAAAACCAGTATGGACAAGCTCCTCGACGGCGCTTTCGCCCTCGCCTGGATCACCGTGGTCGGCACCGTCACCTATGGCGTGATGATGTTTACCGATGTCCTGCCCCCGGAAATGCGCCTGTCAGCCCTCGACCAGATGATCAATCCCGAAGAGGAAGAAGAGCTCGACCCCGAGGAAACGGTGAAGCTCGGCGGCCTCGACCCCGAAAGCATCGCAATGATGGCCATGGCCGCCCAGACCATGGGCGAAACCGATATGGGCATGGCCGCCACCGACATCCTCGAAGAGTATGACGAGGAAGCCTTCGCCCTGATGCAGGAGATGAACATGAAGGGCGGCACGGTCGATTATGCCGCCCTCCTCAACCAGCTTCCCACCGATGCCGTCGACACCGAAATGAGCCCCGAAGAAGCCCTCGCCACCTTGTCCGATCACGCGGTCGCCATGGCTGAAGTACAGGCGATCATGAATGAAGCGGGTGTCTATAACGGTCCCGCCGATGGGCTGGATGAAACAGGAGACCTCGAATCCATGGTCGCGGATATGGAAGATGTGGTCGGCGTCGCCTATGAAGACGCCCCCGGCGAAACCGTCGCCGATGATGCAGACCTGGGCCTGTTCATGCAGACCGCGCTCGAAGGGTCCGACATGATGATGGACACGTCCGACACCGTGAAATCCATGACCGATCAGGCCCTCGGTACCTTGCTCGACGAACAACGCTTCACCGTCCCGATGCTCGACACCGACACAATGGATGTGGACAAGATCAAGGCGTACAAGGACCTCCTCCAAGACCCCGAAACCATGCTCAGCGGTGAAACCGAAGAGTCCGTGTCCTTCATCAAATCCTACATGTTGCCCCACACGCTGCTGACCGATGCGATCACCTATCGCGAGGCCGGCGAAACCGACCGCGCCCTCAATGCGCTGCGGCTGATATTCCTCGCCTTCCCCGAACACCGGATGACCGGCGACGCCCTGCTGCTCCTCAGCGATATCCAGGACACTCAGGGCGAATCCGACGCCTCCAGACGCTCGCTGAATACATTCCTGTCCGTCCATGGCGGTCACCCGCGGATCGTCGATGGCGTTGTCCGGTTCAGCGATTGGGAAATCGCCTCCGGTGACGGGCTGCCCTCGGCTTGCGAATGGCTCTCCCATGTCGGCGCCTATCCGCCGGCGCTGCATCAGAGGGGGCTCAAGGCCATCCAGCGCGCAGCCAGTTTGAGGGGATGCTACGCGCCGCCAGCTCCGGCTGAAATCGCCGCAACCGGCCCCAGCGCCTCGTAGAATTCGCCGCCACCGGGCCCGCGACTAGCTGAGCGCCAGGCGCCTCAACCCGGAAATCCCCGCACGGCATAAGCGGCCAACGCGGCCAGCAGGCCGACCAATCCGAACCAGCCCCACCACGGCGCAAACCGGTTCGGTTCCGGCCCCGTTTCCTCGGCATCAAGCCGCGCTTCCAGCTTGTCCATGACATCTGGCAAACGCTTCAGTCGGTCCGACACTTCGCGCATGTTCCGCGCCACAAGTTTCGCCGCCCCGCCCGGCCCCAGAGATGTTGCGACCCAGTTTTCCACAATCGGCTTTGCAGCGGTCCAGATATCATGGGTCGGATCGATCCCGCGCGCGACCCCTTCTACCTGGACCATGGTCTTCTGAAGCAACACCAATTCGGGCCGCAATTTCATCCCGAAAGCCTCGGTGAAATCCAGGAGTTGCAGCAAGACCCGGCCCATGGACACTTCTTCCGCCGGCTTGCCATGGATCGGCTCACCAACCGAACGGAGCGCCTGGGCAAAATCGCCCACAGACTGGCCCGCCGGCACATAACCCGCCTCGAAATGAACTTCGGCGATCCGGGTATAATCGCGCTGGAGGAAACCCCAAAGGATCTCCGCCAGGAACCGCCGTTCATTCAGCCCGATCCGCCCGATAATGCCGAAATCCACCAGCGCCAGCTTGCCGTCCGGCGTCAGGATCATGTTTCCCTCATGCATGTCGGCGTGGAAAACCCCGTATTGGATCGCATGGCTCAAAAACCCGCGCGTAACCTTGTAGGCCAGCGTTTCCCGGTCTGTGCCGACCCGGCTGAGCGCATCGGGATCGAGCGCCGCCCGATCGGTCAGCGAGACACCATCGACCCATTCCGTCGTCAGCACGCGCCGGCCAGACCGGTCCCAATCCACCGCCGGTACGTGGTAAAATCCGTCCTTTTCGCTGATCGACCGCATTTCGTCACAGCCGCCCGCTTCCAGGCGGAGATCCAGTTCCCGTCGCATGGAGGCAGCAATGGTCTCGGTCAGTGCCACCGGTTTCATCCGCCGGCTTTCGGCTGAAATCCCCTCGACGGTTCGCCCCGCCCGCAACATGGCCGAAAGGGCGTTTTCGATCTTCGTCTCGATTGCCGGCCGCAGGATCTTGACGGCCCGGGGCCCATCGGGCGTCTCCATCCTGTGGACCTGCGCCAGTGAAGCGGCGGCCACCGGATCGCCAATGTCCGGAAAGAGTGTACCGGAGTCCGGGCCGAATTCCGCGTTGAGTGCCTCCCGCGCCTTGCGATTCGGGAAGGGCGGCAGCTTGTCCTTGAGCCGGGAGAGATCCGTGGTTGTCTCCACGCCGAACACATCGGGCCGGGTCGCGAGGAACTGGCCGAGCTTCACATAGGCCGGCCCGAGACTTTCCAGCGCCCGCGCCAACCGCTCTCCGGGCCGCCCCGAAACGCCGCCGCCAAATCCGCGAAGCACTCGTCCCGCGATCCGGGCTGGCAGCGGCAGCCGGCCCCGATACTCGCTCGGCAGGATCACATCATGGCGGGCAAGCGCCATTCCGGCGCGCACCAGGCGGCCATAATCAGCCATCGCCTTGAACATCTCAGACAGCCCAGCCGAAATGTAGCGCGGCAATCCCGCCGGAGAAATTCGTCACGCTGACCTAGCCGAATCCCGCCGCCTCTACTTCGGCGCGGAACGCTTGATGGTCGTGGAACTTGCGGATCGATTCGACCAGGTACCGATAGCTCGCTTCGTCACCGGTAATGATGCCGCCAAGCCGCGGGATCACCGCGAAACTATAGGCGTCATAAGCGGCCTGGAGCAGCGGCGCGGTCATTTGCGAAAACTCCAGGATCGCCAGCCGCCCCGCTGGTTTCAGAACGCGCCGAAACTCCGCCAGCGCCGCCTGCCGATCGACCACATTGCGGATGCCGAGCGCAATGGTCAGCGCATCGGCTGACCGGTCAGGAAACGGCAGCGCGGTCGCATCTCCGCAGACCCAATCCAGCGATCCGGGCAGGTTGGCCATATCCGCCCGCGCCATGCCGGCGACCAGCATGGAATCATTGATATCGCACACGATGGCCCGCGTTTCCCCCACTTCACCGGAGGCCGATTGCCCAAA
>JBCCBN010000075.1:0-13109 GCA_039034035.1 Pseudomonadota bacterium
GCAATGTGGCGCTGTTTCTCAACCTTGCGCCCAACCATCTCGACCGACATGGCGGCATTGAGGGCTACCTCGCGGCCAAGCGCCGGATCTTCGACAACCAGACCAGCAAGGATACCGCCGTTCTCGGCATTGACGATGTGCACACCCAGTCACTGGCCATCGCGCTCAATCACGGCCCGGCGAAAGTGTCCCAGATCTCAGCCGAATTCGCCCTCGGCAAGGGCGTCAGCGCGGTCGACGGGCTTCTCTATGACAGCCTGCGCGGCAAGGCCGAACGGGTCGGCGATCTGCGCACGGCCCTCGCCCTGGCCGGTAAGCACAACCACCAGAACGCTGCCGCCGCCTATGCCGTCTGCCGGGCGCTGGGGGTCGAACCCGCCACGATCATGGATGGGATCGAGAGTTTCTCCGGCCTCGCCCACCGCCAGGAAATCATCGCCACCGTTAATGGCGTCCGCTTCATCAATGACAGCAAGGCGACTAATCCGCTCGCCGCCGAACAGGCCCTCAAGGCCTATTCCCGCGTTTACTGGATCGCGGGCGGCCAGACCCATACCGAACCACTCGACCGCCTGTTTCCCTATCTCGACCGGGTCGAGGGCGCCTATCTCATCGGCGAGAGCGGGTCCGATCTCGCCAAACAGCTGAAGGGCAAGGTCAAGACGCGCAATTCCGCCACGCTCGAAGCCGCCGTCCAGCACGCCGCTGCAGACGCCGAAGCCAGCGGCGAACCCGATGCGGTCGTGCTCCTGTCCCCCGCCCGGCCGAGCTTTGACCAGTTCACCGACTTCGAAGCCCGCGGCGAAGCGTTTCGCCAATTGGTGATCAATCATGCCCAGAAGGCCGCGCTGATGGAGTCGGCATGAGCGGCATGGCGCCGCCCCTGTTTGCCCGCTCCGATGCGTCCTGGATCACCGAGTGGCGCCGCACCCTCGATTGGCCGATCCTGGTCGCGGTGTTCGGATTGATGGGACTGGGCCTCCTGCTGTCACTGGCCGCCGGCCCGGTCGCCGCTGACCGGATCGGCTACGCCAACACCTACACCTTCGTCGTGCGGCAGGCCGTGTTCACGGCCCTGGCGGCCGGTTTGATGGTCTCTACCAGCTTGTTGAGCCGGGATTGGGCGCGGCGCCTGGCCGCCGGTGTCCTGGTCGCAGCGATTGTATTGATGGCCGTCATCCTGGTGGCCGGCCACGAAGCCAAGGGCGCCCAGCGCTGGCTCAGAATCGCCTGGCTTTCGCTCCAGCCGTCGGAACTGGTCAAGCCGGCCCTGATCGTTGTGTGCGGCTGGCTCTTGGCCCAGCGCGACCTCTTTCCAACCGGCCCATGGATCGGTCTGTCGACCGGCCTGTTCGGCCTCGTCCTCGCCCTGCTCCTGCTCCAGCCCGACGTGGGCCAGTCGGTGCTCCTGTCGGCAGCCTTCCTGGTGGTCTTCTTCGTGTCGGGCCTGCCGCGCCTCCTCGCCGCCACCTTCGCCGCCGGCGGCGCGGCGCTCGCCAGCCTGCTCTACCTCACGCTGCCCCATGTCCGGTTCCGGGTGAACAGCTTCTTCAACCCCACCGACTACGACACCTATCAGATCGACAAGGCCCATGAAGCGATCCAGCGCGGCGGGCTCCTGGGCGCTGGCCCGGGCGAGGGAACCGTCAAAACCTCCCTCCCCGATGTCCATACCGACTTTATCTATTCGGTCCTGGCAGAAGAGTATGGCCTGGTCGCCGCCCTCGCCCTGATCGCCACCTATGGCTTCATCACGGTACGCGGACTGTTGCTCAGCGCGCCCATCGCCGATCCCTATCCGCGCGCTGCCGCCGCCGGATTGTTTGCGCTGTTCGGTCTCCAGGCCGCCATAAACATCGGTGTCAATGTTGGCCTCCTGCCGCCCAAGGGCATGACGCTGCCATTCCTCTCCTATGGCGGCTCATCGTTCATCGGGTCGGCGCTCACCATTGGGCTCGCGCTCGCCCTGATCCGGGGACGCGGCCAGTTTCGGAGCGGTTATGGCTGATCCCGAAAAGACCATCATCATCGGGGCGGGGGGTACGGGCGGGCACATGTTCCCCGCCGCCGCCTTCGCCGAGGAGATGGCGTCCCGCGGCTGGTCTGTCGGCCTCGTCAGCGATGCACGCGGCCTGCGCTATGGCGCCCGGTTTCCCGCCGATTGGAAACAAGCGGTGGAAGCGGAAAGCCCGAACCTGCGCAAACCCTGGACCCTGCCCGGCAGCTACATGAAGATCCGCGCCGGCATCGCCAGCACCCAGGCCATCCTGCGCGAGGCCGAGCCAGCCCTTGCCGCCGGCTTTGGCGGCTATCCCGCCTATCCCCTGCTGGCGGCGGCGCGAAAAGAGCGTGTGCCGATCCTGATCCACGAACAGAACGCCGTGCTCGGCCGGGTCAACCGCCTGATGAGCCGCCGCGCCGCCGCCGTTGCGTCGGGCTTCAAACGGCTCGACCGGCTCCCCTCCGGCGCCCACCACGTGCCGCTCGGCAATCCCGTCCGCGCGCCCATCACCGCCATGCGTGACAGGCCCTACCCCTCAACTGGCGGTACGCTGAACATTTTGGTCACCGGCGGCAGCCAGGGCGCCCGTATCCTGGGCGAGGTGATCCCGCTGGCCATCTGCAACCACTTGCCCGAAGCGCTGACCTCCCGTTTGAAAGTGATCCAGCAGGTCCGCGAGGAACAGGTCACGGACGTGGTCCGCACCTATGCCAATGCCGGCATCACCGCCGAGATCGATACCTTCTTCTCCGACATGCCCGAACGCCTGGCCGCCGCCCATCTGGTCATCGCCCGGTCCGGCGCCGGCACCGTCAGCGAGCTTGCTGCTGTGGGTCGTCCGGCGATCCTAGTGCCGCTGGCGATTGCCATGGATGATCACCAGGCCGCCAACGCCGAAGCGCTGACCGATGTGGGCGCCGCCGACATGATCGTTGAAACCAATCTCTACCCCACCCTACTGGGAGAGCTGATCGCGGCCCGGCTCGGCGACCCCATCGATCTCCAGAAACGCGCGGAAGCCGCCCGCCGCGCCGGCACCATCACCGCCGCAAAAGACCTCGCAGACCTCGCAGAAGACATCGCCCAAAAAGGCTGAACCCGATCAACACAAAGCCCAACGCGCAACGACACCGGACCGACGCCATGAAAAACCCTGCCCCTTTCGATCTCGGCCCCGCCCATCTTGTCGGCATTGGCGGCATCGGCATGTCCGGCATTGCCGAGATCATGATGACGCTGGGCTACAAGGTGCAGGGGTCCGACATCCGCGAAAGCGGTATTGTCGAGCACCTACGCGACAAGGGCGCGACGGTGTTCATCGGACAATCCGAGGAGAATACTGCCGGCGCCGGAGCGGTGGTCATTTCCACCGCAATCAAAGCGGACAATCCCGAAGTGGTTGCCGCCCGGGCGCAAGGCATCCCGGTGGTCCGCCGGGCCAACATGCTCGCCGAATTGGTGCGCCTGAAATGGACGGTCTGCGTCGCCGGCACCCATGGCAAGACCACCACCACCTCCATGGTCGCCGCCCTGCTCGATGGCTGCGGCATCGACCCCACCGTGATCAATGGCGGCATCGTCAATGCCTATGGATCCAACGCCAAGGCCGGCGAAGGCGACTGGATGGTGGTCGAAGCCGATGAGAGCGACGGCACCTTCACCAAGCTCGCCCCCACCGCGGCGATCGTCACCAACATCGACCCCGAGCACATGGACCATTACGGCTCGATGGACGCCCTCCGCGGCGCGTTCGACACCTTCGTCGAGAACATCCCCTTCTACGGCTTTGCCGTGCTCTGCACAGACCATCCCGAAGTCCAGGCCCTGGCCGCCCGGGTCACCGACCGCCGGCGCATCACCTATGGCTTTAACCGCCAGGCCGATGTCCGCGCCGTGAACCTCAAGACCGACCTCAACGGCGCCCATTTCGACATCGCCCTGCGCCGGCCGGGCTCCGCCGCGCCGCGCATGATCAAGGGGCTGACCCTACCCATGGCCGGCGACCACAATGTCCAGAACGCGCTGGCCGCCGTCACCGTCGCACTCGAACTCGGTGCGACCGACGAGCAGATCGCTGACGCCCTGTCCGGCTTTGGCGGGGTCAAGCGCAGGTTCACGCCCGTCGGCAACTGGCAGCGCGCGCCCGGTGCCGATCCGGTCCGCATCATCGATGATTATGGCCATCACCCCGTCGAAATCGCCGCCGTTCTCAAGGCCGCCCGCGCCATGCAGGGCACCCGACAACTGATCGCGGTCCATCAGCCCCACCGCTATTCGCGCCTCAAGGATCTGTTCGAACAATTCTCGACCTGTTTCGATGCCGCCGATGACGTGCTGATCGCCCCGGTCTACGCCGCCGGCGAAGACCCTATCAGCGGGGTCGATGCCGACGCGCTGGTGCTGTCCATGCGCCGGCACGGCCACCGCAATGCCGGTGCCCTGGCCAGCCTTAACGCCCTCCCCGCAACGATCCGCGACATGGCCCAGCCCGGCGCCATGGTGGTGTGCCTGGGCGCTGGCAACATCACCGTTCACGCCAATGGATTGATCGACGCGCTGAACACCTCTGACGCGTGAGCATCTGAACCGTAATCTGCGCGCCCATTGACCCGCCCGGCACCGCGATGCATGGCGGGCACCATCGGCTTACTCACTGGTCCAGGGAACACGCCCATATGCCATCGCTCCGCATCCGCGCGCTGAACGCTGTCGGCTTCGCCCTGGCGCTCGGCCCAATGGCCGCCGCCGAGCCCGAAACCAAGTATGGTGTCGTCGCCATCACCTCCGAGAACGACCTCTTCGGCGGGACCGACAAGAACTACTCCAATGGATTGCGCGCCGAATTCATCACCCGTCCCCGCGAAGCCCGCGGCGTGTTCCGGCGGGTCGCCGACTTCATCCCCGGCCTCAACGTTCAGCGAACCAATGTGCGCGAAGGCGTGGGCGTCTCCCATGCCATCTTCACCCCCGAAAACATTGAAACGCCGACCCCCGACCCGAACGACCGGCCCTATGCCGGCTGGCTCGCCATTTCCGGCACCGTCATGGCCAATGACGACGACACCCAGGACAGCCTGCAGATCAATCTCGGCATTGTCGGCCCCTCGGCCGGCGGCAAATTCGTCCAGACCAATTGGCACGAACTCATCGACGGCGTCGAACCCCGGGGATGGGACACCCAGCTCAAGGACGAGCCAGGCATCGAGATCATCGCCCAGCGCCAGCAGGTTTTCTTCCGAACCACCGCCCTGCCCTTCGGACTGGAAGCCGACGCCGCTTTCAATCTCGGCGGCGCGGTGGGGAATGTGCGCACCTATGCCGATGTCGGCGGCATGGTCCGGCTCGGCGGCACGCTCGACGCCACCGAATTCGGCCCCCCGCGCATCCGCCCCGCCCTCGCCGGCGCCGGCGGCTTCCAGAAGAAGGATGGGATCGGCGGCTACCTCTTCGCCGGCGTCCAGGGCCGGGTCATCGGCCGCGACATCTTCCTCGACGGCAACACCTACCGGGACTCCCGCCGGGTCAGCGACCGCCGCGATCTCGTCGCCGACATCCAGGCCGGCACCGCCATCCATTGGGACGCAGTGCAAGTCAGCTTCACCTATGTCCACCGCACCGAACAATTCGTCGCCCAGGATGGCCCCCAGCGCTTCGGCGCCATCTCGGTCGCCATCGCTTACTGAGGATCACGCCCCTTGGCCCGCCGGCGACGTCTTCGCCCGCCAATTCGACGGACCGGCGGTCGCGGCGGAATAATGGTGCGGGCGCTAAACTAGCCCCGCCCCCTGCAATCCGGCCGCCGCAAAAATCACCACCAGGTCAGCAATCGCAAGCCACAAGGCCGCCCGCAACAAGCTGTACTTCCGGCTCAACACAGCGGCGATGGCCACGTTTGACCGGGCCACCGCCATCACCAAGTGCGAGGCCTGGCTGGTCCGCAGGAAGTCAGCATGGGTGTCGGCGTCAAAGCCCTTTGCGCTCAGCGCCGGCCACGAGAACGGATCCCGCTTGTAAAGCTCTGCGCCGCTCCCCCCATCCCGGATCCGCGGCATCACCGCCAGCAAACACAGTGCGATCACCGCCCCGGTCAGGCCCAACAGTACAGCCAGGATCGGCAGTGGAACGCTCAGCACTTCATAGGTCAGCCCATAGGCCAGAACCCCCGTCAGTGCGAGCAGGGTCGCCGCCTTGGCGTCGGCAAACTGGATCTGTTGCACGATCGCCGCGTTCTGGCCGAGTACGAATTGCAGCCGCGACCGGGTCAACTGGTCGACACTGAGCTGTTCCCGAGAGCCGATGTCCACATCTAGCGCGAGCGTATCCAGCGTCTTGGCGGGCTCTTCCTCGCTCATGTCGCGCTGCCCGTATCGGGTCCACACTGCCCCCGGTGGCGCAGCTTCGCATCGGCCAGCACGCATGCCAGCATCGCTTCGGCCACCGGCACCGCCCGGATGCCCACACACGGATCGTGGCGCCCCTTGGTGCGCACATCCACCTCTTCACCATCCCGCGTGACAGATTGGACCTCCGTCAGGATCGAAGAGGTCGGCTTGATGGCGACGCGCGCCACCACGGGTTGCCCCGTGGAAATGCCGCCCGCGACCCCGCCATTATTGTTGGACAGGAAGCGCGGCCCTTCTTCATTTCCCGCCCGCATCGGGTCGGCATTCGCTTCGCCGGACAGGGCCGCAGCGGCGAACCCAGCCCCGATCTCGACTCCTTTCGCGGCATTGATCGACATCAGCGCGCCGGCCAACTCCCCGTCCAGCTTGCCATAGACCGGCGCGCCCCATCCCGCCGGAACGCCCGTCGCTTCAACCTGGACAATCGCCCCGACCGAAGACCCCGCCTTCCGTGTCTTGTCGAGCAGGGCTTCCCATCGCTCCGCCACGCCGGCATTCGGGCACCAGAACGGATTGTTCGCCGTTTCCGCCCAATCCCACGCGCTGTCGCCCAGCCCTTCAGCCCCAATCTGGACCACTGCGCCGCGGATCTGCACCCCATCGCCGAGCACTAGCCGCGCCACGGCACCAGCCGCGACCCGGGCCGCCGTTTCCCGCGCCGAGCTTCGACCGCCCCCGCGATAGTCGCGGATCCCATACTTGGCATCATAGGCATGATCGGCATGTCCGGGCCGGTATCGGTCGCGGATCTCCGAATAGTCTTTCGAACGCTGGTCAACATTCTCGATCAGCATGGAGATCGGCGTGCCCGTCGTGCGCGGACCGCCGGTGCGGTCATCCTCGAACACGCCCGACAGGATCTTCACCTGGTCCGGCTCCTTGCGTTGGGTCACGAAGCGTGACGTCCCCGGCCGCCGCTTGTCGAGATAGGCCTGCACATAAGGCTCGGTCAGCGCCAATCCCGGCGGGCAGCCATCCACAACGCACCCCAGCGCGGGACCATGGCTCTCTCCCCAAGTTGTAATGCGCAGCAGATGCCCGAACGTATTGTGCGACATGGGCGAAGACCCTTACTATCCGGAGAGGTTTTGCGCGGACTTTTCCCGCAATGGCAAGCCCCAGCCCATAGGGCGCACGGGGCTGCCCACACCGATTGGAGGCCGATCCCCATGGCAGAGACGTCCATTGGAACCCTGGCGAAACCCATCCCCGAAACGCCCACCGATCGCGATTATCAAGCCCAGGGTGACCGGCCCCTCATTGCAGCGCTGGCCGACCCCCTGGCCCTATTCAACGACTGGCTGGCCGATGCCAAGGCCGCCGAAATCAGCGATGCCAATGCCATGGCGCTGGCCACCGTGGACACTGATGGCTTCCCCGATGTGCGGATTGTCCTACTCAAGGACTTTTCCGCGGCCGGTTTCACCTTCTACACCAATCATGACAGTGCCAAGGGCCGCCAGCTCGACGGCCAGGGCAAGGCGGCGGTTAATTTCCACTGGAAATCCCTTGCCCGCCAGGTCCGGATTCGCGGCACCGTCCGCCGGGGTGACCCCGCCGATGCCGACGCTTATTTCGCCACCCGCGCCCGTGACAGCCAGATCGGCGCCTGGGCCAGCCACCAGTCGCGCGCCCTGCCCGACCGCGAGGCCCTGCTCGCTCGCCACACCCTCCTTACCGACCTCTACCGGGAAGAGGACACCATCCCCCGTCCGCCCCATTGGGGGGGCTACATCCTCGAACCGGTCCAGATCGAATTCTGGCAGGACCAGGCCTATCGCCTCCACGACCGGGTCACCTACACTCGCGCCCCCGAGACCGGCTGGGCCCATGAGCGGCTGAACCCCTGACCGTCGGCCCGCGGCCCGCCAGCCGGAGCGCCGACACCTCGCTACAGCACCTGCCAGTCTGTTTCCTCGACCATCCAATCCTCGAACACCTGTGTCTCCGCCGGCACCATCGAGACCGGCACCGCCGTCGCCGCATCCTCCAGGGCGGCCATCAACCCGTCATGGCCCTCCAACGGTCCGTGCCCATGGGCAGACAGGCCCGGCAGGTCAGATGTCTCGAACACAAACCCATCCGGCGAACCCGAAAGATCGACCGCACCCGCACCGCTCGCCCCTTCCGAGCTCCCGGCCCGCACCGTCTCCGGCTCGACCTGACCGGACTGGTCCAGCGCAGGATCGACACGCGTCATCGCGCCCGACAGGGACGCATTCCCCTGCGTGTTCGGCGTAATGGTGATCGTATCCAGCCGCGCCATCTCCTCGGCGCCATCCACGAACGGATTAGGGTCGCCCGCAATCCCGACCAGTTCGATCACGTCTCCGTCCGCCAGGGACACACCGAGCACCGCCCGGGTCTCCGGCGTTCCAACCGCAGTCGTCCCGCCATCGCCCTGCCAGGTGTCGACTTCCTCGCCATTCACCAGAAGCTGCCAGGTCGAAACTCCGTCGCTTTCGTCGAAATAGACGATATCCACCCCGTAAACGCCGGTGCTGCCAACGAAGGACGCCGCCGCAATCCCGGTCCCGAACGTGCGGATCGCGGTGCCATTGGAGCCATCGTCCCGGCTCTCGACCTCGTACCCATCGAGCGCAAATGTCTCCAACTCGCTCGTTCCGGCTATCACCGTCTGGCTGGGCGGAGGGGTGGGCCCGCCTCCCCCATCAGCGCCCGCCGCCGGGGTCAGGCTGAACGCATCGATCCGTGCAAGCTCGTCATTGCCGCGAATGCCGTGAATGGTGATCACATCGCCGGTCTGCAAGTCGATGTCAGCAAAGGCGATGGCTTCCGCCGTACCGCCCGCACTGGTGCCGCCAATGCCCTGCCAGCTCACAGCCTCCACGCCATTGACCAACACGCTCCAGGTGGCTTCCCCATCACTTTCATTGAAGAACACAGCCTGGAGATCATACGCGCCGGTCGGCCCGGAAAAGACACCGGTCGCCATGCCCTCATCATAGGTCCGCACCACAAACCGGCCCGACGCTTCATTGATGCGCTGGACGTCATAGCCAGAGAGATCAAGATCTTCCACCTCGGTCAACCCGACACCAATCTCAGGCCCGTCAATCACGATGTTGGGCGCAATGGTGAGCGTGAACGTATCAGCCACCGTTGCCTCTCCATCACTGGCCGTCACGGTGATTTCCAGCCCGCCAACATCGGCCTCACCCGGCGTCCCGCTGAATGTTTCCGTGTCCGGATCAAACACCAACCAGTCCGGCAGCGGATCACCATTGGCCTGCGTCGCACCCAGCATCAGCGTGTCACCATCGGCATCGCTGAACGTTTCCGCAGGCACTTCGAAGCTGAAACTCTCCCCTTCCTCCGTACCCTGATCGGGAAGAGGCAGCTCGACCACCGGCGGCGTGTTCACCGGCCCAACATCGGCTGCGGTAATCGTCACCGCATCGAGGCGGGCCAGTTCGCCCCCATCGCGCAGCCCTTCAAAGGTGATGACGTCCCCCGCCTCCAGCGTGAGCCCTTCGAACGGGATCGTTTCCGGCGATCCGGTCACCCCTTCGCCGCCCACACCGTCCCAACTCGCGCGCACGATGCCATCGACGAGCAGGGTCCAGGTCGCGACGCCGTCATCCTCATTGTAGTACCGCACCTCGACATCATAGGCCCCGGTGGCACCGGTGAAGACGCCAGAGGCCAGCCCCTCGCCAAAGGTCTTCACCAACGTCCCGCCAGACGCCGCATCATCCTGTTCGAGCCCATAGTCTGTGAGGTCCAGATCCTCGATCTCGGTGAGACCGGTGCCGATCTGCGCCCCCACCCCCGGGGTCCCCGATACCGCAATATCGAAAACAGCCATCGACACCGACAGGTCTTCAGACAGCGCCTCAACCTCGATCTGGTACGAAGCCACAGCGCCATCGATCAGTCCCGCATCCAGCACCGAGACGACCCCGCTCACCGGGTCGATGGTAAACCGCCCGCCCGCATCATCTATCAGGCTGTAGGTCACGACATTCATCGTCGCGTCCGCATCGACAGCCACCGCCGTGATGCCCACCGCCGTCCCCGCAGCCGCGGTATCGGCCACCACATTCGCCTCCGCCGCACTATCAGTAATCGGACCAACCGGCCCCTCATTCACATCGTTCACTGCCACCACAAAGGTCGCCTCAACCGATCCGCCCGCTGAAGATACCGCCTGCACCGCGATATCGACACTGCCCCCATCGGTTTCCCGGTCAAGCGCCCCCGCCGTCCGTACCACCCCGTTGGCATCCACAGTGAAAAGGTCCGCATTCGGACCAACCAGCCCGTAAGAGACGGTTGCCCCCGGTGTAAGGTCCGTCGCAACCACGGTGATCCCCACCCTAGCGCCTGCCACCGTCTCATCGACCCTATTGGCCGCCCCGTCGGTGTCTGTCAGGGCCGACAGCTCAAACGCGCCGCTGACCAGTTCGATGATCTCGATGCCGCTGATCAGCGGGTTCTGCACAGCGCCATCGCCGCTGCCTGAAGCGGTCAGGAAGTCGAGGTTCAGCGTCCCATCGGTCACCGCCACCACATGCGAGACCACACCCGCTTGCCCGGCACCAAACCGCGCCACCAGGTCGAGATTGTCCAGCTCAGCAGGCACCTCGCCTTCAATGGCGGTGTCAAACACGCGCTCGCCCGGCGCGGTGAACCGCCCGTCGATAAAATAGAGATTGACCTTGTAGAACGCACTCTCAGACAGAATGTCCGCTACCGGAATATCGTAATTGATCGTCCGTGTACTGATCCGACTGTCTTCGAACAGCTCCGCCGGCACCCCATCGGGCACCGAACCGGGATCGTCAGCCGACTCGCCTCGGTCCTGCAGCGAGGAGAAATACTCGATCGGGTCCTCACGGAGGTCAGCCAGCCAGTCCGGCCCGCCATCGCCCCCTTCCAGCTCTGGCCCAAACGCATTGATGCGCAGCAACACATCGCCCTCGACCAGCGCCGCATCGTCCTCCGGCACGATGCCAGTCGCGGCCACATCCGCACCCAATTGCACCGGGTTGGCCAGTCCCGGCCCCGGACCCACTCCGGTCAGAGTGATTGCCACCGTCTCGGCGCCATTGTCCACATCATCATTCGGCACAAACACATCAAGCGTGGCCGACCCGTTCAGGAACGTCACCATCACCGGGCTCGCCGGCGACACACCCGGCACACCTGACGCGGTGAATGCCACCTCCACATCCCCATCGATTGGCACCGAGGCCGACAGCGCAAACGCCACTTGCGTCGCCCCGCCATCCCCGCTCTCGATCATGCCCGCATCGGCGATCTCGATATCGGCCACAGGGACCGTCCCATCGCCAAACACCACATGGATCGGCGAGGTCACCGGCCCCAGCGGCAGGTCACCATTCGCCGGGTCGATCACGCTGGCAACAAAGCCGAGCGGCAACCGGCTTTCATCCACCGGCAGGTCAAACCCCGCCACATCGGCGAAATTGAACAGGCTGGAAATGTCCTGGTCCTCGCCGGTCAACACAATGTCCACGGTCTGGAACTCGGCCGCATTATTAGCCGGAAAGCCTGCCGCCATCAGGTCGGCCAATTGCGCGTCGAGCCGTTCGCCCAGCTCGCCCGAGAAATTGTTCACCACCGGCTGGATGATGCCCTTGGTCAACACCACACGCGCGGTAAACCCTTCCGGTCCGTTCACGATCACGCTCGGCCCGCCATCGGCATAGGTGCCGATGCCGCTCTCGGTCACGCCATTGACAGCCAATGCAACGCCAAGCTCGGGCGAAGCTTGGGAGGCCAGCCCCCGCGCGCCGCCCTGATTGCCCGCGCCCTGCAAGGTGCCGGTCGCCGTGCTGCCGTCCTCGAATGTGACCGTGAAGCTCGCGCCGATCAGTTCCGCGCCCGACACGCCGCCCACATCCCAGTCCGGCGAGGCGCCATCGTCCAGCCGGCCCTTGAAGGCGCCCGCCACCGAATTGGGGTCCATATCCACGGAGAACCCAACCGTTTCGCCAGGCTGGAACCCACCATCCGCCCCCGGATCAAATTTCAGCCGGATCCCTTCAAACCCATCGGCCCCGCCGGCGCCGATATAGCTCGCATCCGTCGGCGCTTCCACGCCCGTCTCCCCCGGCGTGTCGAGCGTCAGCGGCTTGGAAACCGTATCGCCAGCCAGCCCGAACGGGTCGAACACGGCATCGGGATACAGCGCATCCGTCACATCGACTTCCAGCGCCGTGATCCGCTTTTCGCCGGTGTTGGTCAGGGTGAACGAATTGGGCGGGAAGTTCGAAATCTGCACATCGTCAGACGCCACGGTCACGTCCAGCACGGCTTCACCCACCTGCGGCCCGGGAACGGGCTCTGTTGTAAACGCGATGGTCGACTGGCTCAGCCCCTGGTTCTGGTTGAACCACAGCGTATAGGTGCCCGGCCCCAGTGGCAGGGACAGCCCGCTCACCGGCTGGCCGGCATTCTCCACCGTATCGGTCGCCAGCAGGGCCAACAGGTCCGCCCCCTCCTGCACATCGCCATACACGGTGCCGCCATCCAGCGTCGCGGTGCCAGCCTGGATTTCGGCCTGGCCGGGCACCGACCCGCCAACCTGGATTCCCAGGAAGGTAAAGTTCGATCCACCCTCATAATTGGTCAGCACGGCAGAAACGAGTTGCTGGCCCTCCGGCACGGTGAGGGTGATGAAATCAGCATCCCCATTGGCATGGCCCGCCACCAGC
>JBCCBN010000076.1:0-12938 GCA_039034035.1 Pseudomonadota bacterium
CCGATCCGGCCAAACCCATTGATTGAAACCCGAACCGCCATGATTTGATCCTCTCACGCGCTGACAGCAAATTTTGCACTGCGGTGTAGCCCCGCTCACACGCCACGTCCAGCATGTGCCAAGGCCGCACCCTCCCGCGCGCCGGTGCAAGGCGCGGGCCGCGTAGGCTATGGGGGCCGCGTGAGCCGACGGGGGAGGGAAAGGGTTTCATCCGCACCCTGGTAGGCTGCGAGCGGGTTCCCGTTCAAGCGGCCAAGCCAAAGCCTGCTTTGGGTCAGGGCCCGGCATGGCGTTCGCCCGCGGGAGTAGCAGCGATTTGCGCTTTGCAGCCGGTAGCCAACGGGGGACTGAGTGTCTGCTTTCGTTTGGAATGCAGGTGGGAGTTGGCCTCCTAAGCGGAGCGTTGGTCCAAGATCTTAGAAAGCAAGTCGGAGAACTGCTTCGCTTCGGACTTGCTCAAGGGGCCCAGGATCGTCTTGCCCGTTTCGACAAGCGCGCCATTGAATGCTGCAACCTGTAGTCGTCCTCTCTCTGTGAGACGTATATCCGAACGTCTCGCGTCGGTGCCATCTGCTGACTTCTGGACGAGCCCTTTCTGGACAAGAAGACCTACAACCCTTGAGACTTGGGATTTGTCGCGCCCGAGGGCTGATCCAATTGTTTGGGCCGTCGTGGGCCCGACCCCAGAAACCACCATCAAGATCATACCTCCAATCGGGCCTATCTTTTCCTTATCGATGCGTTTCGCGCGCGGGTGAAAGTCCGAATGAAACCGGCGCATGAGTCGGTCAATCTGGAGAGCAAGAGACGCATCGTGTTGCAATTCGACACCCAATTGGTTGACTCAATCAACCACGTTGCATTCACTGGGCGTGCTGCTGGTGGCTTTCTTTGTTGCTGAAATTCTGTCGAGGACCGGACCAATGTCAAACACACACCTCAACTTGCTGAGAGTTGCATCGATCTTGTGGATCGTATGGGGACTGGTCCACATGCTGGCTGGAGTCATTATCATTCCGGCGGACGCCGCTGGCGGATTTCAGGCCATCGCCGACGCCATTCCCGCCGAAGCGTTGCAAGCTGAGTATCATGAAGCCGTTGGTGGCATTCTGAACCAGCACGGCTGGAACCTGCTTTGGGGCGGATTGGTTACGGTCATTGGGGCGGTCTTCATCTGGCGCGGCAATACGACTGCGATTTGGGTAACGGCTATGGTCGCGGGGCTCCTTGATGTCGGCTACTTTGTCTTTGTGGACCTCCCCGGATACGTGAACTTCATACCCGGCACACTCATGACGATCGTTTCTGCGTCCGCGATCCTGATCAGTTTCTGGGTTTGGTACGCAAGCACGCGGCAATCATAGTATCTCGTTCAATCCCTGCTTTTGTTTGGTTTTTTGGGCTTTCACTGACCAATTGTCGCCGGAGGAAAATGCCGTGGCAATGACCACTTCCGGCAAGAAGCTGCCGCTCCGCGTCCGACGTGTTTGGTCCGCGTTGCCGTAGAGCGCGGACGCGGCGGACCCAGCCTAAACCCGCGCTTTCACCGCCTCAACCACCGCCTCGGCCGTGATCCCGAAATGCTCGAACAGCGCCTTGTAAGGCGCGCTCGCGCCAAAGCTTTCCATGCCCACAAAGCCGCCATCGGCGCCGATCCAACGGTCCCAGCCAAATCGAACCCCAGCCTCCACCGCCACTTTCGGCAGATCACCCCCCAGCACATCGGTGCGATACGCCGCATCCTGGGCCTCGAACAGGTCCATGCACGGCATCGACACAACCCGCACCCCGATCCCCGCATCCGCCAGCGCCGCCTGCGCTGCCATCGCCACGCCCACCTCTGACCCGGTCGCCACCAGCACGGCCTTCTCCGCCCCCGTCGTCGGCGACAGCACATACGCCCCCCGCGCACACCGGTTCTCCGGCTCCGCGTCGGTCCGCACCGTCGGCACGCCCTGCCGCGTCAGCGCCATGGTCGACGGGCCACCTGTTCGCCCCAGCGCCAGCTCCCAGCATTCCGCCGTTTCCACCCCGTCACACGGCCGGAACACATACATGTTCGGCATCGCCCGCAGGCTCGCCACATGCTCCACCGGCTGGTGCGTCGGCCCATCCTCGCCCAGGCCGATCGAATCGTGGGTCATCACATGGATCACCCGCAGCCCCATCAGCGCACCAATCCGAATCGCCGCGCGGGAATAGTCCGCAAACACCAGGAACGTCCCTGAGTACGGGATCATCCCGCCATGCAGCGCCATCCCGTTCATCGCCGCCGCCATGCCATGCTCGCGCACACCATAATGGATGTACCGCCCCGCCCAATTCGCCGGGGTCAACGGTTCGGTATGGCTCGTCCTGGTATTGTTCGATCCCGACAGGTCTGCCGACCCGCCGACCATCGTCTCCACGGCCTCGGTCAACCGCTCCAGCGCCGCGCCAGACCATTTCCGCGTCGCATCATCCTTGCCCGATGCGACCACCGCCTGCTTCTGCGCCAGCGTGATCTCGCCCAGCGTCTCGGGCAGGGCGCCCGCCATCGCCGCCTCGAACGGTCCAGCCAGCGGACGCTCCGCCGCCCGCGCCTGCCAGTCCGCCCGCGCGCCCGCCGCATGCTGGCCCGCCGCCCGCCAGGCCTCCAGCACCGGCTCCGGCACCACAAAGGGCGCATGGGGCCAGCCGATACTCTCCCGAATACCTGCCACTTCATCGGCGCCATAGGGCCCGCCATGGGCCTTGCCCGTCCCCTCAATCGTCGGCGCGCCATAGCCAATCCTTGTCCGGCACGCGATCATCACCGGCTTGTCCTGCGTCTTCGCCCACGCCAACGCGGCCTCCACCGCATCCACATCATGGCCATCAATCGCCGTCGTCGCCCAGCCCGACGCCTCGAACCGCGCACACTGGTCGGTCCGGTCAGACAGCTCCGTGCCGCCATCGATCGTCACCGCATTATCATCAAACAGCACCACCAGCTTGTTCAGCTCCAGATGCCCCGCCAGCGTGATCGCCTCCTGGCTGATCCCCTCCATCAGACAGCCATCGCCCGCCAGCACCCAAGTGTGATGATCCACCAGATCGTCGCCAAACCGCGCATTCAGGTGCCGCTCGGCCATCGCCATGCCCACAGCCGTCGCGATCCCCTGACCCAGGGGACCGGTCGTGGTTTCCACCCCGGCCGTCATGAAATTCTCCGGATGCCCGGGCGTTGGCCGGCCCAATTGGCGGAAGTTCCGGATATCATCCAGCGAAACACTGCCATACCCGGTCAGATACAGCAGGCTGTAGAGCAGCATCGAGCCATGGCCCGCCGACAGCACAAACCGGTCCCGGTCATGCCAATAGGGATCTTTCGGATCATGTTTCAAATGCCTCGAAAACAGTACCGTCGCCACATCCGCCATGCCCAGCGGAAGGCCGACATGGCCCGATTTTGCCTCTTCCACGGCATCCATGGACAGGGCGCGGATGGCATTCGCCATTTCTGTATGTGTCGCGTTCATCGTGCTGCCTTATAGTCAGACTCGCGGCAATGGCGAGTACAGCCGCGCGCGTCAAGCGGCTTGGCGTGCAGAGCCCCAACGGGTAGAGGAGAACCATGTCGTCGATGGACCAGGCCCTGCAGACACTGGAGACCGCGCTGTCCCGTCTCGACAGCGCGCTGGATGCCCTGTTCGAACAGTCCGGCGACCCCGCCATCCTGCGCCGCGAACTCCAGGTCATGTCAGACGATCGGGCCCGCCTCGCCGCCGATCTCGACGCCGCCCTGGCCCGCGAAGCGGAGCTGCAATCGCTCGCCGATGAAGCGTCCGCCGCCCTGGGTTCGGCCATCGCCGAAGTGAAAGCCGCCCTCGAACTGCAGGAGACCGCCAGTGGCCAGGGCTGAGATCCATATCCGCCGAAAGACCTATTCCATCGCCTGCGCCCCTGGCCAGGAAGACCGGCTCTCGGCCCTCGCCGGACGGCTCGACCAGCGGGTCGAAGCCATCGCCCAGGCCGTTGGCGATGTCGGCGAAGAGCGCCTGTTCCTCATCGCCGCCCTGTCCATGCTCGACGAGTTGGACGCCGCTCCGGGGCGCGGCGGCGCGCCAGATGGCCCCAGCGCCACGACCGCTTCGGAACAACAGGCCGCCGCCGCCCTCATCGATGCCGCCGCCCGGATCGAAGCCATCGCCCAACGCGCCGAAGCCCGCCGGCAAGGGGGCTGAGAAGGAGATACGCCATGCGCCGCAGTGGTGATATGCAGCCGTTCCTGCTTGGTGTGCCCGGAGAGGAAGAGGGGCACCGCATAATGGTGGACCCGACCTATTTTGCCGGTCTCGACGAGGTCGGCGACCTCCTGGCCGAAATCGCCGAAGTGTTCGCCCAGGGCTTCGTCCAGTCCGGCCGCGCCATGGATATGGCCGACGCCATGGAGCAGATCGAGGAAAGCCTCGTCCTCGCCCTCCACGAAACGACCTCCAGCCCGGAAGACTGACCCGAATACCCGCTACTCCTCGCCCAGCACGGCTTCGAGAAACTCCGCCTGCGCCCGGTAGTAGAACAACCGGTTGCTCAGCTTGCGCCAGCCATGGCCCTCATCGGGGATGCGGATATAGGGCGCCTCAACCCCGTTCGCCCGCAGCGTCTTCACCATCAATTCGGTCTCATAGATATCGATCCGCGGGTCCATTACGCCATGAGAGTAAAGCACCGGCACATCGATCTCACCGGCCAGGCGGATCGGCGAATTCTCGGTATAGTATTCCAGCCAGCGCGGCTCGGTAATGTCGCCAAATTCGATCCGGTCCGATGCTTTCAGCGCCGGCGAAGCAATCTGCAGCGCCGTCACCCAATCGGCCACGCCATACCGGCTCACCCCCGCCTCGAACGCGCCCGGATAAAGCGCCAGCACCGCGTTCACCATATACCCGCCATAGGAGCCGCCAGACACAGCCGCCCGGTCCACATCCACCCGGCCATCCTCGCGCAGGCCGTCGAGCATATCGATCAGGTCGCGCACGCTATCGCGCCGGTTTTCCCGGTCGTCCAGCGTCACATAGGTCCGGCCAAACCCGGTCGAGCCGCGCACATTCGGTTCGAACACCGCAAAACCGCGATCAACATGGTACTGCACCACCGCGTCCCAGCTCGCCACCGATTGGCCTGTCGGTCCGCCATGCACTTCAAAGATCACCGGCGGCAAGCCGTCGCCCACCCGCGACGCGTCATCGGGCAGATAGAGCAGGCCCTGCAATTCGACCCCGTCCCGCGCCATGATGCGCACGCTTTCCGGCCGCACGAGCCGCGCCGGATCCAGCCCGGCATAATTGCTCTCCACCGCCTGGTTCAGTTGCTCCCGGCGGATATCCCACAGATACACATCCCCCGGCGTCCCCCAGCCATTCACCCCGATTGCCAGCCTGTCAGATCCCGTCCCGCAGGTCAGCCGGTAGAGCCCTTCCGGCAAGTCCGGCGTTCCCAGGATTCGGCCATTGCGCCGGTCGCGAATATGCAGCTTGTGGAACCCGTCCACATTCTCGGTGAAGACGAGATAGCGCCCGTCCCGCCCGCAAAGCGTGATGTTCCCCGCGTCGCGCGCGGTCTCGATCACAGGGGTCAGCGTGCCGTCGCTGACGTCATATTCCATCACCGCCGCAAACTCCCGGTCCAGATTGCTGGCCAGGAACACGCTGCCGCCCCGAGGGTCCCAGGCAAATCCGCCATCGGAATGGTTCGCCCGCGGCTCCGGAGCCGAAATCTCGGTCAGCGCGCCGCTGGCTGCATCGAGCACGTAGAGATTGTCGGAATCCTCGCCCACGGTCTCGGTGACGATGATCTTCGACCCATCAGGTGAGAACGCCCGCGCGAAGAAGCCGAAGCGGCCCTCATAGACCCGGCTGACGGCGCCGCTCTCAAGGTCGGCGGTGTAGATGTCATAGTCCAGCCCGTTCCGCTCGGTCGAGGCGAACGTCACCGTCTGCCCATCCGCCGAAATGTCGCCAAAGCTCCGAAACCCGCCCTCCACCGCCGGCAGGAGCAGCGTCTCCGAGCTGCCATCGGCGCTGATGCGGTAATAGCTTTCCTGCTCATTGCCATCATTGTCGGTGCCATAGATCAGTGCATCGCTGGAGGGCAGCCAGCGGAAGAAGGTGATCCCATTGCCAAATGTGATCTGCTTCGGCGTCCCGCCTTCGGCCGGCACGATCCAGAGCTGCCGTACGCCGGTCACCGACGAGCGGAACGCGATCTGCTCACCATCGGGCGACAGGGTGGCCGCCGCTGCCCCGCTGGCCAGTAGGTAGCGGGCAATATCGGCCGGGTCAGACCCAGCAAGGCCCACGCTCACCGGCCCAGCTTCCGGCGAAATCGCCTCCAACGCCATGTCCGGTCCGGTGATCGGCCCATCGCCGGAGAGGGCAGGGGAGAGCGCATTGGTGCTGGCCGCTTCGCCCGGCGCGGCAATCGGGCCGAACTCGCCCATGGGCGGCGGCGCGGTACAGGCAGCCAGTCCCAATCCGGCCAGAACGGCAAAGGCGGAAACAATGCGCGGCATCGGTCGTTCTCCTTCGGGGAGGGCTAGCGGGTCCGGGCGGGCGCCAGGACGATGCTATTGGCGACCAGGAGGGTCAGCCCGTTGAGATAGGCCCGGGTCGTCGGGCTCTGGGTAAACGCGATCACCAACCCGTCGCCAGACGGTTCGGCCATCACAAAGGGCTTGAAGGCGAGCTGCAAGCGGCTCTCTTCCCAGAGATAGCCGCTCTGCACCAGGCTTTCAGCATCGGCAAACCGGAACACATTCGTGCCGTCGCCCGCATTCAGCGGCCGGTAGATCGAAGACCCCGACACCAGCGCCGTCGCGGAGTCGTAGCCCGATGCCAGCCAATGGTCTGGATCGGCCTCCACCCGCACCAGCGCGCCTGGCACGTCATCGGGCGAGGCGCCCGTAGCCGCGATCAGCGCCCGGTAGGCAGCCTCATCCTCGACCCGCGTGCCGGGGGCATCCCCTTCGCTCTCGCCGTCGCCATCGCTGCCCGCTTCGGCGTCGGTGAACGCCTCTTCCCGCTGCGTGCTCAACAGTCCGGTCTCCCCGGTCAGCGCATCCAGCGACGAGCCGAACGAGACAAGCACCCCGCCCCCGCGCACATAGGCCGCCAATGCCGCCCGTCCGCGCTCGCCCAGCGCGCCGGAAAACCCGAACCCATCATCGGGCAGGATTACCACATCATAGTCCGACAGGTTCGCCGCGCCCATCGTGCCTAGCCGGATCGGCGATACCGCCAGCCCCAACTGCCGCTCGATCACGAACCGGGTCGCCCCGGCCGACGTGGCGCTTGTGCCTTCGCCCCAGGCCAGCGCGACCTTCGGAGCCACCAATTCGGCAAACGCGCCGCTACCAAAATTCGGTCCCACATCCACCCAGCTGGTTTCCATCGGCACGATCTCCGCGCCGATGTCGCCAGCCAGGCGCGACATCACCAGGGTCAGGTCTTCGGGATTGCCCTTGGCTGGAAACACCGCTGTGCCGCGGCCAAATGTGCGGCCGTTCTGGATGAACGCTTCATCGGTCGTCCGTCCCTTGAGGCCCGCTTCCAACGCTGCAATCACCAGCTTCGCCTGGCCCGCATCGCTCCATGGCACCGCGACGCCGAACGTGCCGCCGGTATCGGTGATCGCCGTGATCGGGCTATCGGCAGTCATCGGTTCGGCCCGGGCCAGCCCCACCTTGCGGCAAGTTTTCACCGAAAGACCATCCATCAGCGGCAGCGACCATGCCGTCACATCATAGAGTTCATGGTCCAGCCCCCGCGCCCGGCGCGATTCCTGGTCGCCGACAAAGGCTTCCGGCAGAGGTGTGTCAGGGTCCAGGAGCGTGCTGATCAGCCGGCCATTCGGCTGGGCCCGGTCAACCACCAGCACCCCGTCCGGATAAACGTCCCCGCACAGCGTCCGCCGCCCCGCCAGCCGGGCCACATCAACCCCTTGGCCTTCCAGCCGCCGGGCCATCTGCTCGGCCTGCCAACGGCGAGCCGACAGGTCGATCACGAAATAACGCTGGCGCGACCGGAGGCCGTCCTCCACCGCATCCCGCCGGTAGAGCGCATAATCGGTGAGGAACGCCTCCTTGTTCTCGGCCACCACTTGGGCCGTCGACAGCGAGGCGATGAAATTGTTTCGCACCCCCTCGCGGAAGGTCAGCTCCGACCCGTCCCGCCGCGTGAACAGCAATCCCCGGGCCGAGGCCTGCTCGAACGTCTTGGCCACCGTCCCGTTCAGCTGGGGCCACATATCGCCATAGCCGGGATAGAAATTGTCAAAGATCTCGCGGGTGAAATACGGGATTCCGATCTGGTCAAACCAGGCCGCGTGATTGACCCCGAACCAGCGCTGCTTGTCCCTCTGCGCTTCCGTCAGGTTCGGGTTGAACGGGTCGGCCGCCGGCGGGAAGTAATAGGTGCTGTCCCCGCCCATCTCGTGGGAGTCGACGAACACCACCGGATGCCACTCCAGCACCGCTTTCACCTTCGACTGGGTTTCGGGCTGGGTGATCGCAAACCAGTCCCGGTTCAGGTCCATGAGGTAGTGGTTGAACCGCCCGCGTGGCCAGGGCTGGTCGTGCTCGGCGGCATAACGGTCGGCCTGGGGCTTGAGTCCCAGCGCCGATTGAAAACTATGAACGAACCGGACGCGCCCATCGGGGTTCTGGTTCGGATCAATGATCGTCACCGTGTTGGCCAGGATCGTGTCCACCAGCGCATCATCGCGGGCTGCCAGCAGGTGGTACGCCATCGCCAGCGCCGAATCCGATGGCGACACCTCATCGCCATGCACCCCATAGGACAGCCACGACACGGCCGGGGTCCGCGCCACAAGCTCGTCAATCTCTCCCCGGCTCAGATCAGCGCCCGAGCCCAGCCGCGCCAGGTCCCCTTTCACCTCATCGATCCGCGCCATCGTCTCCGGCGCTGCGATGATCGCATAGACCAGCGGCCGCCCCTGCCAGCTCTCGCCATACTCGACGATCTGCATCCGGTCCGGCGCCGCCGCTTGCAGCGCTTCGAAATAGCGCAGGATGTCCGGGGTCGTGGTGATCGCCTCGCCTGAACTATGCCCCACCACCGATTCCAGCGTCGGTATGGCCGGATCGTACACGGTCTCCAGGTAAGGCTCGGCTGCCACAAGGCCGGGCAGGGCGATGCACACAAACAAGCCGGCAGCGAACCGGCGGACGCGATCAAACATTCTGTTTCCCCAAGCGTTTCTGGAACTTGACGGTATTCGTCTCCCGATAGCAACGGGAAACCGGTCCTTCCAGGCGGTTTTGTGACCCCTCGCCCAATGGGCGGCAAAGCGGATGGAGTGACCGCCCCCTAGCGGTCATCCCCGTGCACCACGCCGCGCGACACGAGCGCGTCGATGGCTGCGCTGCTCCGCCCCAATCCGGCCAGCACGTCCCGCGTATGCTCCCCCGCTGCGGGCGATGGCCCTCGCGGACCGTCCGCATGGCCGGGAAACCGCACAGGCGAGCCCGGCGTCCGCATCATCGCTCCGCCGCCCGCCGCTGATGGCATTTCATGGATCGCCCCGGATGCCGCCACCTGTGGATCGTCCGCCACCTCCGCCAGCGTCTGCACAGGTGCCCAGGCAATCGCCTCAGCGTCCAGCCGCTCGGCCGCCTCCGCCTTGGTCAGCGCTCCAAACGCTCCGTCCAGCAACTCCACCAGCGCCGCTGCATGCTTACGGCGTCCTTTTGCGCCGGCAAACCGCTCATCCTCGATATACGGCTCCAGCCCCAGCGCGCGGCACAGCGGCGCCCAGTCCACATTGCCCTGCCGCGATACGATACACAGCCACGCCCCGTCCGAGGTCTGGAAGAAATTCATCAATGGCTGGATGGTCTCATGCCGCGGCTTCGTCGATCCGATCCGACCAAAGAAAAGCTGGATCGCAAAGTCCGACCCCATCGCAAACAGCGCCGCCCGCAACAGGGACGCTTCCACCAGGCAGCCCTTGCCCGTCTTCAGCGCCTGCACCAGCGCCGCACAGATCCCCGCCGCCGCCGCAATCGAGGTTGTGTGATCACCATAGGCCGTGCGCAGCGGAAACGGCTCCATACCCTTTGGCAGGGTCAGGTGCGCCAGCCCTGACCGGCTCCAGAAACTTGCCACGTCAAAGCCGGGCCGGTTCGCATCCGGCCCCGTTAGCCCATACCCCGTCAGAGAGCAGTAAACGAGCTTCGGGTTCACGGTCACCAGGCTCGGATAATCCAGCCCAGCGCGCTCCAGCCCGCCCGGCCGCACATTCGTCAGGAACACGTCCGCGCTTTCCGCCAGGTCCCGCACAATCGCCTGGCCCTCTGCCTCAGCCGTGTTCACGATGATCGATTTCTTGCCCCGATTGTCGAAATCGAACACCGGATTGTCCTGGATATCGGTGCCGATCGTCGCCATGAATTTCCGGATCGGATCACCGCCCGGCGGCTCGATCTTGATCACCTCGGCGCCCCAGTCTGACAGGATCGAGCCCGCCCCTGGCGCTGCCATATAGGTCGCATGTTCGACAACCCGGATCCCTTCAAGCATCTCTGCCTCCTCCCTGGTTTCTGTATCCGTAGCCGCTGTGGCCATTTGGGCAACCTTGCCCCGAAAAGGGCTGGCCGGGGAGGGCAAATCGGTAAACCAATCTTAACCGGCGCACGCCATCGATACCTCCAGTTTGACGAGTTCCGCCCGGACGGAAAGGCTATCCAATGACCGTCTCATCGTTTCGCCCGCAATTGTCGAAAGCCGACATCACCCGGCTGGTGAAGGGCGAAACCGCCGAATCCCGCGCCTCTGTCGCCCATCGCCTGTGCCGCCGGATCTCCCTCGATGTCCTCAGCGAGCAGGAGCGCGACTACGCCCAGGACATTATCCGCATCCTCGCGCGCGACACCGCCGAACTGGTCCGCCGAACCCTCGCGGTCACCCTGCGCAAGTCCCCCGTCCTGCCGCGGGAAATCGCAGTCAAGCTGGCCCGCGACGTGGAAACCGTCGCCCTGCCCATCCTGGAATCCTCCCCGGTCTTCACCGATGAGGACCTGGTCGAACTCGTCCTGTCGGCCTCCCAGTCGAAGCAGGAAGCCATTGCGGGCCGTGAGGACGTGCCGGTCTCGGTCTCCGAAGCCATCGCCGAACATGCTGCCGTGCAGGCCGTCCGCCGCCTCGCCGACAATGAAGGCGCCGAGCTCAGCGACAAGGCCTTCACAGACGCGCTCGGCCGCTTCGGCGACGATCCCGACCTCCAGACCGCATTGGTCCGGCGCAATTTCGTCCCGCCCCATATTGCCGAGAAAATGGTGTCCCTGGTTTCGGGCCAGGTGTTCGACATGCTGGTCAACCGCCACGAGCTTCCCGCCCAGATGGCCATCGATCTCGCTGCTGGCGCCCGCGAACGCGCTACCGTCGATCTGGTCGAACAGGCCGGCCGCCGCGAAGACCTTCCCCGTTTCGTCGCCCAGCTCAATCTCAATGGCCGGCTCAGCCACTCGCTGATCACGCGGGCACTCTGCATGGGGCATATGTCCTTTGTCGAACATGCTCTGGCCGAGCTGTCAGGGGTTCCCCACCAGCGGGTCTGGCTCATGATCCACGATGCCGGCCCGCTCGGTCTCCAGGCCGTATTTGACCGGGCCGGCCTGCCGCGCAAGCACCTTCAGGTGTTCCGCGCCGCGGTCGGCGTGTTCCACGAAACGGCCCATGATGGTGAGGCCGACGACCGCATCCGCTTCCGCATGCGGATGATCGAACGGGTCCTCACCCAGTTCCAGGCGCTCCCCCAGGAAGATGTCGACTACCTGCTCGAAAAGCTCGACGCCTATGCCGACCATATCGCCGGCGAAGACACCAGCGAAGTCGCCTGATCCGATTGGGCCGATCAGACCTCAATAGCGCGGGCCAGCCTTATCCCACGCAGTTCGGGTCTCGCGTTTGCAGCCCGCATTCGGGCGCCACACGCCACTCGTCAAACCGCGCGCGCGGTTCATAGACAACTTCTCCATCCCGGCACGCCTGCACCGGTTCGCGCACAATCCGCCCATCGGGAAACTCCGTCTCGCGATACACGATCTCGCATTCGCGTAGCGGCTCATCGCGTCCACCCGCGATGCCCGGATCATACACATCGCGCGCAACGCCCACATCCCGGCTGCTGATCTGATAGGCCGGCGGGCTTTGCCAGGCCGGCCCTTCTGCTGAGCGTGTCGGCGGCGGCACATCCGAATACTGCCAGGTCGTGTCGCAATCCACCGAGTTCTTGCCCAACTCGCTGCCGGCAATCCCCCCAACAATCGCGCCCAGCAGAACACCCGCCACCTCGTCGCCATTGCCGCCATGATAATATCCGCCGTGGCGGTAGCCATAGCCCCGGTGAAACCCGCGATGACCGTGAAAGCCGCGATACCCGCGATAGCCCTTGTAGCCCCGATAGCCGCGGTGGCCTCGATATCCGCGATGGCCGCGATAGTGGTCGTCATCCCCATCGACGATCAACCCACCGGCCACACCGCCAAGCACGCCGCCGATCAGTGCGCCCGCCACCTGGCCATCCCGCCGGGCATTCTCGCATCCAACCACCGGCGCTCCGGCAAAGCCGCGATTGCTGCCGCTGTCATAATACCCCTGCGCGGAAGCCGCCGACCAGGCCGGGCTGAACACCGCGACAGACAGGGCAAGGAGTGAAAGTCGATGGGTCATGCCGGCGGGCCTCCTGGAACAATTCTGTCCCGACTGCGATGCCGCGCGGCCACATTCCTGTGCCCACGCACGCACCTTTTCGAGCGATTACAGCGCACACTAGACCGTCCACAGCCTGAATGCAGTCTGAAGCCCCGCTTCAGGATCAGCCCTCCCGGCAGTGGCGGGTGCAGCCGATCTGCCGCGAGCGAAATCATGCCCATCACCACTGGACGAATGCCTGCCGCG
>JBCCBN010000077.1:0-12667 GCA_039034035.1 Pseudomonadota bacterium
CGACCTTCACCTGCTCAGCAACAGCGCGCTCATTGGCCTTGGCGGCATTCAGCGACGGATTGTCCAACAGAACAATCGCCAGCGTGTCTTCCAGCGTCGCCGGCGTGCCGAGCGCGGCTGGGGACACCAGGTCTCCGGGCCGGTCGCCGACCAGGAAACCGTAATTGGCGCGGCTGCTTTCCAGTTGGGCCTGGGCCGATGCCTCGTTGGCGCGAGCGCCTTCAAGCCGGGCTTCGGACAGTTTCACATCCGTCCGGGTTACCACGCCCACGTCGAACCGGTCCTGAGCCGCGCGGAACTGTTCCGCCAGCACATCGACATTGTTCTTGCGAATGCGGACCGCTTCGGTGTCGCGGATCACGTCCATATAAGCGGCGACAACGTCAAAGAAGATCGATTGGCGCAGGTCTTCCACGCCCAGGTCCGCCGCCTCAATACCGGCCTTTGCCGAGCGGATTCCGGCGGGCACCCGGCCGCTTGTATAGATCGGGCGGGCCGCTTCGATTGCGGCATTGGCCACGCCTGCTTCAGTATTGAACCCGGCGCCAGCAAAGGCGGCGGGGATCTCCCGGTTGGAATCGGTTGCCTGACCGCCAGCCGACGCGGTGATATTCACCGAGGTCCGGCCCGCTGCCCGAGCCTGTTGCAAGGCCTCATCGGCGATGCCTGCATCTGCGCGGCCTGAATCCAGCTGCGGATTGGTCGCTTCGGTCGTGATCAGCGCATCGGCCAGACTTTGGCCATGGGCCGCGAGCGGCAACGCCGCAATGAGGCAGACGCCCACAACGCCAGACTTGAGGCCAGACTTGAAACTCATTCCCGTGATCTCCCTACTCGCGCCCCGCGCTGTCTTTCCTATAGAGGTCCTGCCGGGAAAACTGAACTAGGTTTCTACCGCACGACACAGCTTCGCGATGGGTCGCCGCTTATCGAGCGACTATCAGGGGGCCAGACCGGCCCTGGGGATCGCTAGAAAACAAAGGGGCGCGGCGCGTTGAACGCTTCCAGTTTTGGCGGAGTGGCGTCAAACACGTCGCGATGGGAAACCACATCACCGGACCGGGTATAGATCCGGCCCCGGCCCAGGGCGCTGTCTTCGGCAACCACTGCGGCGAGCCGGCCACCATCTGCCAGTTGGGCCGTGAGAGCGCCGGAGACCTGCTCGACCATGCCGCAAATCACGATCAGGTCGAACGGCCCCTGATCTGGCAAGCCTTCGGTCAGCGGGGCTTCGACGGCAACGACCCGGTCCAGGCCCAGATGTGCCATCCGCTCGGAAAGCTTGTCGACGGTCTCAGCGGTCTCATCAATGGCGATCACCGTGTCGCAGAGGTGACTGAGAATGGCGGCCTCATACCCCGCGCCGGCGGCCACCACGAGGCAGACATCGCCAGGCGAGGGATCAAGCGCAGCGACCAGCTTGCCGGTGTCACGAGGGATCCAGAGGGCGCGATTTTCACCGGTGGATATCTCCATTTCGGAGTAGGCGATTGTCTGCTTTGGCCGGGGCACGAAATGTTCGCGCGGCACCGACAGGAAGGCGCGCACGATATCTGGATCGGTCACGTCATTGGGCCGGATCTGACTATCAACCATGATCTGGCGGGCGGCGGCGAAGTCCATGGGGCCTCCAGGTGTTGACGGGCTCGGGCGGAGATTGTGGGTCTCGGCAGGCTCCGCTGATATCTGCTGGGGCGATATCGGGGCACAGCGCTCACGGCAAGGGCCCTTGGTGCCGCGGGGCGGTCGGTGATTCGTTTTCGACTGGGCTTTGCCCGCATTGTCAGTCGTTTGGCGGCGCCGGCTTGTCCAATCTACGAACAATCGATAGATAACCGCTTCCGGCCCGCACCACGCATGGGGCTGGCGTCATTTCAAGCAGGTGCCGAAAAGGCTTCGGCTGGGACGTGACGGAAAAAGTGCCATAACAACAAGGCATGGCCCTGTGGCGGAGTGGTGACGCAGCGGATTGCAAATCCGTGTACGCCGGTTCGATTCCGGCCGGGGCCTCCATGCCAATCCACACCAGAGACTTAGCAATGCTCACCAAAAGCGTGGACGGCGTTAACGCTTAACCTGCCGTTAACCCTTTTCGCGCACCTTACACTTGTCTTCTTTTGGAGACACTCACCATCACCCAACGCCTCGGCGGACGCTTTTCAAGCGTCCGCCAATTTTTTGTCCGAATGCCGGGCGGCGTGCATCTATGGCTTTGACACCGGGCCCGGACTTGCTAGAAGGCGCGCTTGTCAGTTGGTGATCCGCGATAGCTCAGTTGGTAGAGCAGGCGACTGTTAATCGCCCGGTCGTAGGTTCGAGTCCTACTCGCGGAGCCAGCCCTCAAAACAGATTGTTGGCCATGATGTCCCTTCGGCTCTGGCCGTTGCACCGGTTGGACCGGTTCCGGTTTCGACAGAAACGATACCGCCAAAGCCAGAACCGCTTTAGTCGCCGTCCGGGGTGTTACCGAGGAACGCCGTCACATCTGCCACGAAGCGGTCGAACTGATCATGGTGGAGCCAGTGGCCAGCATTCTCGTATTCGAGGACGGATGCATTGCGGAAATGGGCGAGCCGGCCGTCGGTTTCGGGATTTGAGGCCCAGCTATCGGCGCCGTACATCAGAAGCGTGGGACAGGTGATCCGCCCCCACAGATGGTGGAGATCGTCCTGGGGCAGATCGAAAGGCGGGAAGACGCGAAAGGCATTATCAAACTTCCAGCTATAGGTGCCGTCCTCATTCTGGCTGCTGCCGTGGACGGTGAGATGGCGGGCCTGCTCGTCGCTGAGATGGTGGTTTTCAGTCTTCATGCGCTGGTAGGCGTCCTCGAGCGTCGAGTAGCGCCTGGGCTGGCGGCCAGATACCGTCCGGCGACTGTCGATCCACTCCTTGATCCGCGCCTCGACTGCAATGCTCGCCCGCTCCTCCAGCCGCTTGGGAGACGGGCCGAGCCCTTCGATCGCCACAAGTTTCCGGACGTTTTCCGGGTAGATACCGGCATAGCGGAGGGAAATATTCCCGCCATAGGAATGCGCCACGATCGTGACCGGAGCGAGCTGTTTCTGGTGGATGAGCTGGGCCAGGTCATAGACATTGGCCATGGGCGAATAGTCGCCCGTCATCGACCAGTCGCTGTCGCCATGGCCGCGCAAGTCCGGAGCGATCACGTGCCAGTCCTCACGCAGGGCCTGGGCAACCCAATCCCAGCTCCGGCCATGGTCGCGCCCGCCATGCAGCAGGATCAGTGGCGGCGCGCCTGGATTGCCCCAATCGACGTATCGCAAGCGCAAGCGTTGGGACATGAAGCTATGGGTGGTGGGGCCGGTGATCATCGCTGTAGCCTATCGTGTCTTGTGCCATTGTGAAATTGCCCGACACGATCAATGGAACGCGGGACCGTTTGGCAATCCGGCCGCGGCGGCCTCAGCGGCGAATAGCGGGGGTTTCGACGGGAAGGGTTTCGGCCCGGGTGGCGAGGTAGAGTTCGAGGGCGAGATAGGTGTCCGAACCCAGGGGATAGGGCTCAGCCCGCACGCCCAGATCGCAATCGCGAAACCGCCGATGGAGCGAGCCCAGGGTCTGCCAGGCGAGCCGGTAGGTGGGAAAGCCATTGCCGTGACCCTGGCTGATCGTGTCGCCGCGTAGCTGCATACCCCAGCGCTCTGTATGGCATTGGCTACACGCCAGATCGAGCTGTCCCCTACGCGTGTGGAAATAGGTTTCACCGCGCGCAAGGGCGTCCATGGCCAGGGGGGACGGGTCAACTGACATCGGCAGTCCCAGCGACAGATTCGTGACGAACGCCGTCAGCGACAGGAGATTTTCGCTCTCGTAGGCCAGGGGTTCCAGCGCCTGGTGTTCCTGCCGGCACTGATTGATGCGGCCCTCTAGATTGATCAGCGTCCCGCGCCCCTCGTGCCAGAGGGGGTATTGGGTCGCCGCGCCGACCAGCCCATCGCCATCGGCGCCATGGCAGGATGCGCAGCTTTCCCCACCCTGCTCTGGCGCCTCAGAGAACAGGGCGCGCCCGGTTTCGACCCAGAGATAGCCGGGGTTTTCGAAGGCGTCCGTTTGCAGGCGCTGGGTGTCGCGGGTCAGGAATGCGAAGCCGGACTGGCGCTCATCGGCCGAGAGCTCAGTCCTCGGCACCCTTTCGGGCGATTTGGTTCCCCCCCGCTGGCACGATACCAGGCACAGCGCCGCGGCCACCAAGAGGCACACTGGCAGGCACACTGGAATGGCGCGCCAGTGATCGGTCACGGTCATGTCACGGTGATCTCGGCGAACTCGCTCAAGGTTTCACCGTCCTGATGGGTCCAGCGGAATTCCAGCGTCCCGGTCTCGGTGGCGCGGGTGAAGAAGCGCAGAAACGGATTGGCGGCGACAGCTGGGAAGAGATCCGCGCGGAACACAACTTCATCATTATAGAGGCACTCGAACCGGGAGACGATATCGCGCGGGACCAGCCTGCCCCGGGAGTCGCCCCGGAAGCCGGTTTCCATCGGGTGCCGGACCAATGCGCGAAGCTCGATGACCTCGCCAGCGGTGGCGGTGGAGGGGACAGAGATACGGGCCTGGTCCATGCGCTTGCCTCAGAGAATGATGCCGCAGGCGGCGAGGGTTACAACCGTTTCGGCCGTTCCGGTCCACAGGGTGCCATCATTCATCTCCGCAACAGCGAGCAGGGTCTGGCTATCGTTGAGGCGAATGCGGGTGGCGACTTCCGCTCGGCCGGCGCGGGGGCCGAGGGTGAAGCGGACTATATCAGGCAAGGGGTTGGCCTCTGCAAAGATCGCGATTTGACGAACATGATCGTCTTCGGTCATCGGGCTTTCGACGCTGACACTTAGCGAAACGGAGTTTCCGTTCTCCGAGATCGGAGGGATGTCGAGCGTCACGCGCCCTTCCTCGGTCGGGCGGCCCTTTGTGAAAGCGGCCACCGCTTCGCGAAGCTCCTGCGGCGTCGCGCTGGCGGGGAGAGGCGCTAGCGAAACGGTTGCCACCGACAGCGCGGGGAGGGCCGCCATGCCGGTGAGCATCTGGCGCCGGTCGGGCTTTGAGAAGGTCATGGCGTCCTAGGCTCCGTCGCCGGTGAGGGTGAGGAGGTATGCCGTGACATCCTCCACCTCCTGGGCAGATAGGACCGGGCTTTGCCGATAACCAGAGGCGACCCTGTAGAGCCCGTCGGTTCGGTAGTAGGACGGCATGATGGTTCCGGGCACTATGCGGCGGGCATCGGCGACCTGAAGGCGGAGCTGGCCGGGGCTCAGCCGGTCAGCGACCCTGCCAAGGTCGGGCGCGAGGTTGCCCTGGAACGGCGCATCCAGCCCCTGGACAGCATGGCAGAGCACGCAATGGCCCTTTTCCTGGTCGAGGAAGACCGAGAGACCACGGATCGGGTCGCCGGGGGTGTCAGTCAGTGGTTGCGGAAGGGTGTCTGCGACAATCGCCGAGTCCGGGACGAGCGGTGCGTCGGCTTGGGCGCAACCCGCAAGTACCGACACACCCAACGCGACCATCGCCAACGCGACCGGCTGGAACGCGCTCACCCGAAGGCTTCCCGTGTCACGGTGTCGAACCAGTGCGCGGCTTGCGCAGCTTCGGCTTCGCGGTCGCCGGGCGGATGCTCGAGCGGGCTTGTACCGCCGGCGCCAGGGACTTCGGTGAATGCATCCCCCGCCGGACGGTAGACCCCAACCACGGAAACCGCCTGTTCCGGCGCCACATAGGAGTAGCAGGTATTGGCCAGAACCGCGGGTGCAGGCGCCTCACCCGCCAGGAACCGGGCCACCTGGAGCGCGCAGACCTTGCCCTGGGCATTGGCGGCGAAGGCCGACTTCGGCATCGGCGCCATGATCGCTGCGTCGCCAATGACGTGGATGCCGGGCTGGAGCGTTGATTCAAAGCTCACAGGCTCGACCGGGCACCAGCCTGTATTGTCGGCAATGCCCGCTCCGATGGCGATTGAGGCGGCTTGTTGCGGCGGGATGACATTGGCGACGTCCGCAGTGAGGGTGCCGAAATCGGTTTCGAAGGTGCGCGTTTCAGGATCGACACGGGAGACCCGGCCATCATCGCTGGCCCCGCGCCACTCCAGATGATCAGGATAGAGCGTAGCCCATGCGTCCTGAAACAGGGGTTTCTTCGAGAAGCTGTCCTTGGCGTCGAGGACGATCAGCTTTGATCGGGGCTTTTCGGTCTTGAGGTAGTGGGCGATCAGGCTTGCCCGCTCGTAGGGGCCGGGCGGGCACCGGTAGGGCGCGGGCGGAACGGACATGACCACCGTGCCGCCATCATCCATCTCGCGAAGCTGCTGACGCAACAGCACGGTCTGCGCGCCGGCCTTCCAGGCGTGGGGCATGGTGCGGATCGCGGTACGGCCATAGCCGTCCAGTGCGCCCCAGCGGATGTCTATGCCGGGGGATACAATCAGGCGGTCATAGCTGACGCTCGTACCGCTTTCGAGCGTCACTGACCGCGCGGCTGGATCAATGCTGCGGGCGTAGTCTTCGATGACCCGCACGCCGGATGCGGCAATCGCCCCATAGCCGAAGCCCTGCGCAGATATCTCGCGCAGTCCCCCCACGACCAGGTTGCTGAACGGGCAGGCAATGTAACGGCGGCTCGGCTCAATCAACGTCACGTCGATGGCGGGTGCCACTTCGCGCAGCGTCCGGGCTGCGCTGGCGCCGCCGAAACCGCCGCCGATGATGACGACCCGTGCGGACGCGGCGCCCTGCGCGCGGGCCATGGCGGCGCGAAGGGCGCTGGCGGCGAGGCCTGCCAGGGCCTGGCGGCGGGTGATGGCCACGAGGCTCGCGGGCACGCTCATTCGGCGGCACCCAGATAGTCGGCAATGTCAGCCATTTCATCGACCGAGTAACCCCGTGCGATACGATGCATCACACTCGCTCCATCAGGGTCGGCCTTGTAGGCGGTGAGCGACGCTTGCAGAGCCGCAGCGTTCCATCCCTCAATGCTGGGGATCGCATCGCCGGATCCAGGTGCGCGATGGCAGCCTGAGCAGGATGCGGCCAAAACCGATATGGGGCCCGGCGCGGCGATAGCGTCGCCGGTCTCAGCAGATTGGGACGATCCCGGCGATGGAGGCTCGCTACAGGCCGCGAGCGCCCACGCCAGAACGATAGCCGATGTTTTCCACGGGCCGATCAAGCAGCCCTCAAATTCTGGTCCTTAATCGGAAGCTGGCGAACCCGCTTGCCCGTAGCAGCGAAGATCGCGTTCAGTACTGCGGGGGCGGCCACGGCGATGGTCGGCTCGCCAACCCCGCCCCAGAAACCGCCGGACGGCATCACGATGGTCTCCACTTCCGGCATTTCCGCGATTCGAAGCGACGGATAGGTGTCGAAATTCCGTTCCTGGACCTCGCCATTCTCGAAAGTGATCTCGCCATGCAACAGGGCCGACAGTCCGTAAACAAAGGAGCCTTCGACCTGGGCTTCGATCTGTTGCGGATTGACGGCGTTGCCCGGATCAGTCGCAGCGACGATACGGTCGATTGTCAGCCGACCGTCTTCGCTGACGGTCACCTCCGCGCAGGCGGCCACGTAGCTGCCGAAGGCGTAGAGCGTCGCCAGGCCGCGTGACTTGCCGTCATCATTGCCCCAGCCAGACCGGTCAGCGACGGCCTGGAGCACGGCTGCATTCTTGGGATGGTTCTCCATCAGGGCCAGGCGGAACTCGAGTGGGTCGCGTTCGGCCGCATGGGCCATCTCGTCGAGGAAACACTCCATGTAGATCGTGTTCTGGTTGACGTTTACCCCGCGCCAGAAGCCTGGCCGGACCGGCGGGTTACGCATGGCGTGGTCGATCAGTAGGTTGGGGAAGCCGTAGCTGATCACCTGATCTTCCACACGTGGATCCAATCCGGATGGCAGCAGACCCTGGAAGGCGGCAAAGTCAGCGCCGTCGGTGAGGGCGTTGGGCATCAGCGCCGCGAGAATGGATTGGCCGGAAATGCGCAGGTGCAATCCCGTCAGATTGCCCTCCTCGTCCAGTCCGCCGCGGAGACGCGCCATGGTCACCGGGTGGTAGAAACCATGCTGCTGGTCCTCTTCCCGCGACCAAAGCAGTTTCACCGGTGTGCCGGGCATCTGCATGGCGATCTGCACAGCCTGGGTCACATAGTCAGGCGCCCCGCGGCGACCGAAACCGCCGCCCAGGAGCATCTTGTAGACCTCACATTGCTCGATCGGCAGGCCCGCCGCTTCGGATGCTGCGGCCAGGGCCGCTTCGCCGTTCTGGGTTGGGCACCAGACTTCGCACTTTTCCTCGGTCCAGAGCGCGGTGGCGTTCATGGGCTCCATAGGCGCGTGGTTTTGGAAAGGGTAGTTGTAGGTCGCTTCAAGCACCTGGGCCGAACCTTCCAGCGCGGCTTCGACATCGCCGGCCATGTTACCGACGAATGCCTCATCCGCGGTCAGCCCTTCCTCAACGAAGGTATTGATCCATTCGGTGCTGAGATCGGCATGCTCACTGTCGGTCCATTCGATGGGCAGGGCTTCCAGCGCGGTGTTTGCCTGCCACCAGGTATCGGCTACGACGGCCACCGCATTGTCGCCCACCTGAACAACCTGTTTCACGCCAGGCATTCCGGTCACCACATCGGCATCGAAACTTGCGATGCCGGCACCGCGCACGGGGGCTTGCTTGATCGAGGCTGTCAGCATGCCATCGAGTTGGATGTCGGCGCCATACATCTGCTTGCCGGTCACCTTGTCGGCGGTATCGAGGCGCATCTTGGGTTGCCCGATGATGTTCCAGCGCGAGGGGTCCTTCAGCGTCACTTCTGCCGGGGGTGCCAACTGACCGGCCGCTTCAGCCACTTCGCCATAGCGCAGCACTTCGCCGCCCGGACCGGTGATGACGCCCTTGTCGGTAGTGCAATCAGAGGGCGCAACGCCCCACTGGTTCGCCGCCGCTTCGATCAGCATCGCCCGCGCCGCCGCGCCGCCTTCGCGAACATATTGCTGGCTGTCGCGGATGCCGCGGCTGCCGCCGGTGGCAAAGCTACCCCACACGCGGTCGCGCGCGACACTCTCGCCCGGCGTTGGCCATTCCGTTGTGACTGTATCCCAGTCGGCATCAAGTTCCTCAGCCACCAATTGGGCCAAACCGGTGAGGGTGCCCTGGCCCATCTCGGACCGAACGACACGAACCGTGACCACATCATCGGGCGCGATGTGGACCCAGGCGTTGACTTCAGGAAGGTCTGGCATCGGCGCTGCTGCGGCCTCGGCAGGTGGCGCCTCCTCCGCTGCCGGGCTGCAAGCCGGGATCAAACCGATGGTCAGCCCGGCGCCCATGACGCCCGAGCCAACGATGAAACTCCGCCGCGAAACCGCGATCTTATCCGCCATCATCGTCTCCCTTATGCCTTGGTCTTCGCCAGGTGGATGCCCTTGCGGACCCGAGCCAGCGTCCCGCACCGGCAGATATTGGTGATCTGCTGGTCAATGTCGGCGTCCGTCGCGTCGGGCATCTCATTCAATAGCCCGGCGACGGCCATAATCATTCCAGGCTGGCAGTAGCCGCACTGGGGAATGTCGAGCTCCGTCCAGGCTTGCTGGACCGGATGGGAGCCGTCTTCAGACAGGCCCTCAATCGTCGTGACTTCGCTTTCTTCAGACACAGCAGCGAGGGGGTAGACGCAAGACCGGACAGGCACGCCATCCACATGCACGGTGCACGCTCCGCACTGAGCGACGCCGCATCCATACTTCGTTCCGGTCAAGCCCAGTTGGTCCCGCACCACCCACAGGAGCGGCGTCGTATCATCGACATCCACGTCCCGCACTTCGCCATTGATTTTCAGCGTCGCCATCGACCGTCTCCTCAATCCTGAACATGATGGTAATCATTTTCAACGGCTTGTCCGCTCAAAATCGCGACAAGTCGCAAAAAATTAATGCCAGACCTGACGTGGACGCAACAGTTGTCCGGGTGGTGCCGACGCCGTACGGTCCGTTATAAATTACGGGTTACAACGGGAATGCCCATGCGACTGGTCGGTCTGCTCATAGCTATAGTCCTGGGCGTTTCGTGCCGTCAGGCGCCGGCTCCGGACGTGCGCGTGGCCGCAGCGACGAATGTGAAACCAGCACTGGGCGCGATCATCGACGCCTTCGAACAGGACACGTCGCTGACGGTCAGCGTGACCTACGGGTCGACGGGAAAATTGACCACCCAGATCCTCGACGGTGCACCGTTCGACATCTTTCTCGCTGCCGATACTGAAGGCCCCGAACAGCTTGATCCGAGCGGAGCGCTTGCATCACGCGGCGCCCGGCGGCCCTATGCGATTGGCAAATTGATGCTCTGGGCGCCAGATCACGCGCCGGGCCTGACGCTGGAGGATGTGCTCGGCGACCCGGCGGTTCGATACATCGCCGTCGCCAATCCCGACCTTGCCCCCTATGGCCGTGCAGCGATGGAAACGCTGGACGCGCTTGGGGCCGACGCGGCCCTTTCCGGCAAGCTGGTCCATGGCGAGAATATCGGCCAGGCCTTCACGCTGGTGGCGACCGGAAATGCGCAGGCCGGTTTCATCGCGCGAAGCCAGGAGGGGCGGGCGAGCGGAACGGTTTTACCCATCCCGGCCGCCGCGCACGCGCCAATTGTGCAGGATGCAGTCCTGTTGAGCGGTCCGGAACGCCCGGCCGCAGCAGCGTTTTTCGCATTCCTTTTCGACGAGCCGTCCCGGGCGATCTTCGCTGCCCATGGCTACACCGAACCCTGAGACTTGCCAGACCTCGGCCCCCTCCTGCTTACGCTTCATCTGGCTGCGGTCACGACAGCCGTTCTGTTTGCGGTGGGCCTACCGCTGGCCTGGTGGCTGGCCACGACCCGGTCGCCCGCAAAACCGTTCGTCGAAGCGGTCACGGCCTTGCCGCTGGTGCTGCCGCCGACCGTGATCGGGTTCTACCTTCTGATCCTCCTGTCGCCGAATGCCGCTCTGGGAGCAGCCTGGGTGACGGTGACCGGCCAGCAGCTAACCTTTTCGTTCACTGGGTTGGTGGTGGCATCGGTGATCTACTCCCTACCCTTCATGGTGCAACCGCTGCAGTCGGCTTTTGAAGCGGTAGGACGGGGCCCGATCGAGGCTGCTGCCACACTTGGAGCGGGACCGCTGGATACCTTCGCCTCAGTCGTCCTACCCCTATCAGCCCGTGGCCTGCTCACCGCTGGCGTCCTCACATTTGCCCACACGGTGGGGGAGTTCGGAGTCGTACTCATGGTTGGCGGGGCGATCCCGAGGGAAACCAAGGTGATCTCCATCCAGATCTATGAGCATGTGGAGGATCTGGCCTATGGCGACGCGCATGTGCTGTCCGCCATCCTGCTTGCTGGATCGTTTTGCGTGCTGGCAGCGGTCTACGCCCTCAATCGGAAAGCGCCGATCCGTGCGCTGTGAACCCCTTCAGCTCGATCTGGAACTGACCCGCGACGCCTTCACGCTTTCGGTTCAGGCGACGGTCCCAGCCGAAGGCGTCACAGCGCTGACGGGACCGAGCGGAGCGGGAAAGTCCACCCTGCTCCGCCTGATTGTCGGTCTGGAAGCGCCTCGTCGCGGCACTATCCGCATGGGCCCTGACTGCTGGACGGATACCAGCACCAACCGGTGGTTGGCTGCCCGACAACGGCCGGTCGGACTCATGTTCCAGGACAATCGGTTGTTTCCGCACCTCACCGTCAACGGGAATCTTGCCTTCGCCGATCGCAGGCGAGCGGACCCGGACACCGGCCCGCAATGGGACGAGATCGTCGCCGCCCTCGACCTCGCGCCTCTCCTGAGCCGCCGCATCGACGAACTGTCAGGTGGCGAGCAACGGCGCGCCGCGCTGGGTCAGGCCCTGCTGACCGGCCCGCGACTTCTGCTGCTCGACGAGCCGCTGGTCGGGCTTGATCGGGCCCGCAAGCGCACTGCGCTGGCTTATATCGAGCGCGTGCACAGGCAATTTTCCCTACCGATGCTGTATGTCTCTCACGATATGGCGGACATCGCACGGCTCGCCGATTCACTCTGGGTGATGGACGCCGGCAAGCTGACGGAGATGGGGCCGGCAGACGAGGTGCTCGCACGCTGGGGCGGGATCGGACACGGCAATGATGGCGCGCGGTTGATCGCGACGGTGATTGGCCACGAGGCTCGTCTTGGTCTCACACGAGTAACGGCGGGCGGTGTTGCCCTGGACACGCCTCACGATCCATCACTCCGGGAAGGCCAGGAGGTGCGGCTCTGGGTTCGCGCAAATGATGTCGCCCTTGCGACCGAAAGGCCCACGGGTATCAGCATTCGCAACGCCTTGCCGGCGACAATCGAGGCGATCAAGGCAGACGCGGCCTCGACTGATGTGCTGATCGAATTGAAGGCCGGCGCGCAGCTATTGCAGGCGCGGATTTCCCGCGCCTCCCTCATCGATTTGGGTTTTGAGCCAGGCCAGACCGTTTTCGCGCTGCTGAAAACCATACGCCTGGAAGATGGCGGACTCTAGCGTCCATCCCCTAGATCAATTCCGCCTTTGGCGGAACCGATCGTCGGTTGTCTGTGCGCTCACGGCTGCCGGCTTCGCCTCCGCCTCCGCGGCGGCGGGCTGATCGCCCGGCGGGCGTTGCCCGCTAGAGCGCTTCCGCCAAAGTCGGAAGC
>JBCCBN010000078.1:0-12665 GCA_039034035.1 Pseudomonadota bacterium
GTTCGACAAGAGCCCGGTCTTCGTGCCCAATGCGATGTTATCGGACAATCCGGTGACCAACTTCTCCCGCATGACCCATCGCCGGATCAAATGGGTGATCGGTGTGGAATACCGCACCACGGTGGACCAGCTCAAATACATCCGCGACGAGATCGAGGCCTGGCTCTGGAATGATGACCGGTTCGCAAAACCGCCCGAGACGGCACTGTTCGTCCGGGTCGATAATTTCAACTCATCCTCGATCGACTTCCTGATCTACACCTTTACCCACACCAAGAATTGGGGGGGGAGTGGCTGGCGACCAAGGAAGAGCTTGCGGTGGCCTGCATGGACATCATCGAACGCGCCGGCACAGGTTTCGCCTTCCCGAGCCGCACGCTGTACATGCAGCAACAGGACCCGCCGGAAATCATCGCCCCACCCGCCCGCAGCGAAGCGACCCTGCGTGCCATCTCCGAGAAAGCAGAGATGGAGCGCGCCAAGGGCATCGGCGAGGCGGACGACGACGGTTAGAGCGCTCGGGGCGGCGCGCGCCGCCCGCCGGCGCCGCGCCCGTTGCGTAAGCTGGCATAGGCCGTCGGGCCGCCTCGCGGGTCCAAGCGTTGCTAAAGAAGCGTCATGATCTCCGCCCGCAACTCGGCAATGCCCCAGCCTTTCTGTGACGAGGTTTGCGCGACAACAGGATGGGCGGCAGGCCGGGTTTTCAGGGTGGCCGTTACCTTGGCGGTGAGCTGCTCCAACGCGCTGGCCTTGATCTTGTCGGTTTTGGTCAGCACCACCTGGTAGATCACCGCAGAGGTATCGAGCAGGTCCATCACATCGGTATCGGCGCCCATGATCCCTCGCCGGGCATCGATCAGCAGAAACACCCGGCGCAGCGTTGCCCGCCCGCGCAAATAATCCTTCGTCAGGGCCATCCATTGCGCCGCTTGCGTCTTGGAGACCTTCGCATAGCCAAAGCCTGGCAGGTCCACGAGATAGAGCTGGCCGTCGCCAAGGTCGAAATAGTTGATCTCGCGCGTCTTGCCCGGTTCCGCCGAAGACCGGGCCAGGGCCTTCCGCCCAGTGACCGCGTTGATCAGCGATGATTTCCCTACATTGGACCGGCCGGCAAACGCGACTTCCGGCCGGTCGCCAGCGGGCAGGGCGGCAAGATTGACCACGCCCATGACAAATTCCGCCCGGCCGCTGAAGAAGACCCGCGCCGCTTCCAGCGCCTCGGCATCTCCACGGGAATCCCGCTCGGTCATTCGGCCGGTTTTTCCCCGCTAGACCCGCGTAGCCGGGCGATCAGCTTGTCGAGTTCGGTCTCGACGCCATTCCGGCGCATGATGAAGTACTGCTGGAGCAGCATCAGCAGATTGTTCCAGACCCAGTAGATCACAAGGCCCGCCGCAAACCCTGCAAACACAAAGGTCAGCACGATGGGCATCGTCATCATCACGGTCCGCATCGTTTTGTCCGGCGGCGGCGGTGACAGGCTTTGCAGGCACAGCATGGTCACGCCATAGAGGATGGGCAGGATCCCCACCCCAATGATCAGGCCCAGGATCGGGATCGCCTTCACGTCGGCGGCAGCCCATGGCAACAGGCCGAACAGGTTACCGATCGCGGTCGGGTCAGGCGCGGAAAGGTCATTGACGAACGCAAAGGGTTCGTGGCGCATCTCCAGGGTCACGAACAGCGTCTTGTAGAGGGCGTAGAAGATTGGCATCGTCGCCAGGAGTGGCAGGCACCCGGCCAGCGGATTGGCTTTTTCCCGCTGGTACAGCTTCATCACTTCCTGCTGGCGGCGCTGGGGGTCAGCCTTGAACTTCTCCTGGATCTCCTTCATCGGCTCCTGCAGCAATTTCATCCGCGCCATGGCCTTGTAGCTCTGATTGTAGAGCGGGATCAGCGGCAGCTTTACCAGCACGGTAAACGCCAGGATCGCCCAGCCGAACGAGCCGACAATGCCGTTCAACCACAAGAGCGCATTGAAGAATGGCTTGGTGAGGAACCAGAACATGCCCCAATCGATCGCGTCCTCGAACCGGGGAATGCCCAGCTCCCGCTCATAGGCGCGCAGCACTTCAAGCCGTTTGGCGCCGGCGAAGATGCGGTGCTCGATTTGCTCGCTGGCGCCCGGCTCGATGGTCAGGGGTTCGCCAGTGGTCGAGAGCTCGTACACCGGTTCACCGGCCCGCTCACGCAGGCGAAACCGGGAGTCGAACGGACGGCCCTGGTCTGGCACGAGGGCCGCCATCCAGTACTTGTCCGTAAAGCCCATCCAGCCACCGGCGGGAGAGCGCGTTTCGCCCTTGATCCCTTCGCCGTCTGCCAGCTTCTTGTAGCTTCGCAGCTTCAAGGTCCGGTCGATGACGCCGATCAGGCCGAAATGAACGATCGCGCTGGCGCCCGCTGCGCCGGGGTCGGTCGCGTTGAGGAAGCCCTCGAAATCGCCATGGCGCCGGACCAGGCCAAACGGCGATAGCGTTCGCGCTTCCCCGCTCAGATTGTCCACCGTGTCCTGGTAGGTGAACATGTAATTCTCATCCATGGCGATCTGGCGCGTGAACCGCAGACCATCATCCTCGGCGACCAGGGTGATTGGCGTGGTCGGCGTCAAGGTCTGGCCACTGCCGGTGGCCAGTTGCCATTCCGTGTTCCAGTCGATCACACGGCCGTCCCGGTCATGCAGCCAGCCATAGGTTGCAAAATAGCCGTATTCGGAATTTTCCGGCCGCATCAGCCGCAGCTCTTCCTCGCGCTCGATTGTCAGGAAGTGGCGCTTGAGGTTGAGATCGTCGATCCGCGCGCCAGTGAGGTTGATCGACCCATCGGTGCCTGGGCCGTCAAACGCTATGCGCGTATTGGTACTGAGCGCCGCTTCCACTGTCGGCGCAACGAGCGGCGTTTCCACGGCCGCAGCGGTTTCAGGCGCCAGTTCCGCCTGGCGCTCGGCCGCCGCTGCCTCAGCCGCCCGGCGTGCCTCGATCTCGGGATTGACCACAAATGCCTGGTAGGCCCAGACAAAGCCCAACATTAGCACCATCGCCAACAGGAAGTTGCGCTGCTGGTTCGGATCCTGCTGTCGGTTTGGGGGCTGCATAGCTCGCTCTGGGAATCAAGGTTTTGGGGGATATAGCGCCAGCCGCAGCCAGATGCATCAGTCGAAATGCTCGGCGAGGCTTAACAACGCGCTTTCCACATCGTCAAGCAACCGCTCCCAGGCGATATCCGCCGTCATGCTGCGGGCGATGAAGACATAATCGACACCGGCCCGTCCAAACCTGGGCAATAGCTGCCGCGCCGCTTCGCGCAGGCGCCGCTTGGCCCGGTTCCGGACTACCGCATTCCCAATTTTCTTCGTAGCGGTAAAGCCTTCGCCGATCCATGGGCCATCTGTACCCACATCCGGGCGCCGCCGAGCCTGGATCACACAGGATTTCCGGCGCTCGCTCGGGCCGCCGCGCGCAAAGAGGAATTGCCGCCTGAGTTTCAGGCGGCGGATTTCAGGCGTAGTCGCGCCGGGTCGGGAAACGGGAGGGCCGCCTATGCCGACAGGCGCTTGCGACCCTTCATGCGCCGACGCGCGAGGACCTTGCGACCGTTCTTGTCGGACATGCGGCTCCGGAAACCGTGGGTGCGGGCGCGTTTGATACGGCTGGGTTGGAACGTGCGTTTCATGGCGGCGTTCGCCTTGTGCTAGGGGGTGTCTCGAAAGCAGCGTTGCGTACAGGCCCCGGCCATTATGGTCAAGCCGACATGCCAGGCGGCAACGCCGGAGCGCCGGGACCGCCCGCTTGGGCTCACAGCCGGTTCACAAGGGTTTGAAGCCAGACCCATTGGGTGTGATATGCGTTCTCGTATGGGCTCCCGTATATCGGGGATGTCGAACCCCCGAAAGGACGTGCCCCGCATGACCCGTTCCCCACGCAAGACTGTTCTCCCGGCTTTCGCCTCCGCCCTCACTCTCTGCGGCGCCATGCTGATGGCCGCCGCCCCCGCCCAAGCTCAAACGCCCGCCGCCAGCGCAGCAAGCGAAACCGCAGCAAGCCCCACCGATGCGGTCCAGCCCGCCCGCCATGCGGCCTGGTCTGAACTGCTCAGCAAATATGTCCGGCCTGCCGCCGACGGCGTGAACCGGTTCGACTACGGCGCCCTGAAGGCCGATGACGCCGACCGCACCGCGTTGACCGCCTACATCGCCTCGTTCGAAACCCTGGACTTTGCGAGCCTCATCCGTGACGAAGCCTTCGCCGCCTGGGCCAATCTCTACAATGCCGTCACCATCGACCATATTCTCGGCCGTTACCCGGTGAAGTCGATCCGATCCGGCTACATTGTGGGGCCGTGGAAAGAGGTGTCGGTGATGGCCGATGGGCGCGAACTGTCGCTCGACGCGATAGAGCATGACATCCTGCGCGTCGAGTGGAGCGATCCGCGCGTGCACTATGCCGTGAATTGCGCCGCAATTGGCTGCCCGAACCTGAACCCTGCGGCCTGGGAAGCGGCCACCCTCGACCAGGCGCTCGACACTGCGGCGAGGGCCTATGTGAACGATCCCCGCGGCGTCACCATCCGCAACAATGGTTTACAGGTGTCGCGCATCTACAAATGGTTCCGCGAAGACTTCGGCGGCAGCAATGCCGGCGTGATCGACCACCTGAAGCAGTATGCCGAGCCAGACCTCCTTGCCCAGATTGAAGCCAATCCCCGCATTCGCAGGCACGCCTATGACTGGGACCTCAACGATGCCGAAAGCTGATCCGATGACCGACCCTTCCACGCCAATCCATCCCGAAGACGATTCTGCGCGCGCCGCCGCTTCGTCCGCGGCAACGGCCTCCCCTGCGCCGGCCCCCGGGTCGGCGAAGTCTGGTTCAGTGCTCATCCGGCTATGGCCGGTCTACCTCATCATCGCCGGATTGGTCGCCGCCTGGCGGCTTGGTGTGTTCAACTACCTCTCCCTAGAAACACTGCGGGAACAACAAGAAGCGCTGCAGGCCATGGTGGCCGCCAATCCCTTCCTCGCCGTGGCGGCCTATGTGGCGATCTACGCCCTCGTCACGGTGTTGATGCTGCCGGGCGCCCTCTGGGTGACGATTGCCGGCGGCCTTTTGTTCGGCCTGCTTGGCGGCTCACTCGCCACCATTGCCGGGGCCACGTTGGGCGCGAGCCTGTTGTTCTTCGCCGCCAGGACATCCCTTGGCGGAACCTTGCGGGAGCGGGCTGGCCCGTTCCTCACGAAGATGGAGCGCGGCTTTCAGGAAGACGAGATGAACTACATGTTCTTCATGCGTCTGTTCCCCGGCGTACCCTTCCCCGTCGCCAACATCGCCCCGGCCCTGCTGGGCGCGAAGTACCGGACCTTCGCCCTTACCACGGCCATTGGGATCATACCCGGCGTCGCCGCCTATACGTGGATCGGTGCCGGCCTTGGCGCCACATTCGCTGCCGGTGAAGACCCCAACCTCGCATCGGTTGCGGGCAACCTGTTGCCAGCCTTCGCAGCACTTGGAGCCGTTGCGCTGCTGCCGGTCGCCTACAAGAAATTCATCCGAAAGTCCGACGCGCAAAGCGTCGAAGGAGCCGCCCAATGACGTCCGCTAACCCATCTGCCACGCCGGCTGCAAATCCTCGCCTCCCTGTCTCCGACGTACAGGAAGCCGGCCGCACCGCCTCCGATAGTGCATCGACAAATGCCTCAGCCGCGGCCCGGCGCCCCTTGAAAGCCGACCTCGTCATCGTTGGTGGCGGCTCGGCTGGTCTGTCAGCGGCGGCCGGAGCCGCGATGCTCGGCCTGAATGTCGTCCTCTATGAGAAGGGCGAGATGGGCGGCGACTGCCTCAATTATGGCTGCGTGCCGTCCAAGGCGCTGTTGTCGGCAGCGAAAATGGCGGCAACCGCGAAAAAGTCGGCCAACTTCGGCGTCACGCTCGGCGAACCCCAGATCGACTGGGAGGCGGTGAAGGCCCATGTGAAACGCGCCATCGCGACCATCGCCCCGGTCGACAGCCAGGAGCGGTTCGAAGGGCTCGGCGTCACTGTGATCCGCGAGCATGCCAGGTTCGAGGACCGCAAGACCATCGTTTCCGACACCACCCGAACCATGGCCCGGCGCATCATCATCGCAACCGGATCCACCGCTTTCCTGCCGCCCCTTCCGGGGCTCGACCAGGTGGCCTACCTGACCAATGAGACGATCTTCGACGTGGACACCCTGCCAGACCATCTAGTCATTCTTGGCGGTGGACCGATCGGCATGGAAATGGCCCAGGCCTTCAACCGGTTCGGCGCCTCAGTGACGGTGATTGAAATGGGCCAGGCGCTTGGCCGGTCCGATCGCGCCCATGCCGAGATTGCCATTGAGGCTCTTCGCGAAGAAGGCGTGACCATACTGGAAGGCCATGCCGCCAAACGCATCAGCCGCGAGACCGATGGACGGATCACCGTCCATGCCGGCGGCGATGGTGGCGAAACGGCCATCACGGGCAGCCACCTGCTGGTGGCTCTGGGGCGCCGCGCCGTGATTGACGGGCTCGACCTCGATGCTGGCGGGGTTGACCATGATGGCCGGTCGGTCACCGTGGGGTCATCGCTGCGCTCGCCCTCCAACGGCCGGGTCTGGGCGCTGGGCGATGTGGCCGGGGAGGGGCAGTTCACCCACCTGGCCGGCTGGCATGCGTCTGTCTTTGTCCGCAGGGCGCTCTTCAAGCAAGGCTCCACCGGTGACAGCCTTCCGCTGCCGGCGGTGACCTATACAGCACCCGAGGTGGCACAGATCGGCCTGACCGAAGCCGAGGCCCGCAGCCAGTTCGGCGACAACGTGTCCACATCCTCCTTTCCCTTCGAGGAGAATGACCGCGCCATAGCCGAAGCCGACACGCGCGGCGAAGCCAAGCTGATCATCCGGAAGGGAAAACTCCTCGGCGCCTCCATCGTCGGCGAGGGCGCGGGCGACATCCTGCAACTGGTGTCGGTGGCCATGTCGAACGGGCTCAAGGTCAAGGACCTGACCAATTTCATCTCGCCCTATCCCACCCGTGCCGAAGTGGTGAAGCGCGCGGCCTCTGCGCACTTTACCGATGTAGTGTTCGGCTCAGGTGCCAAGCGCCTTGTGAGCTTGCTCCAGCGAATTCCCTAGCGTACCGGTCCCGTCGATGGCAGTCACCGATCCCACCGGCGGGGCCCCCAAAGGCCGATTTCACTGGGCGGCGTGGCGCGACAGCCTGTCCTTCCGGCTGTTCGCGCTGACGATCGGGGCAATCCTGATCGTGGAGATCCTGATTTTCATTCCCAGCGCCGCGAATTTCCGGGCGGGATGGCTCAATGAGCGTGTCCAGGCCGCGCGCATCGCATCACTGGCCATTGAAGCAGCCCCTTCCCGTGCGGTGTCCATGGAGATATCGTCAGCCTTGTTGGCCAATGCCGAAGTGCTCGCGGTTGCAGAAATCACCGAGGATATGCGGTTCCAACTCCTGCCCCCCCAGGTGCCCATCCCCAAACCCATTGTCCCCGTCGACCTCCGGGCCCAGGCCATGGGCTTTTCCGTCGTGGAGACCCTCGCCACCTTGTGGGCCCCCGAAGGCCGCACGCTGATGATCACAGACTTTGGCGTGAGGGATGACAGCGTTCTCGAAATCCTGGTCCTGGAAGCGCCCTTGAAAGACGCCCTGTGGGCCTATGCCCGGAATATATTGATCCTGTCCCTGATTATCTCGATCACCACCGGGGCCGCGATCTATGCCCTCCTTCTGCGCACGGTTGTGTCGCCGATCCGGCGGGTGACCGCTTCCGTCGAACAATTCCGCGAAGACCCCGGCGGCTGGACCCGGCGGCTGCAACCGACCCAGCGGCGCGACGAGATAGGACGGGCCCAGAACGCTTTGTCCGACATGGAGGCGGCCGTTTCCGAGAGCTTCCGCCAGCGCGAAAGGCTGGCCGAACTGGGCGAAGCGGTGGCCCGGATCAATCACGATTTGCGGGGCTCGCTGGCGGCGGCGCAATTAGTCAGCGACAGTCTCGCCCGGTCCGATGATCCGCGGGTCAAACGGGCGGCACCCCGGCTGGAGCGCGCCCTCGAACGCGCCATCGCGCTCGCAACCGACACGCTGCAATATGGAAAGGCGGAGCCGAAACAGGTCGCCGGGCAAAGTCTGGTCCTGAAACCCATCCTCGATGAAGCTGCCGAGGAAGCGCTGGTCCGACATGGCAGCATCGCCTGGGACAATGCCTTGCCCGACACGCTGGTTGGCGACGTGGATGCCGAAGCACTGCACCGCATCATCGCCAATCTGGTTCGCAATGCCGCCGAAGCCATGGGTGGGGAGGGTCGTATCGCCATTGAACGGGAAGGGAATGCACTGCTGGTCAGCGATACCGGTCCCGGTTTGCCGGACGATCTCCGCGACAGCCTGTTCAAGCCGTTCGGCGTCACAACCAAGCGCAAGGGCACCGGGCTCGGCCTCGCCATCGCTCGCGACCTCGCCCTGGCGATGGGCGGCACCCTCGATCTGCGCGAGACTGGCCCGGACGGAACGATATTCGCGCTGGTCCTTCCCGCACTGTCCGAGTGATGCGCTCCGGTGGAGCCAACCCTGGCGGTTCACCCCGCTACGTCCCGCCACATGGTCCGATTTCGATCCGGTTCAGCGATGCGCACATCCTGGTGGTCGATAAACCGGCCGGGCTGCTGTCGGTCCCTGGGCGAGGGGCGGAGAAAGCCGATTGCGTGGAGAGCCGGCTTAGCAACGCGTCAGGCTGGTTGCGCGCGGTACACCGGCTGGACATGGACACATCGGGCTTGCTCATCCTCGCCCGAACCCCGGAAGCCCATCGCAGCATGAGCGAGGCCTTCGCAGCCAGGTCCATCGAAAAGACCTATGAGGCCCATGTCTGGGGCGTGCCTGACGCTGCGCGAGGCCGGGTCGACGTCTCAATCGTGGCGGACTGGCCAAACCGGCCGAGGCAGATGGTTGACCCAGTCCGGGGCAAGCCTGCCATCACCGACTGGCAATGTCTTGGGAAAGCCGGGAACACCGCACATCTCGTACTGCGTCCGGTCACCGGACGCAGCCACCAGCTGCGGGTCCATATGGCCCATATCGGTCATCCTATCCTGGGCGACCCGTTCTACGCCCATCCAGCCGCCCGCGCCGCCGCCCCGCGTCTGATGTTGCACGCGGCAGCGCTGGCGTTTGATCATCCGGTTACTGGGGCGCGTCTGGAGCTTCGCTTGGCGCCGCCGTTTCCGGCGTTGGCGTCGGCGCTGGCGCAAGACTGAGCGCAACGCCCTCGCGCCGCGGGTCCGACGCTCCCTCCAGGCCATCCTCGCGCACGACAATGATGTTCAACCCCGAATTCTCGCCCTCCACTTCGGCGACATCATAACCGGCAGCCTTCAACCCATCGGCCCAGCCCTTGCCGCCATCGACGCCGACTTCCACACGCACTGTGTCGCCGCGTGCAACCACATTGGGCAGGCCAACCGCATCTTCAGCGCTAAGCCCCCATTCCAGCACGCCCACAATCGTCTTGGACACATAGGCGACAATCGAGTTGCCACCCGGCGAACCGGTTACCATCACCACGTCATCATTGGCATCGAACACGATGGTCGGGCTCATCGAGCTGCGCGGCCGCTTTCCGCCGGCGGGCGCATTGGCCACCGGCAGGCCGTTCTTGACAGGGTCGCGCGCAAAATCGGTTAGTTCATTGTTCAGGAGGAAGCCATCCACCATCCGAGAATTGCCAAACGGCGATTCCACCGTCGCCGTCATCGCCGCCACATTGCCATTCTGGTCGATAACGGACAGGTGGGTCGTGCCACTGCCCGCCTCGGTCGTGTCCCGGCCCCACAGGTCGATCACCGGATCGCGGCCGAGCACGGCGCCCGGGTCACCTGGCTCCGATTTTCCGTCGGGGGCCGGCGCCATGGGCGCGCGCTCGTCGAGGTATCGGGGGTTCAGGAGGTCGGCTGCGGGCACGGGCACGAAATCGGGATCGGCGACATAGTGGTCCCGGTCCGCATAGGTCAGGCGTTGGGCGTCGACCCAGGCCCGGACCCGGCCATCTTCGCTATTGGGCTGGCGCGCTTCGATCAGGCGCTGGTAGAGGCCGAGGATCATGCCCTGGGTGATACCGCCAGAACTTGGCGGTGGCGGGGAGCAGATACGATAGCTGCCCTGGAACGAACAAAGCGGCGCCCGTTCGACAACCTGGTAGTTTTCAAGATCCTCGAGCGTCATGGCGCCAGGGCGCGGTTCATCGGCAACTGCCGCCACGATCCGCTCTGCCCGGGGCCCTGTATAGAAGGCCTTGGGCCCGACCAGCGCCACTTCCGTCAGCATCTCCGCATAGGGGAGGTTGTCACGCAGGGCGCCAACCGCCAGGGGCTCACCATCGGGATAGAAATAGGCGGCGCTGGAGGGGTAGTCATCCAGCTGGGTGGCCCCGCGCAACCGGTCGCTGGCGAGGAAATTCCCGAGCCGGGGCGACACTTCGAACCCGGCCTCGGCGAGGCTGATCGCCGGTTGGAAAAGCTCAGCCCACTCGGCCGCGCCGTGCCCGTCATGGGCCGCTTTGTAGAGCGCCACCTGGCCCGGTACGCCCGCCGAGAGCCCCGACTGCCAGGACGAGATATAGTCGCGAACCGCGCCTGTCTCGTCGAGGAACAAGCCTTCATTCGCGGCCGCCGGTGCGGTTTCTCGCCCATCATAGACGAAGGTCTCGCCGGTCGCCCGTTCATGCACCATCAGAAACGCGCCGCCACCAATACCGGAGCTTTGTGGCTCCACCAGGCCCAGCACCGCATGGGCGGCGATCATCGCATCAACGGCATGGCCGCCGGCTTCCAGTACAGCCAGTCCAGCGTCAACTGCCCGGGCATCGGCCGCCGCCACCATCGCCCCATGGGGCCAGGCTGGTGCTACAGTTTCAGTCTCCGCTGGCGGTGATGCGGGCGCTTCGCCCGCGTCGGTGCCGCAGGCGCTGAGCAGGATGCTTGCCGCAACTGCCAGGATCGAGGTCCGATGAATCATCTTGCGGTCTCCGCTTGTTCGGTCTCATGCAGCGCACGTCGGCGTGGGTCCGCACAACCCGGCTCCCACCCGCGCGCCAAAAGTCGTTTCCACCTTTTGCCATGCACTCTAGAAAAGCCCCAGCGAAAACAAAAGGAGCGACCGATGGCCAGGCCCGGTGCCCGCAATCTGATCACCGACGTCGCCGGAGTGTCCGTCGGGAACGCCGAAAACGCCCAGATCCGTACCGGTACCAGCGTGATCCTGTGCGAGACGCCGGCAGCAGCAGCCGTCGCTGTGGCCGGAGGCGGGCCAGGAACCCGGGAGACCGACCTCCTGGACGCGGGCCGTCTGGTCCAGCGCGTCGATGCGGTGGTGCTGTCGGGCGGCAGCGCCTATGGCCTTGGCGCAGCCGATGGGGTCTGCGCGGCCCTCGGCGCCGCCGGGCGAGGGTTCGGCATGGTCGACCTGCCGGGCGTGCCGCGAACGCCCATCGTGCCCGCCGCCATCCTCTACGACCTTGCCAATGGCGGCGACAAGGCCTGGGGCGAAACCCCACCCTATCCAGACCTGGGGCGCACCGCCCTCGCAAGCGGCGCTGACCAGTTCGATCTGGGTGCGACCGGGGCGGGCGCCGGCGCGCGGGCTGGCCAGCACCCCGGCGGCCTGGGCTCTGCCAGCCTCGTAACCAGCGACGGCTTCACTGTGGGCGCCATTGCCGCGGTCAATTGCTTCGGTTCGGTTTTCATGCCCGGCACGGACGTGTTCTGGGCATGGCCGATGGAGATCGATGGCGAATTCGGCGGCCGCCGGCCGCCATCAGATTACGCCGCTAACCCCGAAGACTGGGGCGATGCCAAGGTCAACCCGCAACCGGGCCAGAACACCACAATCGCCTGCATCGCCACCGATGCCGATCTCACACCGTCCGATTGCCAGCGGATCGCGGACATGGCGCTCGCCGGCTTTGCCCGGGCCATCCGTCCCGTCTTTGCGCCGTTCGATGGCGACACCGTATTCGTCCTGGCCACCGGCACCCAGCCGGTGGACGACGCAACCCGCGCGCTGACCCTCACCCGCCTGGGCGAGTGCGCTGCGAACACCCTGGCCCGCGCCATCGCACGAGGCGTGTACGCTGCGACGGTATCGGCAGGCGCCTGACCGGTCGTCGTCCTCGAAATCTATGTGCCTGACCAGGACGTCACCGCTCGGCACCGGGCCGCGATCAGCGAGGCGAGCCGGAATTGCCACGACCGAAAACTGTCAACCGAAAGACCACCGCCGGTCGCCGATTCCGCGTGTTGTGTAGTATCACCTGGCGGTCCGAGGAGGATTCGAACCCCCGACCCCTTGATTCGTAGTCATGGGCTGAGCCTTGTAATTGCTCAACAAAAAAACACACCGTCCCCGACAAAGGCCCCTGTTAACGTTTACCTTTTCCCCATGGCAACACACCGAAAGAGGCCGACATGACCGGGTTAGGCGCCTACCATTCGCGCGGGATGGTGATCAATCGACGCGTGGAAAACCTGGCCACGTTTCGCGATCTGACCGGTCTGAAGAGAAACGAAGTGCATCGATTTCGGCATGAAATCTTAAAGGTCCAATGGGTCGATTGAAAGGTCATGGATCAAATCTCGTTGGTGTTGAGCGGTATTGGTA
>JBCCBN010000079.1:0-12658 GCA_039034035.1 Pseudomonadota bacterium
CCATAGGCCTCCTGGCTTTGCGGGAAGGCCCCTGGGACGGCCAGGCAGCCGCACTGATATTCATGGCCATTGTCTGGGCATCGGACTCGGCAGCCTATTTCGCCGGGCGCGGCTTTGGTGGTCCCGCGCTGTCGCCCGGCAGTCCGAACAAGACGTGGAGCGGCGCCTTGGGGGCGGTTTTCTGTTGCATGCTCTGCGGGGCCATTGCTGCGGGCCTTGTTGGGGGAGATCAATTGGCATGGGTCTGCGTCGGCGGGATGATTTCAGTTATCGCACAGGCCGGAGACTTGCTGGAGTCGTCCCTCAAGCGCCGGTTCGGCGTCAAGGACGCCAGTGGGCTGGTGCCCGGTCATGGCGGCGTCATGGACCGGGTGGATGGGTTGGGCGCTGTTTGCGTCGCCGGTGGCTTGATCTTGGCCGCGGCACCGGGTTTGGTCGCAGCCCTTGGCCTACAGGGGATCGATCCGTAACCGCATGACCCAACCCATCGCGATATCCATCATGGGCGCTACCGGGTCCATCGGCCTGTCAGCGCTCGACGTGATCACTCGCGCCAATGCGGCGCGTCCAACCGATGATCCGGCGTTCACGGTCACCGCGCTGGTCGCCCATGGCAATGCCGAAGCACTGGCTGAACAAGCGCTCCGGGTCCGACCTCAGATCGCTGTCCTCGCCGATGAGAGCCGGTTGCCTGCGCTGGCTGAACGCCTCGATGGCAGCGGTATCGCGACCGCTGGCGGCGAGGCGGCCATCGTCGAAGCCGCCCTCATGCCGTGCGACAAACTCCTCGCCGCGATCAGCGGGTCGGCGGGCCTCGCCTCGACCCTGGCCGCTGTCCAGGCGGGTCGCACCGTCGCGCTGGCGAACAAGGAAGCGATTGTCTGCGCCGGCCGGCTGCTCCTCGACGAAGCCCGGCGTGCCGGTGCGACGATCCTGCCGGTAGATTCCGAGCACAATGCGATCTTCCAGGTCTGGCAGGATGGCCGCGCCCTTGAAAAGCTCACCATCACTGCCTCGGGCGGGCCTTTCCGCACGGCCGATCACGACACACTTGCCGCCGCCACCCCAGCGCTCGCCAAGGCACACCCGAACTGGGACATGGGTCCCAAGAATTCGATCGACAGCGCAACCTTGATGAACAAGGCGCTTGAATTCATCGAGGCAAGCTACCTGTTCGGCATCGACGAAAAGCAGATCGATGTGGTGGTCCATCCCCAGTCCATCATCCACGGCATGGCCCACTTCATTGATGGCTCGGTGCTGGCCCAACTCGGCATGCCCGACATGCGAACACCCATCGCCCATGCACTGGCCTGGCCAGACCGGGTCGAGACCGCGGTCGAGCGTCTGGACCTGGCGCAGATCGGTCAGTTGCACTTCGAGCCGGTGGATGCCGCGCGTTTTCCCGCCGTCGGCTATGCCCGGCATGCCAGTCGAAGCGGCAATGCGGCCGCTACACTGTTAAATAGCGCTAATGAAGCAGCGGTGGCTGCTTTTATCGCAGGCGAATGTGGCTTTCTCGACATAAGTTGGGTCGTCGGCGAGGTGCTTGAGCGTTATGCCGAAACAAATTTTGCCGGCATGGTCTGTGACTCGCTGGACGAGGTGATGTACCTCGACCGAGAGGGGCGCCGACTGGCGACAGGCCTGCTGACAAGCGCGGCCGGCGCTTGAGGGCAGGGCCGGCTGGCAGAGGCGAAAGTCAGGGCGCGACCCATTGCGCATGAGGAGGAAGACGATTGGATAGTTTGCTTGCGCAAGGGCCCTTATTCCTTGTCAGCCTCGTCTTCATGCTCGGTATCGTCGTGGTGATCCATGAATTGGGCCACTACCTCGTCGGGCGCTGGTATGGCGCGGCCGCCGAAAGCTTCTCTGTAGGCTTCGGCAAGCCTCTCTACGAGCGTCGGGACAATCGCGGCACGCGCTGGCGCATCAATCGCATCCCTTTTGGCGGGTTCGTGGCCTTTGTCGCCAAGCCTGAGCACTTCTCGGAAATGCCCAATCCACCCCAGGGCATGGCGATCAGCGAGGTCGGGCTCGGTGCCCGGTCCTTGATCTTTCTCGCCGGGCCATTTGCGAACTTCCTACTGGCCATTGGCATCTTTTCGGTGATCTTTCTTGTCAACGGCGAGTCCCGCCAGGCGATTTCCGTCGCATCGGTGAACGAAGACAGCCCGGCCGCTGCAGCAGGTCTCCTGCCTGGCGATGTGTTCCTGACGATTGACGGCGACGTGGTCGAGAATACGCGCTCCCTGCTCGTTCCGATCCAGCTTGGCTCGGGCCGCAACTTGCCGCTCACGATCGATCGGGGTGGCACCCCAATCGATCTCGTAGTGGTGCCGGAGCGGGTCGTACGCGACAATGGTATCGGCCAGCAGCAACCGCAGGGAACGATCGGTGTCGGACTCGCCGTCGAAGCCCAGCCCACCGTCCGCCACAACCCGGCAACAGCGCTCTTGGCCGGGGTCCGCGAAACCGGCGCCACGGTCGACCTTTCGGTGAAGCTACTGGGCCGTATCGTTACAGGGAAGGAGCCGCTGAACCAGCTCTCCGGGCCCGTCGGTATTGGCGATGTGACCCGGCGAGTGGTGACCCAGACCATCGGCGCCGATCATCTCAGTGTCGGCCAACGGCTTTTGACCGGCACGCTGTTCATCCTGCAGATATGTGCGTTGGTGTCTGTGGGCATTGGCCTGTTCAACCTTTTGCCGCTGCCCGTGCTTGATGGGGGACATCTCGTTTTCAATGCATATGAAGCGATCGCTGGCAAAGCTGTGCCAGAGAAAGTACAGGAGGCGAGCCTAACGGTTGGATTGGTGCTCCTGATTGGAATTGCCGCCTTTGTGACCTGGGGCGACATTGTCGAAACCGGCGTGTTTGCGTCCAGCAACGGTTGAGCCTGACGCGCCAAGCGTTTCGCCAGAAAGCGGAAGAGGGTTGAGTATGCGGTCTATCCTGTCAGCGACAGCGCTTGCCACGGCATTTGTTCTGGCTCCCAACCTTGGGGGCGGGGGCGCTGCTATGGCCCAGGAAGATGCATTGGCCGGCACCATTCGCTCGATCGAGGTGGAAGGAAACCGCCGGATCGAGGCGCGGACGGTCCTGTCCTACCTCCTGCTCGAGCCCGGTGACGCTTTTGACAGCCAGCGCATCGACCTCTCGCTGAAGACACTGTTTGCAACCGGTCTGTTCACCGATGTGGCAATCGATCGGCGCGGACCGGATCTTGTTGTCCGCGTTGTCGAAAACCCGATCATCAACCGCGTCCTGTTCGAGGGGAACCGGGCGCTTGACGACGAGAAGTTCCGCGAAGAGATCCAGGCCGCGCCCCGGGGCATCTTCACCGCCGCCCGCGTCCAGGCCGATGTCCAGCGAATCTTGGAACTCTATCGCCAGTCGGGTCGGTTCTCCGCGACGGTCGAGCCCGAGTACAAGCCGCTCGACCAAAACCGCGTCGACCTGATCTTCAAGATGACTGAAGGCCCCGTCACCGGCGTGCGGGCGATTAATTTCATCGGCAATGAGGAGTATTCCGACAGTCGCCTGCGCGGGGAGCTGGTCACCAAGCAGAGCCGTCTGTGGCGCTTTTTCAGCTCGAACGACAATTATGACCCCGGCCGCCTGGAGTTTGACCGCGAGCAGCTCCGTCAATTCTACCAGAACAATGGCTATTACGATTTCCGCGTCGTCTCCGCTGTCGCCGACCTGACGCCCGACCGGGAAGATTTCTACATCACCTTCACCGTCGAAGAGGGCGAGCAATACAGCTTCGGAGATGTCCGCGTCGAAACCGCTCTCGACAAGCTCGATGCCGACCGGTTGACCCGCGCCATTCCGATCACCGCAGGCGAGCTTTATCGCGGCAATCGTATTGAGGACACGATCGATGCGCTGACCTTTGCCGCCGGCGTGTCGGGCTACGCTTTTGTCGATATCCGGCCCCAGATTGAAGCCAATCCCGAAACGAACACGGTCGATGTGGTCTTCGCCATCGATGAAGGCCCTCGCGTCTATGTCGAGCGGATCGATATTGTCGGCAATACACGAACCCTCGACCGGGTGATCCGGCGCGAATTGCGGTTTGCCGAAGGCGATGCGTTCAACCGGGTCCTGCTCGACCGGTCGCGCAACCGCGTGCGGGCCCTGGGCTTTTTCGGCGAAGTAGAACTGGCCGAAACGCCGGGATCGACCGCTGACCGGACCGTTGTCGAGGTGTCGGTTGAAGAACAGCCCACCGGCGAGCTCTCCTTCGCGGCTGGTTTCTCATCAGTGGAGAACTTCCTCCTCGACTTTTCGGTGGTCCAGCGGAACCTGCGCGGAGCCGGCCAGTCAGCCATCGGCCGCCTGTCCCTGTCCGACACCCGCCAGACCGTGGATCTGCGCTTCACCGAGCCGCGCTTCCTCGACCGCAACCTCGCGGCCGGGGTCGACCTGTTTGCAACCCGGACCGACTTTCTCGACTTCGCCGATTTCGAAAGCGAAACCATCGGTGCCGGTGTCCGGGTCGGATTCCCGCTCACCGAGCGCACCAATCTTGGCCTCCGCTACCGCCTTCAGAGCGACCAGCTCACCCTTGCCGGCAACGTGTTGATCGATGAGAACGGCACCGTCATTCCGACCGCGTTTGGCTCGCGTGTGACGGATGCAATCATCACCGATCCAGCGACCCAATTCGTGGTCGAAGCCTGTGATGACCGGGTCATGCTTGGCCGTGACCCCAACTGTGAAGAGCGTGGTTTGTCGTCGATCCTCGGCTACACCTTCAACTGGGACAGGCGGAACGATCCGATCACACCCACCGGCGGGTTCGACCTCAGCTTCAGTCAGGACGTGGCGGGACTGGGCGGCGATGTGCAGTATCTCGAAACCGAAGCCACCGGCGCCTGGTATCAAGGCCTATGGGGCGGGCTCCGCCTCAGCACCCGCCTGTCTGGCGGCTACATTTCGGCCTATGGCGATGATGATATCGTTCGCATCAATAACCGTTTCTTCCGCGGGGGCACTTCATTCCGCGGCTTCGATGTCGCTGGCCTGGGCCCGCGCCAAATCGTCCGGCGGTTCGATGCGGACGGCAACGAAGTCCAGTTCTTCCGCGGCCGCGCCCAGGGCGGGAATGCCTACTACCAAGGGACCGCGGAACTTGAAGTCCCGAACTTCCTCCCCGAAGAGTACGGCATCCGCACGTCGCTCTTCATCGAGGCCGGTTCATTGGGTGAGCTTGACGACCGGGCGCGCCGCAATGGTGCCGGTGGACTCAACCAGGTCCAAGAAAACTCAGACGGCACCACTGACGTGATTTTCATTGATGATGGGCTCGGTCTCCGTGCGTCCACAGGCCTCAGTGTCTTCTGGCGGTCACCTTTTGGCCCTATTCGTTTCGACTTCTCGCAGATTATTCGCCGCGAGGAGTATGACCGGACCCAATCGTTCCGGTTCTCGACGTCCACGAGTTTCTAACGCACTACGTTTCTAGCCCCCAGGAGATAGCTATGTTGAACATGAAGCGGTTGACCGCTGCGATGGCGATGCTTGTCGCGCTCGCGGTCACAGCGCCCGTGGCATTCGCCCAGACCAAGATCGTCGTGATCGACCAGGCGCGCATTGAGGCCGAAAGCAAGGCGGGCCAGAGCCTGCGCTCAGCCCTGAGCACGATCGAAACCCAGATGCAGAACGAGATGGCGCCGATGGCCACCGCGTTCCAGTCGGCCCAGTCTGCGCTACAGGCCAAGGTGGCGAACATCACGCCGGAAGCGGCCCAGGCCGACGCGGCCCTGCGTCAAGAGGGTGAAGCCCTGCAAGCCCAGGCGGCCAATCTCTCGCGGGAGCGGGATGTGCGAGCCACCGAGTTGCGGATGACCACGCGCAAGGCCAGCGTGGCCTATCGTGACGCCATCCGCCCGGTCCTGGACCAGGTCATGGCTGAAGAGAGCGCCGATGTGATCCTCGACGCCAGCCAGGTCGTGTTGGCCGGCGATGCCGTTGACGTGACTGCCAAGGTGATCTCCAAGCTTGACGCCTCCACACCGACCATATCAGTGACCCGCGAGCGGTTGCCGCAATCGGCACCTGCCAACCAGTAGGCCGGAGCGAAACAGGGGGCCCGCCATGGCTATCGATCCCAGGTTCTACGCGTCGGCAGGGGCTGCGACGCTGGGCGACTGGGCGGAAGCGGCGGGCGCTCAATGTCTCGGAGACAGCGGTGCAGTCGTTACCGGTGTCGGGGCGGCCAACACCGCCATTGCCGGTGACGTCTGCTTCTTCGAAGGTCATGAGAAGGACATGGCCGGGATTTCGGCCCAGGCGGCCGGTTGCTTCATCACTGAGAGCCAGGCGAGCGCACTGCCCGATGGGGTAGCCGCGCTGGTCCATGCCGATCCGCGCCGGGTACTGTTTGCGACCGCGGCGGCTCGCTTCCACCTGCGGACATTCGGCGCGCAACCCACCGTCATAGCAGAGACAGCGAGCGTCCATCCCGACGCGGTGCTGGGCCCGGGCGTCGTGATCGGATCCGGCGCTGCCATCGGGGCTCGCACCGTGATCGGGCCCAATTCGGTTGTCGGCCCGGGTGTGCAGATCGGGACCGACTGCCGGATCGGCGCCACCGTGTCGATACAATGCGCGCTCATTGGCAACCATGTCACGGCTTCAGCGGGCGTGCGCATCGGCGAAGCCGGTTTCGGCATCATGCCCGGCGAGGCCGGCGCCCAGGACATTCCCCATTTCGGCCGCGCCATCCTGCAGGACCATGTCAGCCTCGGGGCCAACACCTGCGTTGACCGGGGCGCCTTCGACGATACCGTGATCGGCGAGTACACCAAGATCGATAATTTCTGCCAGATTGCCCACAACGCCCAGATCGGACGAAACGTTATCATCGCCGCGTTTGCCGGTGTCTCAGGCAGCGTCACCATCGGCGACGGTGCCATGCTCGGTGGCCGGGCCGGTGTGGCCGACCATGTCCGCATCGGCGCCGGCGCCAACCTCGCCGCCTCCACCGGTGTGTTCCGCGATGTCCCCGATGGCGAAACCTGGGGCGGTACGCCGGGCAAGCCTATCCGACTATGGATGCGCGAAACTGCCTGGCTTCAGAAACAGGTCGCACCGAAGAAAAAGCCCGGGTGACCGCCACCATCCACCCCCTTGCGAATGTCGAACGCGGAGCGGAATTGGGACGCTCCGTCACCATCGGCCCGTTCTGCCATGTCGGCGCGAATGTGGTGATTGGCGACCGCACCCAAGTGTTCCCCCGTGCCACCATCATCGGGCACACAAAGATCGGGGCCGATTGCGAGATCCACCCCCATGCGGTGATCGGCGGTGGGCCCCAGACCATCGGATACACGCCCGACGAGACCTCTCGCCTAGAGATTGGTGACCGCACTGTTTTCCGCGAAAACGCTAGCGCCCACACCGGCAGCCCCTCCCATTCAGGGGTGACCCGCATTGGGTCTGACTGCTACTTTATGACCAATGTCCATATCGGCCATGACTGCCAGATCGGCGACCATTGCGTCATTGCCAGCGGAGCGGGACTGGCCGGCCATGTCTCCCTTGGCGACCATGTCTGGGTCGGCGGCTATTCTGCCACGCACCAATTTACCCGTGTCGGCGCCCACGCCTTCATTGGCGGTGGTGCAATCCTTGTCGGCGATGTGATCCCCTATGGCGCGGTGGTCGGTAACCGGGCAGCCTTGACCGGTCTGAATGTGAAGGGGCTCCTCCGCCGCGGGTTCAGCCGGACGCGCATTCGCGCCATGCGCCGGGCCTATGTAGCCCTGTTCACCGGCGAGCAACCTTTCGTCGAGCGCGTCGCGAGCGCAAAGGCCGAGTTCGCCGGTGATGAAGACGTCATGCAAATTATCGCCTTCATCGAGATGGACCGGCCTCGCCCCCTGTGCTTTCCAGACCGCCCATGACCCAAGCACCTCTCGGGATAATTGCGGGGCTCGGCGACCTGCCGGTCTCGATCGCAGGGCAGCGGGCAGCACGTGGTGCCCCCGTCTACATCCTGCGGATTGCCGGGTTCGAGGAGCCGCGCCTTTCAGCCTATCCCGGCGCTGTGGTCGGCTATGGCGAGGTCGGGCGCCAGATTGCCCTGCTGAAGGAGGCTGGCTGCGAAGATCTTGTCTTCGCCGGCATCGTCAAGCGGCCGGACTTCTCAGCCCTCAAGCTCGACTTCCGCGCCGTCAAACTGATGCCCAAGGTCCTGATGGCCGCCCGCAAGGGGGATGACGCGCTGCTCAGGGTGATGGTTGGCGTGTTCGAAGCGGAGGGCTTCAACGTGCTTGCAGCGGAAGAAGCCAACAGCGATCTCAGCCTGGACGCTGGCCTCCTCGCCGGGCCGGCTCCCGACGCAAGCGCACAGGCCGACGCCGAAACCGCTCTTGGCATCGCCCGGGAGATGGGCTGGCTGGACATTGGCCAGGGCTGCATCGTCTGCGACGGCCTGGTGCTGGCGGTGGAGGCCCAGGAAGGGACAGACCAGATGCTGGCCCGCTGTGCCGCGCTGCCCGAAGAAATTCGCGGCACATCGGACCGGCCCCGCGGGGTTCTCGCCAAGGCGCCCAAGCCGATACAAGAGCGCCGGATCGACTTGCCGACCATCGGTCCAGCCACCCTTGAAGGGGCTGCCGCCGCTGGCCTTGCAGGTATCGCGTTGGAAGCGGGTGGGGCACTCATTCTGGAGCGCGAGCGCGTGCAGATGCTGGCGCGCGATCTCGGCATTTTCGTCCTGGCGGTCGACCCCGTGCCGGATGGTGGGCGCCAGGCATGAAGATCCACATCACGGCCGCCGAGGCGTCTGGCGACCTTCTCGGGCGCGAACTCATCGAGGCCCTCCGTACGCGCGATCCGTCGCTCAAGCTTGCGGGTATTGGCGGCGCGGAAATGAAAGCGGCCGGCGTCGAAAGCCCTATCGACATCGCGCCCCTGTCCGTGCTCGGATTGGTCGAAGGGCTCCGCGCCTATAGCGATGTGAAGCGCCTGGTCGCTGACGCCGCCGATGCGATCATTGCCTTTGATCCTGAAATCGCCGTCCTGATCGACAGTTGGGGTTTCACGATCCGGCTCGCCGATGCCGTTCGCGCCCGCGCCCCGCATATCCGGCTGGTCAAACTGATCGGCCCCCAGGTCTGGGCGACCCGTCCTGGCCGGGTGAAGACCGTTGCGCAGGCATATGATCACCTCCTCGCCATGACCGAGATGGAACCGCCGCTTTATGTTTCTACAGGCCTGCCGGTGACCGTGATCGGTGCACCCGCCCTCTCGCGCACCCAGCCTGGAGACGGTCCCGCTTTCTGCGCAGCCCATGGTATCCCCTTAGATGTGCCGCTCGTGCTGGTCCTGCCCGGCAGCCGGGCCAGCGAAATCAAGCGGGTCGCGCCTGTCCTTGTGGACGCCGCGTTGGAGGTTCGAACGCAGGTGCCAGATGCGGAACTCGTCGCCATTCCCGCTGCGAGTGTTGCCGATGATTTCCGCGCCCGGTTTGGCGCCACACCAGGGCTCCGCATCATCGATGCGGGCGAGGACCGCTATGACGCCATGGCCGCGGCCACCCTGGCGCTTGCCTGTTCGGGCACTGTGACCAGCGAACTGGCGGTCCAGCGGAGACCGATGATTGTCGGCTACAAGGTCGGGTGGATCACCTGGGCCATCGCCCGCTTCCTGCTCTACCGGCACACTCATATCACCCTGCTCAACATCGCGGCGGGAGACACCGAGATCGTGCCGGAATTCGTGCAGACCCGCTTCACGCCTGAACGGCTGGCCGGCGCGGCCATCGCCCTGCTGAAAGACCCGGCCGCCGCCGCCGCACAAATCGCAGCCCAGGACGATGCGCTCGGCCTGATGGGCTATGGCGAAGCGCCCGCCGCAGAGCTCGCAGCCGATGCCATTCTCGCCCTACCGGTTAGCAGCGCCTAAAGCAGGCTTTGAGAGCGGCAGACCCTGGCGTCATGCTTCTACATGGCGAAAGCCAGCAAAATCCCGCTCAGCGTTCCGAAATCTCGACGAAGTCGCGCTGAGCAGCGCCGGTGTAGAGCTGGCGCGGCCGGCCGATCCGCTGGTTCGGGTCCTCGATCATCTCGTTGAGTTGGGCGACCCAACCCACCGTCCGGGCGACGGCGAACAGCACGGTGAACATGTTGGTCGGAAAGCCGAGGGCATCCATGGCAATGCCCGAATAGAAATCCACATTCGGATAGAGCTTCTTCTCGACGAAGTATTCGTCCTCCAGCGCGATCCGCTCAAGCTCGACCGCGACCTGCAGCGTTGGATTACGCCCAACATCCAGTTCACTCATCAACTCGTGCACGGTTTTCTGCATCACCTTCGCGCGGGGGTCGTAGTTCTTGTAAACCCGGTGGCCGAAGCCCATCAGGCGGAATGGATCGTCCTTGTCCTTCGCCCGGGCAATGTATTCAGGAATTCGGTCCACGCTCCCGATTTCGCGCAGCATATTCAGCGCCGCCTCATTGGCGCCGCCATGGGCGGGTCCCCACAAGCACGCAATGCCCGCTGCGATCGCAGCGTAGGGATGAGCCCCGGAAGACCCTGCCAGTCGCACCGTCGACGTCGAGGCGTTCTGTTCATGGTCGGCCTGCAGGATCAAAAGCCGGTTCATCGCCCGCGAGAAAGTCGGCGAGGGCACGTAATCCTCGGCGGGCACCGAAAAGGACATGCGGAGGAAATTCTCGGCATATCCCAGTTCGTTGCGCGGTTGCACAAAGGGTTGGCCGATATTGTACTTGTAGATCCGGGCCGCAATCGTCGGCATCTTCGCGATCAGGCGGATCGAGGCGAGGCGCCGCTCCTCGGGGTCGGAACTGTCCATGGCGCTGGGATAGAACGATGCGATCCCGCCAACGATGCCGGTGAACATCGCCATTGGGTGGCTGTCCCGGCGAAACCCGTCGAAGAAGCTGTCCATCTGCGTGTGCAGCATGGTGTGCTGGGTGACTTCATTCGCAAAGGCGCTGAACTGGCTTTGGGTCGGCAGTTCGCCATAGAGCAGCAGATAGCAGACCTCCAGGAAGCCCGATTGCTCGGCAAGTTGCTCGATTGGGTATCCCCGGTGTAGCAAACGGCCTTCTTCACCTTCAATGAACGTGATCTGGCTTTCGCAGCTCGCAGTCGATGTGAAGCCCGGATCGATAGTGAATGTCCCGGTTTGCGCGTAGAGGGTGCGCACATCGATCACATCGGGGCCTTCCGTGCCGGAGAGGACCGGGAGCTCGATGGCCTTCCCATTGACGTTCAGCTTCGCCTTGCCTTTTTCGACCATATTGCTTTCCACGGTACGAGAGCCCCTTGCTACTGTGTTATCCGGCGGTGAGGCCAGTTATGCGTCGCCGGCGCCAGGATCGGCGCTGGCCAATTGTTCATCGATCCTGGACAGAACTTCTGCCTGCCCGAGCCACGCCAGCACGCTGGCCAACTCCGGCGCCGGGTGCCCGCCCGTTGCGGCGGCCCTCAGCGCGGGGCCGACGGCGCCCATGGAGACGTTTTGTGCGTCGCAGTATTCCTCGATCGATCTGGCGATCAAATCTGCGTCGAACGGCTGAATCTCTGCGAGCAATGTACGCAGTGCAGCCAGTTGGCGCAAGCCATCGCCCTTCAGCGCTTTGCGCGCCTTCTTGTTCAACTGGAACGGGCGCGGCGCTGTAATGAATACAAAGCTTTCAGCCAGGGCTGGCAGGGTCGCTCCACGGTCCCTCATATGGGGCAATGCGCGGGAAACTGCAGTCTTGTGATCGCCCGTGAGCGGTCCGGCGGCCTCCCAATAGGGGGTCAGGAGAGCCATCAGCCGGTCTTCTTCGCACATGCGCAAGAAATGGCTATTCACCGTGTCCAGCTTTTCCAGGTCCAGACGCGCCGGCGCCTTGTTGATGCCGTCCAGGGAAAACGCGGCTGCTGCCTCTTTATCCGTGAAAATCTCCTGATCGCCCTGGCTCCAGCCTAGCCTCAACAGGTATGCCCGCATCGCTTCGGGCAAGTAGCCCATGTCGCGGTAGACCAGCGTGGACAGCGCGCCGTGCCGTTTGGAGAGCTTCGTACCATCGGCGCCATGGATCATCGGCACATGGCCGTAAACCGGCACCGGCCAGTCCATCGCCTCGATAATCGGCCGCTGGCGGAATGCGTTACGCAAATGATCGTCCCCGCGCACCACATGCGTCACGCCCATGTCATGGTCATCGACCACGACCGCCAGCATATAGGTCGGGCTGCCATCGGCGCGCAGCAGGATCAGGTCATCCAGCTCCCGGGACTGGATCTCGATCCGGCCCTGCACTGCATCGTCTAGCACCTGCGAGCCCGCATCTGGTGCGCGCAACCGAATAGTATAGGGCGCATCGGGGGCAGGGGGCGCGCCGCCTTCGCGCCAGGGCGAGCGGTAGGGCGCCAGCAAAGCGTCAGCGTCGGCCCGCAACTGGTCACGTTCGGCCTGCGGCCGGGTTTCGTCCTTGGCGGCCTGGCGCTTGGCTTCCCCGTCGTCCCGACGCGCTTGCAGCTCTTCTGGCGTGGCATAGCAGCGGAACGCGGCGCCGCGGGACACCAGCGCCTCGGCAACGGCCACATGGCGTTCAGCCTGGGCTGATTGGAAAACGGGCGGTTCGTCCGGCGCGAGGCCGAGCCAATTCATGGCGTCGAGAATTGC